>JAVBUN010000244.1:0-7567 GCA_031555335.1 Microbacterium sp.
GATGGCCTTGCGGATGTAGTCCGTCGAGCCCGCCTCGTCGGCCGCGTCGACGACCGGCATCGGGCACTCGGGGTGCACGATGACCCTCACCCCGGGGTGCTCCGCGCGTGCCTTGTCGATCTGATCGACCGAGAACCGGCGGTGCACCGAGCAGAACCCGTGCCACAGGATGACGCGCGAGTCCTGCAGCGTCTGCTCGTCGGATCCGCCGAGGGGCTTCGTGGGGTTCCACATCGGCATCCGCTCCAGCGGCACGCCCATCGCCTTCGCGGTGTTGCGACCGAGGTGCTGGTCGGGGAAGAACAGCACTCGTCGCCCGCGAGCGAACGCCCATTCCAGGACGGTGCGGGCGTTCGAGGAGGTGCAGACGATGCCGCCGTGACGGCCGACGAACCCCTTGATGTCGGCCGAGGAGTTCATATACGTCACGGGGATGACGGGCAGGAGACCCTCTGCATCCGGGGCGTCCATATCGCCGAAGAGTTCCTCGAGGCTCTCCCAGCACTCCTCGACCTGGTCGATGTTCGCCATGTCGGCCATCGAGCAGCCGGCGGCGAGGTTCGGGAGGATCACCGCCTGGTCCGGCCCCGACAGGAGGTCCGCGGTCTCGGCCATGAAATGCACGCCGCAGAACACGATCGCCTCGGCGTCGGGGCGGGACTTCGCGGCGTTGGCGAGCTGGAAGGAGTCGCCGACGTAGTCCGCGTGGCGCACGACCTCTTCGCGCTGGTAGAAGTGGCCGAGGATCACGACGCGGTCGCCGAGCGTCTCCTTCGCGGCGCGGATGCGCCGGTCCAGGTCCTCGTCGGAGGCGTCGCGGTACGCGGCAGGCAGCTGCCCCTGCCGCGGCGAGCCGGTGGGGATGACATCGCCCATCGACGCGCCGGGCCCATAGCCCGGGCGGGTGTCGAAGTTCCACGGCCCCGCGGCGAGATCGGTGTTGCAGGTCGATGCGGTCGTCTGGCCTGCGACGATCGCCTGGATCTCATGATCGACCGACGGGTCGATGGGGCGGGGCTGGAGGGTCAGCGTTGCCTGATTCATGGCGTGCTCGATTCGTGCGGTGCGGTGGGCGCGAGCGGGCCGCGATCGGCCAGTTCGACGTCCTGATGGGGGCGGTAGAGACGTGCGGGGCGGTGGCTGCCGGTGCGGAACTCGTCGGTCGGCACGAGGGTTCCCGACTTCTCGACCTGGCGGCGGAAGTTCGCGGGGTCCAGGCGACGGCCGAGGATGGCCTCGTAGGCCTCGCGGAGGTCCGCGAGGGTGAAGGCATCGGCCATCAGGCCGTGCGCGATGCGGCTGTAGCCCACTTTGTTGCGCAGGCGCCACAGCGCGTACTCGACGATGTGGTTGTGATCGAACGCGAGGGTCGGCAGATCGGCTGCGGGGAACCATTCGACGTTCTCGGGGGCATCTCCCGCGGCGGCGTGAGCGGCGACCTGTGCGTCGACCTCGTCGGCTCGCAGCAGCGCCCAGTAGACGATCGAGACGACCCGCGAGGGAGAGCGGTCGACCCGCCCGAAGGCGTAGAGCTGCTCGAGGTAGCTGGCGGTGAGTCCCGTCGTCTCGGCGAGGGTGCGGGATGCGGCGTCGTCGAGGTTCTCGGCGATGTCGAGCCACCCCCCGGGCAGCGCCCACAGCCCCTCGAACGGGTCGCGGGTGCGGCGGACGAGGGGGAGCACGAGGCGGGGGCAATCGTCGTCCTCGCGGCGCACGCTGAAGATCACGGTGGACACGGCCACGCGCGTGACGTCGGCGGGCGACGCCTCGACGGGTGCGGAGGAGGGGGAGGCGGGGAGGAGGCTGGTTCGTGTCATGATGACCTTAAGTTGCGATCATCTTAATGTCGCGCTGACCAGAAGGTCAAGTCGCCGCGCATCGTGCGCCGGCGGCCGCCGGTCTCCGGGATGCTGTCAGGCGCCGCCTCTACGCTGAGCGGGTGATCCCGGTCGTCATCGACGTGCTCTTCGTGCTGGCACTCGTCCTCGCTCTCGTGCAGGGGCTGCGTCGCGGACTTCTCGCGAGCGTCGGAAGCCTCGTCGGTCTCGCCCTCGGCGGGCTCGCGGCCTGGTGGCTCGTGCCGATCGTGGGCCGGATCGTGCCGGCGGCCGAATGGCGCGGCTGGGCGGTTCTCGCGCTCGTCGCCCTGCTGCTGTTCGGCGGCGCGCTGCTCGGCGGCATCGTCGGGGCGACGCTCCGGCGCGGTGCCGACCGCATCCGGCTGAAGGGACTCGACCGCGCGCTCGGGGGAGTCGTGAACGTGGCGGTCGTCGCGCTCGCGCTCTCGCTCGTGGGGCAGTCCCTCGCCGCCACCGGGATGCCCGTGGTGTCCTCGGCCGTCGGTTCCTCGAGCGTGCTGCGCACGATCGAGGCACTCACACCGCGCCCGGTCGACGAGGCGCTCGCCCAGGTGCGCTCCGTCGTGATCGACGACGGCCTTCCGCAGCTCGGCGCGCTCTTCGACACGCCCCCCGCCGGTCCCGCCGCGCCGCCCGTCGATCTCGACGACCCGGCGCTCAGCGCCGCCGCGCAGTCGGTCGCCCGCATCGCCGGCACGGCGTACGCCTGCGGCAAGAGCCTCACCGGAACGGGGTTCGTCGTCGCCCCCGATCGCATCGTCACCAACGCCCACGTGGTGGCGGGCGTCGATTCCCCCGTCGTCGAGCTGCCCGGACGGGGCGCGCGCGAGGGTCGAGTCGTGTCCTTCGACCCGGCAGCAGACCTCGCGGTCATCGCGGTGGACGGACTCGATGCCGCGGCGCTCCCCGTCGCCGCCGACCTGCCGACCGGTGGCGCGGGCGTGGTGCAGGGCTACCCCTACGGCGGGCCCTTCACGATGGGCTCCGCATCCGTCCAGTCGGTGGGCGTCGTCCTCGTGCCCGACATCTACCGGTCGGGCTCGAACCCGCGGGAGGTCTACGCGCTGGATGCGGTCGTGCGCCCCGGCAACTCCGGCGGGCCGCTGCTCGATGCATCCGGGCAGGTGGCCGGTGTCGTCTTCGCCCGGGCCGACGACGGTTCGGACATCGGGTACGCCATGACCACCGCGTCGCTCGCCGCCGCGGTCGAGAGCGCCCCGGCCCTCGGCGAGCCCGTCTCGACCGGTCCCTGCGTCGACTGAGCACCCCCCCCGCGAGCGCTCGTCGCATCTGCGGGCGGTGCCAGCTATGCTGGGCGCCACACGTGAATATCGGCCCCACGATCGTGGCGGGAGAGCCTCGGCAGAGCGCATGCCGGGCACCGAAGGAGCAAGCCTCCCCGCCAATCTCTCAGGTACGCGTACCGTCGCGATCGGGCCACTCTGGAAAGCGATCCTCCGGGATCCGCCGACGGTGAAAGCGGCCGCATCCGATGCATCTCGGAAGCGGCGGTGAAACTCTCAGGCCCATGACAGAGGGGGAGTTCTTCAGGCACCCGCCTGCCCGCACCGACACCGGGAGAACTCATGACCGAACCTCGCTACACCCCGCTCCGAGAACGCCATGAGGCGCTCGGGGCGAGCTTCACGGACTTCGGCGGCTGGATGATGCCCGTGCGCTACTCGTCCGACCTCGCCGAGCACCACGCCGTCCGCGGCGCGGCGGGCCTGTTCGACGTGTCGCACATGGCCGAGTTCCTCGTGACGGGCCCGCACGCGGGGGAGTTCCTCGACTACGCCCTCGCGGGCCGCCTCTCGACGATGCCGCTGTGGAAGGCGAAGTACAGCCTCGTGCTGACCGCGGACGGCGGGATCCTCGACGATGTCATCGTGTACCGGCTGGCCGAGGACCGTTTCCTCATCATCTCCAACGCGGGCAATCACGACGTCGTCGCGACGGCGCTCGCGGAGCGGGCGGCCGCGTTCGACGCCGCCACGCGCGAGCGCCTGCGGAGCGAGCCGCAGTTCGCGTTCGTGAACGCCCCCGTCGTCCTCGTCGAGGACGTGAGCGACGCGTCCGCGCTGATCGCCCTGCAGGGGCCGCGGGCACACGCGGTGCTCGGCGCGGTCACCGGGCTCACCGACCTCGCCACTCCGCTCGACGACCTCGGGTACTACGCCGCGACCGGGGCCGCGTTCGAAGGCGCGCCGCTCCTCATCGCCCGCACCGGCTACACCGGCGAGGACGGCTTCGAGCTGCTCGTCCCCGCGGACTCGGCCGGTGACCTGTGGGACGCCGTGCTCGCCGCCGGTGCCGAATCCGGCCTCGTCCCGGCCGGGCTCGCCGCCCGCGACACCCTCCGGCTGGAGGCGGGGATGCCGCTGCACGGCCACGAGCTGAGCGTCGACATCGCCCCCGACCGCGCGGGCCTCGGCCGCGTCGTGAAGACGGGCGACGACGACTTCGTCGGCAGGACCGGACTCGCCACGCGCCCGAGCGACGCCCCCGTGCTGGTGGGCCTCGTCTCGGAGGGGCGCCGCGCCGGCCGCGCCGGCTACCCCGTGCTCGACACCGACGGCGCGCCGGTCGGCGAGATCACGAGCGGCGCCCTCAGCCCCACCCTCGGCCATCCCATCGCGATGGCGTTCGTGGCCCCCGCCGCGAGCGCGGTCGGCACCGAGCTCTCGATCGATGTCCGCGGCACCCGCATCCCCGCCACCGTCACCGCCCTGCCTTTCTACCGGAGGAAGAAATGACCGATCCGAACACCCTGTCCTACACCGCCGAGCACGAGTGGGTGCTGATCGAGGACGGCGTCGCGACCTTCGGCATCACCGACTTCGCCGCCGACAAGCTGGGCGACGTCGTCTTCGTCGAGCTGCCGGCGATCGACGGCGAGCTCACCGCCGGCCAGGTCTGCGGTGAGATCGAGTCGACCAAGTCCGTCGGCGAGCTGTTCGCGCCGCTCTCGGGCCGGGTGATCGAGGTCAACGGCGAGGTCGACAGCGACCCGTCGCTCGTCAACGCCGATCCCTTCGGCACCGGGTGGCTCGTCAAGGTGGAGCTCGACGGCGCCCCGATCGACGGCCTCCTCGACCGGGCGGCCTACCTCGAGCTGACCGGAGACGACGCGTGACCCAGGCGTTCGCCGACCGGCACATCGGCGCGGACGCATCGGCCCGGTCCGCCATGCTCGATGCTCTCGGATACCCGAGCGTCGATGCCCTCGTCGAGGCGGCGGTGCCGGCATCCATCCACGCGACCCCGGTCGTCTCGAGCAGCATCCCGGATGCTGCCACCGAGGCCGAGGCGCTCGCGGAGCTGCGGGAGCTCGCGGCCGCCAACGGGTCCGCGACACCGCTGATCGGGCTCGGCTACTACGGCACGCACACGCCGTCGGTCATCGCGAGGAACGTGTTCGAGAACCCGTCGTGGTACACGGCATATACGCCGTACCAGCCCGAGATCTCACAGGGGCGCCTCGAGGCGCTCATCAACTTCCAGACGATGGTGACCGATCTCACCGGCCTGGCGACGGCGAACGCATCGATGCTCGACGAGTCGACCGCGGTCGTCGAGGGGATGCTGCTCGCCCGGCGCGCATCGACGTCGCGCTCGGCCGTGTTCGTCGTCGACGCCGACGCGTTCCCGCAGACGAAGGCGCTGCTGCGCCACCGTGCGGCGGCCGTCGGCATCGACCTGCGGGAGGTCGCGCTCGCCGAGGCCGGGGTCCCGGAGGACCTCGAGACGTTCGGGGTGTTCGTGCAGTACCCGGGCGCCTCGGGCCGCGTGTGGGACCCGTCCGCCGTGATCGCGCGCGTGCAGGAGCAGGGCGGGCTGGCCGTCGCGGCCGCCGACCTGCTCGCGCTCACGCTGCTGCGCTCGCCGGGCTCGCTCGGGGCGGACATCGCCGTGGGCACCACGCAGCGGTTCGGGGTGCCCCTCGGGTTCGGCGGCCCCCACGCGGGCTACATGGCCGTGCGGGCCGGACTCGAGCGCCAGCTGCCGGGTCGGCTGGTCGGGGTGTCGCAAGACGCCGCCGGCCACCCGGCGTACCGGCTCGCGCTGCAGACCCGCGAGCAGCACATCCGCCGCGAGAAGGCGACGTCGAACATCTGCACCGCCCAGGTGCTGCTGGCCGTGATGGCCTCGATGTACGCCGTGTACCACGGGGCGGACGGCCTCCGCGCGATCGCGACCGACGTGGCACGCAAGGCCGAGGCGCTCGCCGCCGCCCTGCGCGAGCACGGTCTGGCTGTGCACCACGACGCGTTCTTCGACACGCTGCGGGTGACGGTGCCGGGCGAGGCGGAGCGCATCGTCGGTCGCGCCCGGCTGCGCGGATACCAGCTGTTCTGGGCGGACGAGGCGACGGTCGGCGTCTCCGTCGACGAGACGACGACGGATGCGGACCTCGCGGCGGTCGCCGCGGCCTTCGGGCTTCCCGACGAGCACACGATCGTGTCGGCGGATGCGGCACCGCTCGCCGGGGTCGCGACGGGGCTGGCGCGCCAGGACGAGTACCTCACGCATCCGGTGTTCTCGGCACATCGCGCGGAGACGGCGATGATGCGTTACCTGAAGACCCTCGCCGACCGCGACTACGCCCTCGATCGTGGCATGATCCCGCTCGGATCCTGCACGATGAAGCTCAACGCGGCGACCGAGATGGCGGCGGTGTCGTGGCCGGAGTTCTCGCGGGTGCACCCGTTCGCGCCGGCGGACGATGTGGCCGGCTACCTCGCGATGATCGAGCAGCTGGAGTCGTGGCTCGCGGAGGTCACCGGCTACGACGCGGTGTCGCTGCAGCCGAACGCGGGGTCGCAGGGGGAGCTGGCGGGCCTGCTCGCCATCCGCGGGTACCACCACGCCAACGGCGACCTCGAGCGCACGGTGTGCCTCATCCCGTCGTCGGCGCACGGCACCAACGCCGCATCCGCCGTGCTCGCCGGGATGACGGTCGTCGTCGTCGCGTGCGATGAGGCGGGAAACGTCGACCTCGACGACCTGCGCGCGAAGATCGCGCGGCACGCCGACGCCCTCGCGGCGCTCATGATCACCTACCCGTCCACGCACGGGGTCTACGAGCACGACGCACTCGAGATCACCCAGGCCGTCCACGACGCCGGCGGGCAGGTGTACGTCGACGGGGCGAACCTCAACGCCCTGCTCGGGTTCGCGCGCTTCGGCGACCTGGGCGGCGACGTGTCGCACCTGAACCTGCACAAGACGTTCGCCATCCCGCACGGCGGCGGCGGACCGGGCGTCGGCCCCGTGGCGGCGAAGGCGCACCTCGCGCCCTACCTGCCCTCGCATCCGCTCGCGCAGCGCGCCGACCACGCCGGCGGGTTCGTGTTCGACGGCGGGCCGATCTCGGCTGCGCCCTACGGTTCGGCCTCGATCCTGCCGATCTCGTGGGCGTACGTGCGGATGATGGGAGCCCCCGGGCTGCGCGCGGCGACGGGTGCGGCGGTGCTGGCGGCGAACTACATCGCGTTCCGGCTGCGCGAGCACTACCCCGTGCTCTACGCCGGCGAGGCGGGGCTCGTCGCGCACGAGTGCATCCTCGACCTTCGTCCGTTGCGCGAGCAGACCGGGATCACGGTCGACGATGTCGCCAAGCGGCTGATCGACTACGGCTTCCATGCGCCGACGATGTCGTTCCCGGTCGCGGGGACGCTCATGGTCGAACCCACGGAGTCCGAGGA
>JAVBUN010000039.1:0-7237 GCA_031555335.1 Microbacterium sp.
CGCGCTTGTAGCTGCTCTGCGCCCCGACCCCGTCGCGATAGGCGACCCGGACGATCGGCAGGTCCTCGGGCGCCGACAGGATGCTGAACGGCCGCCGCGTCCCCTTCGCGTCGGGGCGCCGGTGCGGCACGTCGAGCTCGAAGTACTGGCCGGGCGCGAACGACAGTGGCCGCTGCACCCGGAAGCTCAGCTCGCGGACAGTGGGCGTCGGCGATGAGCGCGAGTCCAGCGTGAGCCGGACCGCCGCCCGCAGGCAGAACAGGAATGCCACCAGGTTGCCGATGAGGAGTGCCCGTTCCTGACCGAGCGTCATGTAACCGACCGGGATGGGCCAGCCCGCGAGCACCCCGACGACCGCTGCCACGACGAGCTGCTGCCAGCGTCGCGGCGGCAGCGTGAGCGGCTCCGAGACCATGAACGCCCCGAGGAACAGGAACGGCGATGCGGTGAGCACCTGGCCGAACACCGTGCCGAAGTCGAGCTCGAGGCCCGACTGCTGATACTGCACGGTGACGCGCACGAGGTTGACGACGATCGCGACGACCAAGAAGAGTGCGACGACGCGCACCTTCTCGGTGCGCCACAGGACGATCAGCCCGAGCAGCAGCACCGGCCCGAACATCGCGGGAGTGCCGACCCACCACGCCGATCCGCCGATCCCTGCCCCGAGGGGCAGCACGGCGGCCAGGATCGTCACGACGGTGGCTCCCACGGCGGCCGGGTTGAAGATATGCCGTCCGCGCCATACGAGCAGATACTTCGACACGGATGCGGCGAGAGCGGCGATCGCGACCCCCACCAGGCCGATCGGCTCGACCGTCGGACGCAGCACGAACAGCAGGATCGTCGCCGTGATGAGCGAGGACTCGGTGCGCAGCGGCAGGCGCAGGATCCGCTGCGCGGCGGCATCCGCGCCGACCGACACCAACGCCAGCACGGCGGCGGTCGCGAGCAGCTCCCCCGGCGCGGGCGCGACCATGCCGAGGAACGAGAGCAGCAGAGCGATCGCGGCGAGCAACCCGAGCGCGGACTGCACGGTCCGGTACATGGAGAAGCGTCCCAGCAGCGCGCTCACGCGGGTGAACGCGGCGGTCGAAGAAGCGGTCATACGAACAACTCTGCCTTTCCCTCGGGCGACCACTCCACACGGCCGTCCGTCGTCATGCGCACCCATGCCACGCCCCACTCGGCCGCGAGCCGGGGTCCGCCGTCGAAGAACAGGGCGGTCGCGGCCGCGTCCGCGTGCATGGCGTCCGGGGCGAGCGCCCAGGTCGCGGCGATGCGGCGCACCGGTTCACCGGTGCGGGCGTCGAGCACATGGTGCAGGCCGTCACCCCACGCGCGGCGGTTCGTCGCCGAGGCGCAGAGTGCCGCATCCGTCACCGCGAACACGCCGATCGCGCGCGTCGGGTCGTAGGGGTGCTCGAGCCCGACGCGGACCGGGCCGCCGCGCACCGCGAGGTCGCCGCTCGCGTCGACGACGACCGTGCCCGCGACCCGCGGCGCGATCTCGGCCAGCACGAGGTCGACGAGCCGCCCTTTGCCGAGCGCACCGACATCGATCAGTGCGCCCGTGGCGACGCGGAGGTGGTCCGCATCCCACCCGATCCCCGCGGCGGCGGGCGCCGGGATCGCCCCGCCGTCGACGAACGAGTACTGCGCGTCGTACCCGCGCCGGGCGAGCGTCTCGCCGACGAGCGGGTTGACCGCGCCGTCGGTCGCCGCCGCCAGCTCCCGATAGACCTCGAGCATGGCGGGCGCGTCGACGGGCACGGGCACGGCGCCCCCGGATGCGGCGAGCCGGCTGACGACCGAGTCCGGCCGGAACCGCGACCACGTCGCGTCGAACGCGGCGATCAGGGCGGAGACCGCGTCGCGCACCGGCGTCTCAAGCGGCTGCGCGGTCTCGATGTCCCAGCGAGTGCCGATGGCGTCGAACCGCCAATGCTCGGGCATCAGGCCGCGGCTTCGCTCTTGATCTCCTCCACGGCCTCGTTGAACCCGCCGCTCGTGAGCGACGAGCCCGCGACCCGGCTGACCTCGATGTCGTCGATGCTTTCGCCGACCACGACCTCGGCGATGCCGCCGATGAACTGCGACTGGTACTGCTGCGACTCCCGCGCCTGCGGGTCCCCGGTCACCTCGACATCGGTGACGACACCGCCCTCGAGGGTGAGGGTGACGCTGATCTGCTCGACGCTCTCGGGCGTCTGGTAGGAGCCCTCCGCGGTGTAGGTGCCGTCGGTGTAGGTCGTGCCGCCGGCGGCGGCGCCCGTCTGGGCGGCGGAGGGGGACGAGTCCGTGGCGGGCGCGGAGCTCGCGTCGTCGGTCGTCGTGGCGCCCGACGCGCAGCCGGCGAGGGCGAACATCCCGGCGACGCCCGCGAGGGCGGCGGCGGAGCGGACGGAGCGGGGTACGGCGTTCGTGCGGATCATGACGGTCCTCCTGGACGGGTGCCTCGCGTGTCGTCGTCGAGACGGGACGCCCGCCGATGCCGGGGGCGTCTCACGCGTTGTCTGCGCCGCCGCTGTATGCGACGACATGCACCATCGTGATCCGTGCGCCTATGAGCGGCCTTTGAACGCGTCAGGCAGCGCCGTCGAACATGCTCGTGACCGAGCCGTCCTCGAACACCTCGCGGATGGCGCGGGCGAGGAGCGGCGCGATCGGCAGCACGGTGAGCGCCGGGAAGCGCTTCTCCTCGGGCAGCGGGATCGTGTCGGTGACCACGACCTCGTCGATGGACGCATCCTGCAGCCGGGAGACCGCGGGATCGCTGAAGACGGCGTGGGTCGCGGCGACGATGACCCGCTCGGCCCCGCTCGCCTTGAGCGCCTGCGCGGCCTTCACGATCGTGCCGCCGGTGTCGATCATGTCGTCGACCAGCAGGCATACCCGGCCCTCGACGCGGCCGACGATCTCGTTGACCGTCACCTGGTTCGCGACGTTCGGGTCGCGGCGCTTGTGGATGATCGCGAGCGGTGCGCCGAGGCTGTCCGACCAGGTGTCGGCGACGCGCACGCGGCCGGTGTCGGGCGAGACCACGGTGAGCTTCTCGCGGTCGGCGGGCGACAGGGTGCGCTCGAAGTGCTCGAGCAGCACCGGCTTGGCGAAGAGGTGGTCGACCGGCCCGTCGAAGAAGCCCTGGATCTGCGCGGCGTGCAGGTCGACGCTCATGACGCGGTCCGCGCCCGCGGTCTTCAGGAGATCCGCGACCAGGCGGGCGCTGATCGGCTCGCGCCCACGGCCCTTCTTGTCCTGCCGAGAGTAGGGGTAGTACGGCGCCACGACCGTGATGCGCTTCGCCGACGCGCGCTTCGCGGCATCGAGCATGATGAGCGTCTCCATCAGCCACTCGTTGACCGGCGGGCCGAACGACTGGAGCAGGAACATGTCGCAACCACGGATCGAGACCTCGAAGCGGGTCAGGATCTCACCGGACGCGAAGGTGCGGTACTCGGTCGGCACCTCCTGGGTGCCGAGGGCCGTCGCGACCTCGTTGGCGAGAGCGGGATGCGAACGCCCCGACGCGATGACGAGGCGCTTCTTGGTCTTCGCGACCAGCCCCGGAGCGATTCCCCGCTCGCGATCGAGATCAACCGTCTTATCTTTGCGTGCCATCGCCGGCTTTCTTTGTCGACCGGGCCCGTTCTGCCGCATCCGCTGCAGCCGTACCCGGTCTGTTGTTCTCGACCCACCCCTCGACGTTGCGCTGAGGGGCGACGCTGAGAGCCAGGGCGCCGGGCGGCACATCCTTTCGGATGACTGCGCCGGCTCCGGTCTTCGCGCCATCTCCGATCCTAACGGGCGCGACGAAGACGTTGTGCGAGCCGCTGTGCACTTCGTCGCCGATCTCGGTGCGGTGCTTGGCGACGTCGTCGTAGTTCGCGGTGATCGCCCCCGCGCCGAGGTTGACGCCGCGGCCGATCGTCGTGTCGCCGATGTACGACAGATGGGGAACCTTGCTGCCCTCGCCGATCGTGGAGTTCTTCGTCTCGACGAACGTGCCCACCTTCGCCCCTGCGGCGAGCACGGTGCCCGGGCGCAGGTACGAGAAGGGGCCCACGGTCGCCCCGGCCCCGATGACCGCGAGGGTCGCGTCAGTGCGGCGGATCACCGCATCCGGACCCACCTCGCAGTCCGACAGGCTCGTGTCCGGCCCGATCGTCGCGCCGCCCGCGATCGTCGTGGCGCGCAGGATGTGGGTATTCGGCAGCACCGTGACATCGGGCTCGAGCGTCGCGTCGACGTCGATCCACGTCGTCGCCGGGTCGAGCACGCTGACGCCGGCGAGCTGCCACCGGCGCACGGTGCGGGCGTTCAGCAGTCGTGCCGCCTCGGCCAGCTGCACGCGGTCGTTCACCCCGAGGGCCGCGGCGGGCTCGGGAGCGATGCCCACCGCGATCCGCTCCCCCGCGCGCCGGGCGAGGCCGACGACATCGGTCAGGTACTTCTCGCCCTGGGCGTTCGCCCGACCGACCTCGGGCAGGTGACGGCGCAGCGCGTCCGCGGTGAACACGTAGACGCCCGCGTTGATCTCGTCGACCTCGGCCTCGTGGTCGGTCGCATCCTTCTGCTCGACGATGCGCTCCACATCGCCCGCCGCGTCGCGGAGCACCCGACCGTATCCGGCGGGGTCGGCGAGCACGGCACTCAGCAGGGTGACGGATGCCGCGCGTTCGCGATGCGTCGCGATCAGCGCGTCGAGGGTCACCGGCTCCAGCAGCGGCACATCGGCGCTGAGCACGAGCACGTCCCCGGCGAACTCCCCGAGCCCGTCGAGACCGAGCTCCACGGCGCGTCCGGTGCCGGGGACCTCGTCCTGGTCGACGATGACCGCATCGGGCGACAGCTCAGCGACGGTGCGCGCCACGCGTTCCCGTTCGTGCCGCACAACGACGGCGATCCGCACGGGCGCGAGGGCCGCGGCGGTCTCGAGCACGTGACCGACCAGGGGGCGTCCGGCGAGCGGATGCAGCACCTTCGGCAGCGCGGATCGCATGCGCGTTCCCTGTCCTGCGGCGAGCACGATCACGGCGAGCGGTGCGGTATGCGTCTCTGACATGCTCCGCCGCCAGGATTCGAACCTAGACCTCACAGCTCCAAAGGCTGTCGTGCTGCCATTACACCACGGCGGACCGGCGGCCCGCGGAGGGCGACCGCGCTCCAGTCTGCCATCTCGCGGATGCTCGCACCCGCGGCATCCGCCCTCGATAATGGACGGATGGCGCATGAATCCGACGAGGTCGACCGCATCGTCGGCTCGTGGATGACGCAGCGCCCCGACCTGGATTTCTCGCCGCTCGAGGTGCTCTCGCGCGTCGACCGACTGTCGCGCCACCTCGACCGCGCCCGCCGCGACGCGTTCCGTCGCAGCGACCTGGAACCGTGGGAGTGGGACGTGCTCTCGGCGCTGCGTCGCTCGGGCGAGCCGTTCCAGCTGAGCCCCAAGCAGCTGCTCCAGCAGACCCTCGTCTCCAGCGGCACGATGACCAACCGCATCGACCGGCTCGTCGGCCGCCGCCTCGTCCGCCGCGAAGCCGACCCGGACGACGGGCGCAGCATCCTGGTCATCCTGACCGAGGAGGGCCGCACCCGGGTGGATGCGGCGATCACCCGCCTCGTCGACGCCGAGGCGATTCTGCTGCAACGACTGTCCCGTGGCGACCGCGATCGACTGGCGGCGCTGCTTCGCAAACTCTCCCTGGGGTTCGACGCATGACCGACGACAGCAGCTCCACTCCCCCCGCGACCCGCCCGCGCGGGCGCCTGCACGCCTGGCTCGACGTGCGATTCCGCTCGGCGACCGCCATCTACGGCTTGATCGTGTTCACCGCGTTCATCACGATCTCCTCCGACGAGACCGACGACGGGGGGCACCTCATCGACGCCGCCGAGTTGCTCGGGGACGCCGTGCCGGCGCTGATCATCTTCTACGCCGCCCACGTGTTCGCTCACACGCTCACCGAGCACGGTGCCCACGGATTCGCTCGGGCCTTCCGCCGAGCGCTGCACCACTCGTCGGGAATGCTCTACACCGCGATCCCCACGATCGTCATCCTTGTGGCCGGCACCCTCACCGGGATGTCGGGCGCGGACGCGTACTGGTGGTCGATGCTGACCACCGTCATCGTGCTCGCGATCCTCGGCTACGCCGCCTATGCCCGTCGCGGCTCGCATGTGGTGATCCGGCTGCTGGGCGGCATCGGGACGGCCCTGCTCGGATTCCTGATCATCATGCTGGAGTACGCCCTGCACTGATCCGGTCGGTCAGAGCTGCTCGCTCAGGGCGAGCCAGCGCTCCTCGAGTTCGGCCGTCTCCGTCTCGAGCGCGGCGATCTCGGCCATCTCCGCGGCGAGTCCCGCGTAGTCGGACTGGTCGCGCTCGGCGAGACCCGCGCGACGCGCGCCGATCTGCTCGTCGAGCTTCGCGAGGCGGCGCTCGATGGCCGACACCTCCTTCTGCGCGGCGCGCAGCTCCGCGCCAGACAGCGCGGCGGCACCCGCGGCGGGGGCGGCGGTGGGGTTGCGCGCGGCGCTCCGGGGCACGTCCCGGCGCAGCCGCAGGTACTCCTCCACCCCGCCGGGGAGATGCCGCAGCCGGCCCTCGAGCACGGCGTACTGCTGATCCGTGACCCGCTCGAGGAAGTACCGGTCGTGGGAGACCACGAGGAGCGTGCCCGCCCACGAGTCCAGCAGATCCTCGATCGCGGCGAGCATGTCCGTGTCGAGGTCGTTGGTGGGCTCGTCCAGGATGAGGACGTTCGGCTGGTCGAGCAGGATCAGCAGCAGCTGCAGGCGGCGCTTCTGCCCGCCCGACAGGTCCTTCACGGGCGTCGAGAGCTGGGCCGAGGAGAACCCCATCCGTTCGAGCAGCTGGCCCGGAGTGAGTTCCTGCGCCTTCGACCCGGTGCCGATCGAGTAGCTCGTGCGGAGTCCGTCGATGACGACCCGGACCGGGCTGTCCAGGTGCTCATCGAGTTCGTCCATGCGCTGCGACAGCGTCGCGACCCGCACGGTCTTGCCGTGCTTCACGCGTCCCGAGGTCGGGATCACCGTTCCCGAGACGAGTCCGAGCAGCGTCGACTTGCCTGCGCCGTTGACGCCCAGGATGCCGGTGCGCTCGCCGGGGGCGATCCGCCACTCCACGTCGCGCAGCACCTCGCGTCCGTCGTAGGCGACCCCGGCGTCGAGAAGATCGACGACGTCCTTGCCGAGGCGGGTGACCGCGAGCGAC
>JAVBUN010000241.1:0-2501 GCA_031555335.1 Microbacterium sp.
GCAGTCACGTCTCCGACCCCGGTCTCGTACCTACCCTCCTCTTCCCCAGTTACCGGGCATAGATCGAGGAAATTCCGCCTCAGCCGGAAGCGATCTTGCGAGTTGGCTCGCGGCAATTGCGTATTCATCCAAAGCCGCTTCGAGCGTTTCGAGGCGTGTCGACGCAGTCGGAGCGGGTCGCGACTGCGTCCTCTCGAGGCTATTCGACGAAGGGAAGCAACCCACGAGTCCCACCGTGATCGCACACACGCTGGGACTCGTCAGGACCACACGACTACTCGCCGCGAGCGATGAAGTCGTCATGAGGGCGCGCCTGTGGCCAGGGGTAGGTCCACAAGCCCTCGGTCGGCGAGGGCTTCGAGAGACACTTCGCCGGTGTCGGGGAGACCCCAATCGTTGAACATCGGCGGGCACGCGGTGTCACGAAATGCGATTGCCGTGCTGCTGACGTGGCCGACCAAGTCCGCGCACGCGTAGCGGGTCAGGTTGACGCTCACGCCGCCTCCTGACGCGCTCTCGCCGGAGTTGAAGAAGACCGTGAACGTCACCTCTTCTGCGTCGCTCTCCAGCCCGTACAGTGCTGTTGAGCCCGTGACTGGAGGAGGCGTTGAGGCCTCGTTCGCCGACAGAACCGTATCGAACGTGGCCCGGAGTTGGACAGCCTGGATGTCAGAAGCGCTTGAGATCGAGCCCAACAAGTCGCCCGCGAGCCCGGCCCGATGCTCCAGTCCGAGCGCGAGACCACGCTCCGCGCTCGCTACGGCCCTCGAGTGAATCTCTTCACCGTATGAACACGAGGTGCACGCGAGAAGGGTGCCGACTGCCGTCACGATTGCAGTTGCACGGACACCTATCGATAAAGCTCGCCCGACCATGACTGGGTACCTCCGCCCCCACAAGCCGTCGTCACCCGAGCATTCATCGCATACGAATCGGCGGGCAGGTCGACGCTGGATGGTGCCGTGGCATTCCACACGAAGTTCTGCGTATCGTGCGGCGACTGCCACGCTAGCGTCTCGGTGTCCTGCGTGCCCGCTACGCCTCGCCTCAGCCCGAGCCGCATCTCGGTGCCGCACGAGCTGAACGCGCTGACAATCATTGAAGTGGGGCCCTCCATCCAACGGAGCGTCGCGTCGTACGTTGTCGAGGCGCCGGCGGCCAGCGTTCCCGAAAGCGATGCCCTGGTGGAGGACAAGGCGTTGGTCGCCGTCGCAGCGTACAGGTCTGTCCCGAATGTGTTGGGATGAACCGTTTGAGCCGAGATTCCATACGTGACGCCCGTGCTCGGGTTGGTGATGTATTGGACTACGTCTCCCGGCGTGGTCTGGAGAATCAGCCGTGTGATCGCGTGATCGTCTGCGCACACGTTGTGACCTCTGAATCGGTACGCCGGTTCTCGTAGGTAACATAACCGCCCACGTTGAAAGACGCCTGCGTCAAGGCCTTGTTGAGGCGTTTAGACACCGAGTTTATCCAAGGCGCATTTGCGGCTGACATTCCGATGCAGTTGGTGCCGTCTTCGAACAGGACCGGATACCCCTGCATAATAATTCGAGCACTCGGAGCGTCCTCATGAATCTCGCGAGGACCGACTCTACATGGCCCGGGAGCGCAGATAGACGTGAGTCGACCGCCTGAGCAACTGTCCCTCCCGAGGCGAGCTCCGCGGGAGCCCCAAGGGTGCTGCAGTCGGGGGAGCGAAGAGCGGGCTCGGTGTCAACCGCCATTCGAAGAGTTAGTCGGGCGAAGATTCGACCGTCGCTAGAGTCGAATCGGTACTACTATCCGTCAGCGACAGAAGAGGAACTGAGTGCATGCGAAGAATGTCAATGAGCATGGCTGCGGCTGGCGCCGTTCTCATTCTCACCGGGTGCGCTTCCGCGGGTGAAACCGGCACGGTGTCTCATGCACCCGCTTCCAGTGCGTTTCCCTCTTCAGCAGTGGTCACTGATCAGGAATCGTGCGAGGCGTTCGGCGACGTGTCGACAATCCTGCAGAACGCGAACATCGGGCTTCATGACGGCCGAATGACACAGCAGGAATACGCCGGATGGCTGCGGCTCGCCACGCGGGTGCTTGATCGTGTTCCTACAAGCGGGAAAGGTGCCGTCAGCGAAAGCATCGCGACGCTTAAGGAGCTCGCGCCTGCGATTCCGGCGGGAACGACAGGTGCGACAGGCATCGGTAATGCCGAGTGGTACGCAGCTGCACCTCTTGCGGACGCGTGTAGCGAGGCAGGTGCGGAGCTTTCCGCCGATAGCTTTACCGGAGGGTAAAGCCCGGACTCACAGTGCATGCGAGAGTGAGTCCCGGCCCGCTCACCAATGCGAGCACGTTACCGCGCCCCGATATCCCATTGCAGGGTCGTCAAGCGCCACGTTGTGATGCTCCGCGACGTCCTCCTCTGGTTCCAGCCCCTGATGTTGAACGCACCGATGATGGTGAGTCACCCCAATTGCGTAGGGTGAGGAGCCGGCGATCAGTCCACCGTGGCCCTAAGC
>JAVBUN010000091.1:0-8816 GCA_031555335.1 Microbacterium sp.
CACGCTCACGGGCGGCCTGTCGGCGACGGCGTCGTTCGCGGAATTCGCCGCGGCCACGGTGGCGACGGCGGTCGCGCAGTACGGTGAGGAGTCGAGGGCGGTCGCGGCGGTGCGGGACGCCTGGGCCACGGTGGGAGTGACAGACGATGAGCGCAGGGGGGCGGCCGGCTGACGATCGCATCGTCGTCTCCGTCGTCCGCAGCGGCGGCCTCGCCGGCATCCGCAAGACGTGGCAGGCCGAGGCGACGGATGCCGCGGGCACGCGCTGGCGCGCGCTGATCGACGACTGCCCCTGGGACGAGGAGCCGGGCGCCGCATCCGGGGCCGATCGCTACGTGTGGCGCATCCGGGCGCAGGCCTCCGACCGCGATTGCGATCGCGAGGTGCCGGACTCGGCGCTGGTCGGGCCGTGGCGCACGCTCGTCGACGCCGTGCGCGCGGCGCAGGGGTCGACCGCCCGTCCGTGAGCACCCGGCGCGCCGCCGATGCGGGGGCGCCGCGCCCGTACGCTGGCGGGACGACCACGAGGAGGACCCGTGCCCCGCACCATCGTCATCACCGGAGCAAGCGACGGCATCGGCGCCGCGTCGGCCGCGCAGCTGCACGAGGCGGGGGAGACGGTGGTGGTCGTCGGCCGGGACCCGGCGAAGACGGCGAGGGTCGCCGCGCGGCTGGGCGTCGATTCGTTCGTCGCGGACTACAGCGAGTTGGCGCAGGTCCGCGAGCTCGCCGCATCCCTGCTCGAGCGGTATCCGCGCATCGACGTTCTCGCGAACAACGCGGGCGGCATCTTCGGCGAGCGGAGGACCACGACCGACGGGTTCGAGCTCACGTTCCAGGTCAACCATCTCGGTGGCTTCCTGCTGACCAATCTGCTCATGGATCGGCTCGTGGAGAGCGGGGCGTCCGTCATCCAGACGTCGAGTCTCGCCGCCCGTCGCTTCGCGCGATTCGACATCGACGACCTGCAGGGCGAACGGCGGTATTCACCGAGCAGCGCGTACGGCAATGGCAAGCTGGCGAACATCCTCTTCACGAAGGAGCTGCAACGGCGGTTCGGCGACGCGGGCATCCGGCCGGTGGCGTTCCACCCGGGCGCGATCGCGAGCGGGTTCGCCGCGGCGTCCACGGGGCCCTGGCGGTTCATGTACACGAACCCCCTCGCGACGAGACTGTTGACCTCGACGGATGTGGGCGGCGCACGACTCACGTGGCTCGCGCTCGGCAAGCCCGGCGTCGATTGGACGCCGGGGGCGTACTACGCCAACAACCGTCTCGCCCGCACGAGCCGGATCGCCGAGGATCCGGGTGTCGCGAAGCTGCTGTGGGATCGCAGTGCGGAGATGGTGGGGCTGTAACGGCGCCGGTCCCGTGCGCCGGGGGCAGACTGGAGGGATGACGCACGTCGACGAGATCATCCCCGACGGGTACCGCCACCTGCTCGAGCGGCCCCTGTACGGCCACCTCGGCACCATCCGCCCCGACGACACGGTGCAGGTGACGCCGATGTGGTTCGCGTTCGACGGGGAGCACGTCCGGTTCACGCACACCACGAAGCGGCAGAAGTTCCGCAATCTGCGGCACAATCCCGCGATGGCGTTGTCGATCATCGACCCCGACAACGTGTTCCGGTACCTCGAAGTGGCCGGCACGCTCGTCGACGTGGTCCCTGATCCGGAGGGG
This sequence comes from Microbacterium sp., assembly GCA_031555335.1. Classification (GTDB taxonomy): domain Bacteria; phylum Actinomycetota; class Actinomycetes; order Actinomycetales; family Microbacteriaceae; genus Microbacterium. The sequence continues at coordinate 1,684 of JAVBUN010000091.1, forward strand.
GCGTTCTATGTGCAGCTGCAGAACCGGTACGGCAATCCGAGCACCACGCCGCCCCCCGACAGTGCCGACCGCGTGATCCTCGTGATGTCGATCGAGCGCGCGACCAGGCAGTAGCCGTCGGCGGCGCTCACGCGCCCGTCGCCGGCACGCGCAGCACGGCCTGCACGGGCAGATGGTCGGACGGCCATCTGCCGTCGAACCGCCGCGCGTTGATGCCCGCCTCGTGCACCTCGATGCCGGGGGTGACGGCGATCCAGTCGATGCGTTTCGCGGCCCACCGCACGGCGCCGTAGTTCGGGAACGACCCCCAGAGCGGCGAGGCGTGGCGGGCCGCCGCCGCCCAGACGTCGCGGAGGTCGTCGGTGCGGAGCATCTCCCGCACGGGCAGGGAATCCGCATCCGCGTTCAGATCGCCCATGACGATGGCGGGCAGCGACTGTGAGAGGACGCGCCGACGGAGCGTCTCGGCGGAGCGCACCTGCGACCGGCGGGACAGATGATCGAAGTGCGTGTTGATCGTGAGGAAGCGCGCGGATGTCACGCGATCGCGGAACTCCGCGCACACGGCGATGCGGGGGACGAGGTTTCCCCAGGACCGCGAACCCGGCAGGTGCGGGTAGTTCGAGAGGGCGATCTGCTCCCAGGACACCAGCTCGAGGCGTTCCGCGTCGTACAGGATGGGGGTTCCTTCGCCCTGACCGTCCCGGTCGCGACCGTGTCCGATGACGCGGTAGGTGGGACCGAGCGCCTCGGTCAGGGCAGGGAGCTGGCTCGGCATGACCTCCTGGGTGCCGAGCAGGCTCGGCCGCTCGGCGCGCAGCAGACGCCGCAGCCGGGGCTCCCGGGCCCGCCACCGATCCGCGGGGCGGCCGAGGGCGGGATCCATCCTCCGCCGGATGTTGTACGTCATGACGTGCAGTTCGGGTGGCGCCACGGGGCCGATCATGGCGTCGCTCATCGCTCGTCACCTTCCGTGGGCGCGGTGTGCGCGGCGGGTGGCGCAGCATCCGCTTCCACCGTAGGGGCGGGACCGTGCGCGTCCGCGGCGGCCACACCGTGCGAGGCTCAGCGCGGCCGCACGATCCGCCACCCGAGTCGTTCGAGTGCGGTCGCGAGCAGCGCGGCGTGACGCGTCGCGACCTCGAGTGAGGTGTCGGAGCAGACGTCGACCGCGAGCGGCGGCGGGTCGGCGAACTTCGGGATGTGCACCTCCGCCCACGCGTCGGGGGCGAGCCCGACGCGTGGAGAGGCGCTGCCCGCGTGCTCGATGCTCGAGTCGGCGGCGAACGCGATGACGTCGAGTGCGTCGAGCGCGGTGACCGCCATGTCGACGACGATGGTCGCCACGAAGGGAGCGTCCACGGTGTCCCGCATCAGCGGGCCCGGTCCCACAGCGGGACGACCCACTGCGCGGCGGCGGCGAACGATGCGGCATCCAGCTCTGCCGACGTCTCGGCGATCCCCATCGCGGGCCACCGCAGCACGATCCGGAGAGGGCCGGCCGGCGGGAGCGGCCATAGCCACAGCTCGTCCGAGAAGGAATAGGTTTGTGGATCGCCACTGCCCCCGCCTCCGCCGCGGATCAGCGAGCTGCCGCTCGGTGGATTCCACGGGTTCGACCCCGAAGTAAACGGTGAGTCGTCGAGGAGTCGCTCTCCACCGGCCAGCTCCACTCCGTAGCGGAGGCGGCGACCGGCCGCTCCTGTCGGGCAGTGCTCCGTGAAGGTCGCGCTCATCTCCTGCCACTCGCGAGCGGAGAGATCCCCGCGCCGTAGGCGCCTCTCAACCCGTAGCTGCACGCCGTCGCTGAAGATGTGCACGCCGATCAGCGCGATCGCGACATGCGAGGTGACCGCGAGAAGCGCGGATGTCGGGTGCAGCGCCGGGATCTCGTCGACCGGGGGGTTCAACCAGGGGCGGCGAGGCTCGACCGGGGCGTCGGGTTCGATCGGATCGGGCTCGGGTGGGAAGAACGACATGTGGTCACCCGACCACACACCGCCGCGGCTCGGCAAGATGTGGCGCGGGTTCGATCGGGGCGCGGTCAGAGCTGTCGGTCCGCGTCGAGCCGGCGCTCGCGCATCGCGAGGAAGAGCGGGAAAGTGAAGGCGAACGCCGTCACGGCGGACAGCACGATGTACAGCCACGCCCGGTTCATCCCGAGTCGGCGCGCTTCCGCGACGATGAACACGGCGCCCGCGACAGCGACGACGAGCAGGTCGACGCCGATCGAGGAGACCGCCGGCCCGCTGCCGACGATGTCGCCCAGGTAGTCGCGCGCCGCCACGACGCTCCAGGCGTTGAGCACGAACGTGCCCACGAGACCGACGGCCGAGAGTGCTCCGTAGACGACGGCGAGGGGCGTCCAGTGGCCTCTCATGCGGCCCGCAGTCCGATCATGATCTCGGCCCACCGCAGCAGGAATCGCGGTTCGTCGAGCCGGCGCCGCCGCATCCAGGTGGTGACCTCTTCGTTGCTCTTGCTCGCGTTGCACGAGCGGCACGCCGGAACGACGTTCTCGATCGTGTAGCGGCCGCCGCGCGAGATGGGGAGGACGCAGTCCTTCTGCAGGGCCACCCCGTCCGCCCCGCAGTATGCGCAACACGCCCACGCATCGAGGATGCGGAACCACTCGGCGCCGGTCAGATCGCTTCCGGATGCCGCGACCCGCCGCGTCCGGCGTCGGGCGGCGCGCGCCTTACGCGTCTGGGGGACGGCCATGTCGCGAGGCTAACCGAGCCTTCGCGCATCGCCGGTGAGGCGCCCCGTGCGCTGCTGCCCGGCCTTCCGTTGCGCTATGCGAGCCGATCGTGCCCCGTCGCCGGAAAATATCGGTCGTTGAACGGGGTGCGGACCGCGGTGAACGGCCAGTCCTCGCGGATCCATGCCCGCACGCGATCGCCGAGCGTGTGGCCCAGCCACTGCGGTGCGCGTGCGGTGACCCACCAGGAGACCTCCGCCTCGATGCGGCGCGCGTCAGCCGTCGGCACCGGGTCGATGTAGACGCATCCGTAAAGCTCGGACTCGTCGGCGGGAAGGATCGCGTAGTTGAAGGACTCGTGTCCGACCATCTCGTCGGCGTGGCGCTGGAGGTCCTCCGCATCCTGCGTGGCGGTCATCGTCGCGGGCGGCCATCCCCACGCCTCGCCGTACATCTCCCAGAGCATCTCGCGATGCCCCATCACCGCGGGCATATCGATGTCGACATCGGAGGCGCGGATCGGCCGCAGGTGCACCCCGCCGCTCCACTCGACGTGCAGCGGGTGGGCGAAGTCGGCGGGAAGCCACTGCGCTTCGCCGTCACCGGATGCAGCGCTCATCGGGTGCTCCGCCGGAATCGGGTGCGCGGCTCAACGGGTCCGTCGGCGGCGGTGAGCGCGTGCATGTCCAGCAGTCTGCCGTGTCGCCACGTGGAGTGAGGGGCGGACCGGTCAGCGGGAGCCCGATCCGCCGATGTCGGAGGTCCTTCGTATATTTGTTCTATGGACCCGACCGACGACCTCGCTGCCGGCATGCCGGCCTCGACGTCGACGCCCGAGCCGGCGTTCGCCGACGTCGCGGCCGACGACCCGGGGCGGTATGTCTGGGACGACGATGTGGTCGACGATCCGCGCGGCGAGTTCGTCGCCGGTGAGATCCCCGGCGACGTTCCCGACGCGCTCGATGGCGTGATCGAGGTCGCGGCCATGATGTCGGTGTTCGCGGCGCAGCGGTACCGGCGCATCGACGCCATGCGGCAAGAGGCGGTCGACGAGGCGGAGCGCTACCAGCTGAGAAGCTGGGACATCCTCGAGCGATCGTTGCGACTCGAACTCGCTGCCGGGCTCCGGGTGACCGAGCACACCGCCGCTGGTCTGATCCGTGCGGCGGAAGCACTGGTGCACCGGTATCCGAGCGTGCTGGAGTCGCTGTCCCGCGCGAACGTGACCGAGCGCCACGTCGAGGTTCTCGTCGATGCTCTCGAGGAACTCGATCCCGAGATCCGGGATCGCATCCTTCCCGACGCTCTGGCGTTGGCCGAGGCCGAAGGCGTCGGGACCTTCCGTCGCGGTCTGCGCAGGCTCATCGACACCGCTCGCCACGACACCCTGGCAGAGCGGCACGAGCGCGCGGCACAGGATCGCCGGGTCGTCATCGAACCTGCCGACGAGGGGATGGCGTGGCTCATGGCACTCATCCCGGCCGTCGAAGCGCGCGCGATCCATACTCGGCTGACCGCCATCGCGAAGGTGCTCGGCGACCAGGACGGCGAGACGCGCACCCGCGATCAGCTGCGCGCCGATGTGCTCGGTGATCTGCTGATCGATGGCGAGACCTCCGCCCACCCGTCCGCGGCGCGGGGAATCCGAGCGACCGTGGCGGTGACGGTGCCCGCGCTCTCCCTTCTCGATCAGCACCGCGTCGCCGCGGGGGAGCCCCCGGTCGTCGAAGGAGTCGGTCCGATCCCGCTCGACGTCGCCCGCGAACTCTGCGGCGCCGCCGACGGCTGGATGCGGATCCTCACCCATCCCGAGACCGGAGCGGTGCTGTCGGTCGGGCGGCATCAGTATCGTCCGCCACCCGGGCTCCGGAAGATCGCGAAGTGGCGGGCGGACCGATGCATGGCACCCGGATGCGGCATCCCGGCATCGCGATGCGAGATCGATCACACCATCGCGTGGGAGCACGGCGGTCATACCTCGCTCGAGAATCTCGCACCGCTGTGCACGGGCCACCACACGCTCAAACATCACGGCGGATGGTCGGTCACGCAGGTTCAGGGCAGCGGGGGAGCGCTCGAATGGCGGTCGCCCGCGGGGCGGCCCTATGTCGTCGAACCTGAACGGACGGTGCCGGTGTTCCTACCGGCCGAGTCGGACGCATCCGAGGCCGCCGCGGCGCACGCGCCCTTCTGAGCTGCGCCTCGGCTGAGCGTTTCGTCGTCGGTGCAGCGCCTCGTCTGAGCTGCTCCTCGTCTGCGTAGCTTCTCGGCTGGGTGCCTTGCTGCTCAGATCCAGCCGCGCTCCTGCGCGACGACCGTCGCCTGCTGGCGCGACGACACGGCGAGCTTGCCGAGCGCCGATGAGACATGGTTGCGCACCGTGCCGGGAGACAGATGCAGGGCGGCGGCGATCTGCGCGATCGTCTCCCCGCGCCTTCCCGCACGGAGCACGTCGAGCTCGCGGGCCGTGAGCGGGCTGCGTTCGTCCGAGAGCGCATCCGCGGCGATCTCGGGGTCGACGTAACGCCGACCGGCGGCGACGCGCCGGATGATGTCGGCGACCTCCTCCGCGCGGCGCGACTTCGGGACGAACCCCTCGACACCTGCCCGCAGCGCCCGCCGCAGCACCCCGGGGCGGGCGTGCCGGGTGACGACGATGCACCGGGCGCGGATGCGGCCGTGCAGCCGCTCGGCGACCTCCACACCGTCGAGGCCCGGCATCTCGAGATCGAGTAGGCACACGTCGGGATCGACGCGCAGCGCCGCATCCACCGCCTCGGTGCCGCTCCGGCACTCCGCGACGATCTCCAGATCCTCCTCGAGGCGCAGCAACGACGCCAGCGCCGTGCGGATCATGTCCTCATCGTCGGCGATCAGCACCCGGATCATCGGTCTGCTCCCGTGACGCCCGCGAGCGCGGCGCCCGGAGCCGTCGGCAGCGTCACCGTCAGCTCGAACATGTCGGGTCCCCGCCTCACCCGCACGTCGCCCCCCGCCTCCCGCGCCCGCGCGGTCATGCCGGCGACGCCCGATCCATCTGCGGGCTCGACATCGCCCGCGTCGTCGTTCGCGATCCGGTAGCTCCACCGGTCACCCTCGCGCTCGAGGGAGAGCCGGGCCCACCGGCCGTCGCCGTGACGGAGCACGTTGGTGACGCTCTCGCGGACGATCGGGCCGAGGACGTCCGCCGGGGCCCCCGCGACATCGCGGGCCACTCGCGCCTCCACGTTCAATCCCGCAGAACGCAGTAGGTCGGCGGCGTTCTCCAGCTCGTCCGGCAAGGGGACGCCGCGGAACGCCGCGGCGAGGTCCCGCGTGCCCTGTCGTGCGTCGTCCACGGCCGCGCGAGCCCGCGACAGTTCCGCCGCGGCCGCTGCCGGGTCGCGCGACATCAGGCGCTGAGCGAGCTCGAGCTGCAACGCGATGACCTGCAGGTGGTGCCCCTGCAGGTCGTGCACGTCGTTCGCGAGACGCAGGCGCTCCCGGGTGGCCGCGAGCTGACTCTCGGCCTGTCGCGCGCGATCGAGTTCGAGCACGATGTCCCACCACCACAACGATGAGGCCGCGGTGAGAGGGAGTAGGACGGCGAAGAGCGCCGGCACGAAGTACACCGGCCCGTCCGCCTCGGGCGCCGGCCACCACCGCGACTCGGCGAACCAGAGGGCGACGAGGACGACGGTCACGCCGAGGATGACGCGCCAGCGGACGCCGTGCATCCAGGGTCGGACACTGACCACGAACGCAACGATGCCGAAGCCTGCGAGCCACGAACCGGTGGCGACACCGAAAGCCGCGGCCGCGGCGACGCCCACTCCGATCCATGCCGCCTCGGTGCGTGAGATCCGCCGGCGCTGCAGACTGCCCTCACCCAGCACGTGCGGTCGATAGGCCCCGAGCAGCATCACGACACCGGCGAGCCCGATGAGGGCCGCCCCCGCCGCGAGCGCGAGACGCCACGCGAGTTCGCCCCGGTCGTAGCCGATCAGCATCCAGACGACCCATTGGGACGCCGAAACGACGCCGAAGAACACGATGCCGGTGAGCGTGTACCACCAGGTCGCGGTGACGCCGCGGGCGAGTGCACGTTCACCGACGCGGCCCGGCGCGCCGTGCGGTGCGCCGGGCGTGGTCATGACCTCCACGGTAGGACAGCCGTCGACCGCATGCACCGTCGCCGGCAAGGGTCATGACATTCGTCACGGGTCGGATGAGGCATCCTCACGACCGCTCGTGACACCGCGACACTGCTGCTCGAAGACCATCGCCGATGGGATGGAATCTCCGCCGGAACACGGCGATCCCTCTCCGAAAGGAACACGATGAACCCCATCGAGAACCTCATCATCGGCTTCCAGGACCTCGTGGCCCAGTTGCCCGACTGGCTGCAGCCGCTGATCGTCGCCCTCGCCGGCGCCGTCCCGTTCGTCGAGGG
>JAVBUN010000267.1:0-3428 GCA_031555335.1 Microbacterium sp.
CGTCAGGTATCCGCCCGAGGTGTGCAGGATCCCCTTGGGTTTACCGGTGGTGCCCGACGTATAGAGGATGAACAGCGGATTCTCGGCCGGGAAGGGCTGCGCGACGTGATCGGCGGATGCGGCGGCAACGGCGTCGTGCCACCACACGTCCCGCCCCGGGATCCAGTCGACGTCGTTGCCGCCGCGGCGAACCACCAGCACGTGCTCGACGGTCTCCTGGGGGCCCGCGCCGTGACGTTCAGCGAGAGCGAGGTCGACGGCGGGCTTCAACGGGGACACCTTGCCTTTGCGGTACCCGCCGTCCGCGGTGATGACGACCTTCGCGCCCGCGTCGTCGATGCGCGCGCGAAGGCTGTCGGCGGAGAACCCGCCGAACACGACGGAATGCACCGCGCCGAGCCGCGCAACCGCCAGCATCGCGGCGATCGCCTCGGGGATCATCGGCAGGTAGATCGCGACGCGGTCGCCCTGAGCCACCCCGAGCGCGGCGAGGACGTTCGCGACGCGCTTGACCTCGTCGGTGAGCTGCGCATAGGTGATGCGTCGTTCGTCGCCCGGCTCGCCCTCCCAGAGCAGCGCCACGCGGTCGCCGTGCCCCGCCTCGACGTGACGGTCCAGGCAGTTGTAGGCGACGTTCAGCTCGCCGTCGGCGAACCAGGTCGCGAACGGGGGGTTCGACCAGTCGAGCACCTCCGTGAACGGTCGGTGCCAGTGCAGCATCTCGCGGGCGCGGTCCGCCCAGAAGCGCCCCCGATCCGCCGCCGCCTGCGCATACAGCTCCGCGGTGCCGATCGCCGTCGCGGCGAACTCCCGGCTGGGCGCGAACCGGCGTTCCTCGGACAACAAGTGGTCGATCTGACTGCTCATCCGGCTCGCTCCTTCGCGGTGCGCCTTGCGGCGACGATGGCGGCACGCCCGCACCGGCGCGCCGGCAACCATCATCGGGCTCGGGTCGCCTGCCGCGCCACCCCGCCGCGCGGCGCGCCGAGGGATCGGTGGACCCGCACGCCGCCGTCGGCAGAGCCCCGCGACACCACCGATATCTCGGTGAGGAGGGGGCGCAGAGGTTGGAGCGGCGGGAACCGATGCGTAAGCTCGTGTGCGCCCGATCCTTCGAGACGGGTGTCCACGGCCTCCATCACCCCCCAAATATGGGGGCCGTGCACGGCGGCATCCCAACCCCCCATTGGGATGCCGCCTTCTCTGTGTCGCCGTGGTCTTCTCCACAGCCCCACGACGCCCTCGTCCTGTCCACGTCGTCGGGCGCCCGGGCCGTCGGTGCTCGCGCGTCCGCCTACCGTCGGGGCATGCCGCAGCCGTTCGTCGTCACGCCGCGCGCCGGTACGCCGGCGGCGCTCGGCTCGGTCCCGTCTGCCCGGCCGCACGCACGCGACGCTGTCCGGGCCGATGCCGTGCTGCCCGATCCGCTCCGGCAGCACGTGCGCGACCCGGAGGTGACGGATCTCTTCGTGAACGGCGCACGGGGCTTGTTCGTGGATCGTGGCGGCGGAGCCGAACGGGTATCAGGGTGGGGTGCGGGTGAGGAGGAGGTGCGCGATCTCGCTGTCGCCCTCATCGCCCTCGGCGGCCGGCACATCGACGATGCCACGCCGTGCATCGATGTGCGGCTGACAGGCGGGATCAGGGTCCACGCCGTGCTGCCGCCGGTCTGCGCCGACGGCACCACCATCTCGGTCCGCATCCCGCGACGAGACGTCGCGGACCTCGCGGACCTCGAACGACAGGGGAGCGTCGGTCCCGCGGGGCGGGATCGGCTGACGCAGCTGATCGCAGCGCGCGAGAACCTGCTCATCACCGGTGCCGGCGGCAGCGGCAAGACAACGCTGCTGGGATGCCTGCTCGCCACGGCAGCGCCGACCGAGCGCATCGTGACGATCGAGGACGTCGCGGAACTGCGCATCGATCATCCTCATCATGTTCGGCTCGAGGCCCGCCAGCCGAATCTGGAGGGCGCGGGCGGCGTGGGCATGGCGCAGCTCGTGCGGGAGGCCCTGCGGATGCGGCCGGACCGGCTCGTGGTCGGCGAGTGCCGTGGGCCGGAAGTCCGGGAGCTGTTGGCGGCGTTGAACACCGGCCACGATGGCGGAGCGGGCACGCTGCACGCGAACGGCCTGGACGATGTGCCCGCCCGGCTCGAGGCCCTCGGCGCCCTCGCCGGGCTCGACGATCGCGCTCTCGCCCGACAGGTGGCGAGTGCCATCGGCTGGGTCGTGCACCTCGCGCGCGGTGCCGACGGCGTCCGGCGCGTGACGGGGCTGGGGCGCCCGCTCATCCGCGACGACAGATTGACTCTCGAGGCGGTGTCATGGCCGGGCTGACTCTTCGTCGCGCGCGCCCCGCGCCCGACCGCACGCCGGATGTCGCCCTGCGGCTGGCCGTCCTGCTGCAGGCGGGCGTCTCGCCGGTGCCGGCCTGGCGATACCTCGCCGAGGCCGGCGAACCGGATGCGGCGGCTGTCGTCGCCGAGCACGATGCCGGCGCGTCGCTGGCAGCGGCGATCGCTGCTCGCGGTGCCGGATGGGAACCCATCGCCGCCGCATGGCGTGTGGCGACCGAGGTGGGCGCGCCGCTCGCCGACAGTCTGCGGGCCGTCGCCACCGCGCTCCGGGACGCGAACGAATGCCGGGACGACGTCGGGGTGGCGCTCGCCGAGCCGGCCTCCACGGCGCGGCTGATGGGATGGCTGCCGCTCGTTGCTGTCGCACTCGGCGTCGCGCTCGGCTTCGACACCCTCGGGGTGCTCACCACGTCACCCGCGGGCATCGCCTGCCTCGTGGCGGGGGTGATGCTCATGGGCGGCGCGCGGCTGTGGACCGGCGGATTCGTGCGTGCGGCCCGGCCGGCGGCCGAGGTCCCCGGGATGACGGCCGAGCTCCTCGCGATCGCGCTCCGTGGCGGAGCGTCGCTCGATCGGGCTCGTGAGCTCGCAGCCGAGACGATGCCCGCGCACCCGGCGCAGCAGAAGGAGCATGCCGAGATCGATGGCATCCTCGCGCTGTCCCGATCGGCGGGGGTGCCGGCGGCGGAGCTGTTGCGCGCATCGGCGGCGATGGCCCGCCAGCGTGCGCGCACGGAGGGCCGGATGCGGACCGCCCGGCTGGGGGCGTCGTTGCTGCTGCCCCTCGGGGTGTGCGTGCTTCCCGCGTTCATCGTGCTCGGCGTCGCGCCGATGATGCTCAGCGTCCTGTCATCGACCTCGCTGGGGATCTGACCGTGCGCTCGACCGAGCCCATCCACCGTGCCCCCCGACCGTGCCCATCCACCGTGCCCATCCACCGTGCCCCCGATCCGAGACGGAGAACATCATGACCCTCATCACTGCCCGCGGGCGGCGTCCCCGGCGATCCACGCGGCGCTGGTCGCCCGCCGTGCCCGTGCTGCCCGATCTCACCTCGCGGCGCGCGGCC
>JAVBUN010000209.1:0-7719 GCA_031555335.1 Microbacterium sp.
CGCCTCGAGACCGGGATGATGGGCCTGAACGTCGGCGTCGTGTCCAACGCCGCCGCCCCGTTCGGCGGCTGGAAACTCTCCGGACTCGGCCGCGAAGGCGGCGCCGAAGGCATCCACGAATACCTCCAGACGAAGTACACCCTCACCCCCGACCCCTTCGCGTGACGCGACGACGGATCACCGCACGCTGCCGACCGTCAGCCCGCCGATGAGGCGGCGCTGGAGGAGCACCGCAGCCGCGAACACCGGGATCACGCCGATGACTGACGCCGCCGCGATCTTTCCGAAGTGCGGTGTGCGCTCTCCGTAGAACAGCGACAGCACGACGGGCAGAGTCTGGGAATCCGGGCTCTGGGTGAGAAACGTCGCCAGCAGGAATTCGTTGTAGTTCAGAATTCCGACGATGATGCCCACCGCCACGATCGCCGGGGCGATCAGCGGCGCGACGACCGAGAAGAGGATGCGGAAGGACCCCGCTCCGTCGATCCGCGCGGCCTCCTCGATCTCCACCGGCAGCTTTCGGAGGAATCCCTCCAGCAGCCAGATCGCGACCGGCACGTTCACCAACGCGTAGACGAGCGTGAGCCCGAGCAGCGTGTTGTTGAGCCCGAGCACGCGCAGCAACGTGAACAGCGGGACGACGGCCACGATCGGAGGCAGCAGCCACGGGCTCATCAGGGTGCCAGAGAGCGCGGCGCCCCCGGTGCGGTACCGCACGATCGCCCACGCGCCCGGCACGGCGATCACGACCGTGAGGACGGCGCCGCCGATGCCCGCGATGAGCGAGTTCGCGATGCCGTGCAGCAGGTCCGACCCGGTGATGACCTCCGCCCAGTTCGACCACTGCGGATCGGCGGGAAGCAGCACGCCCTGCCCCGTCTCGTTCCGCCCCATGAGCGACACCGACACCAGATAGAGCAACGGTACGACGAAGAACACGATGAGGGCGGCGAGCACGATCGTCGCCAGGATGCTGTGGGAACCGGTCGCGACGCGACGACGCCCGGAGCGCGTCTCACTCATGATTCGTCTGCAATCTGCGCGTGACGAGCGCGACGGGAAGGGTGACCGCGGTCACGACGAGGGCGAGGAGCAGGGTGATGACGGCCGCCTTGCCGAGGTCGAACTCGCGCAGCGCCGCCTGGTAGATGAGATACGAGGTGGTCGTGGTGGCCTGACCCGGTCCCCCCGACGTCATCATGAAGACCAGGTCGAACACCTTGAAGGCGAGCACCAGGCGGATGAAGAACGCTGCCGCGACGACGCCGGCGACGGCCGGGAGGGTGATGTGACGGAACAGCCGCCAACCATGGGCACCGTCGAGCCGCGCCGCCTCCAGGGTCTGCGGATCCTGGGCGAGGAGGGCGGTGAATACGAGCAGGGCGATGAGGGGCGTCCATTCCCACACATCCGCCAGCGCGACCGCGGGGAGCGCCCAGGTGGTCGATGACAACGGCGCGATCGTCTCCGACGGCACTCCGAAGAATCCCAGGACGGTGGCGAGGAGCCCGCCCCCGGGGTTGTAGATGAGCTTCCAGAGGGTGCCCACGATCACGGGCGGTGTGATGAGGGGAAGAAGGAGCAGCGTCCGCACGAAGGAACCGCTTCGCACCGCGCCATGCAGGGCCAGTGCAGCCACGACGCCGAGCACGAGGCTCGCTGCGGCGACACCCACGGCGTAGATCAGTGTGCGCCAGAGGGACGCCACCGCATCCGCGTCGCCGAGCACCTGCGCGAAGGTCTCGGTGCCCACCCACTGCTGGAACGGTTCACCGAGCGAGGATTCGGTGACGGCGGCACCCAGGATGAACAGCAGCGGATAGAGCCCCAGCACGATCAGGGCGAGCACGCTCGGCGCGACGAAGAGGCGGTGCGCCCACGCCGGACCCCGGGGGATCCGTCGCGGGCGCACCGGAGCGCCGGCCTCAGCCAAGGAGCTCTTCCCATTCCGCTTGCGTCGCGTCCAGGGCCTCCTGCGCCGTCGCCTCACCGGCGACGAGCTTGGCGAGCTCGTCGGTCAGCACCTCGGCGGCCTGGGTCGCGTTCTTGCCGGTGGGCCAGGCGAGCGTGCCGTTGAGGGTGGCGCGATTCGCCTCCTGCAGGGCGGGGTACGCCGCGCCGTACGCCTCGCTCTCGAGCGACGAGAGACGGTTGGGGTCGATGCCGGTCTGGGGGTCGGCGACGAGCAGTTCTTCGTTCACCTCGCTCGAGGACGCCCACTCGATGAAGTCGCGGGCCAGGTCGGTCTTCTCGGTGTTCCCCGCGATGACCCAGCTGAACCCGGCCACGAGCGACGCGCGCGGTTCGGTGTTGTCGCCGCCCACCGGCAGGAACGTCACGCCCCACTTATCGGCCACCGTCGAGTCGGGGTTGATCTGCGAGCCGACCCCGAGGTCGGTCCAGTTCTCGATGAAGGCGGCCTTGCCGGCGAACCACGCCGAGTTGCCCTCGCCGAACGCCGTCTCGGCGGGGGTGGGGTAGGCCGAGGCGAGGGAATCGGCCAGCGACTGCGCCGCCGCCACCGCCGCGGGTGAGTTGATGACGGGCGCCCCGTCTTCGTCGACGAACTCGCCGCCGAACCCCGCCAGGCGGTTCGCGAAGCTGGCGCCGAGGATGAGCGGGGACTTCTGACCGAAGATCACGTTGCCGTACACGCCATTCGCGCTCTCGTTCTCGGTGATCACCCGGGACTGCTCGACGTATTCGTCCCACGTGGCCGGCGGCGTGGTGAAACCGTTCCGCTCCAGGATCTCCTTGTTGTAGAACAGCACGTGCGTGTCGCCGTCGAACGGCAGACCGTAACGCCTTCCGTCGACGAGCGTGTACGGGTCGTAGATGGACTGGATGAAGTCGTCCTCATCGATCTCCGGGGTGTCCGCGATCCAGTCCGTGAGGTCCTGGATGGCGCCGGCATCGGCGAGGTCGCCGATCGAGACGTACCACGGCGCGGCGACATCGATCGTGTTCGCACCGGACTGCTGGTCGAGTGCGAGCGTGTTCCCGATCTCGTCGTACGGCACGATCACGGGGTTGATCTTGACCCCGGTCTTCGCCTCGTACTCCTCGGCCAGGAGCGTCGATGCGCCTTCGTGGGAGGAGATGAGCAGGACGGTCAGCTCTTGCGCGCCGTCATCGCCGGCGGCCGCACCGGAGCAGGAGGCGAGGGTGAGCGAGGCCGCTGCGAGCGCGGCCGGAAGGGCGAATCGGCGCAGAGCGCGTGCGCGGCGGGGCGTGGCGGACATGACAGTGCCTCTCGGAATTCGTTCGGGGTGCATGCGACGGCGCCGCACGGTTCGTCATTGTGGTGCGATCGAGCGGTCCGCCGCATCCGCCCGCGTAAGACGCGGACGCCGGGCGTCATCTCGCGTCGCACGATGACGCCGTGTGGCGGTGCATGTCCTCCCGTGTCGGCGGGGGCTTCGCGGCGACGCCGGCCGTTGCTACGTTGCCGACGGCGCGTCACCCCGGCGCGGGAAGGACGACGATGGCCTCGCACATCATCCTCAACGCGTTCGAGATGAGCTGCGTGACGCACCAGGCGCCCGGGCTCTGGCGCCATCCCGACAACAGGGCGGACGAGTACCATCGGCTCGCCTACTGGACGGAGCTCGCCCGGCTGCTCGAGCGCGGTGGGTTCACCGCACTGTTCCTGGCCGACGTCCTCGGTGTGTACGACGTCTACCGGGACTCCGCCGCCCCCGCTCTCCGCGACGCCGCGCAGATTCCCGTCGGCGACCCGCTGCTGCAGATCCCCGCGATGGCGGCGGTGACCACCCGGCTCGGCTTCGGGGTGACGATCGCGTCGACGTACGCTCAGCCGTACGCGCTGGCGCGTACGCTCAGCACCCTCGATCACTTTACGGGCGGGCGGGTGGGGTGGAACGTCGTCACCTCGTACCTCGACAGCGCCGCCCGCAACCTCGGACTCGGCGATCAGATCGCGCATGACGACCGGTACGAGATCGCCGACGAGTTCCTGGACGTGAGCTACAAGCTGTGGGAAGGGTCGTGGGAGGACGGCGCGGTGCTGCGTGATCGCGCGCGGGGCGTCTTCACGGACCCGGTCAAGGTGCATCCGATCGAACACCACGGGCGCCACTTCGACGTGCCGGGCATCCACCTGGCCGAGCCCTCGCCGCAGCGCACCCCGGTGATCTTCCAGGCCGGCGCGTCGCCTCGCGGGCAGGAGTTCGCCGCCCGGCACGGCGAGGCCATCTTCATCAACGGGCTCGTCCCCGAGCTCACCCGCACGGTGACCGACAGCATCCGTGCCCACGCCGATCGCATCGGGCGTCCACGCGATTCGGTGAAGATCCTCACGCTCGCGACCGTGATCGTCGCCGACACCGACGAGCTGGCCCAGGAGAAGTACGCGGACTACCGCCGGTACGTCTCGCTCGAGGGGGCGTTGGCGCTCTACGGCGGGTGGTCCGGCATCGACCTCTCCGCGCTCGACCCCGACGAGCCGCTCACCTACGTCGACACGGATGCGGCCCGCTCCGCCCTGTCGATCTTCACCAAGGCCGACCCGACCCGGGCGTGGACGCCGCGCGACATCGCGGAGTACGTCGGGATCGGCGGCATCGGCGCGGTCATCGTCGGCGCGCCCGACACCGTCGCGGATGAGCTCGAGCGCTGGGTCGAGGTCGGCGGTGTCGACGGTTTCAATCTCGCCTATGTGGTCACGCCCGGCACGTTCGAGGACATCGTCGAGTTGCTGATCCCCGAGCTGCGCCGGCGCGGACGACTCGACGACGGCGGTCGCGACGGGGCGACGCTGCGCGAGCGTCTCTCCGGTGACGCCGTCGTGCCCGCCTGGCACCCCGCATCCGCCTACCGGGGCGCATTCGCGGGCCGTCGCAGTGCCGCGGACGGCGGCGCCTCGTTCACCCGCGACCCCCATCCCGTGACCGTCTGACCGAGGAGCACGACCATGACCATCACGACCGACACGACGCGCACCCATTGGACGGGCCTCGCGTCGACCGATGAGATCGCGCACTGGGATGCCGTCGCCGGACGCGTTGCGGCGGCGCTCGCGCCGGATGCGCTGGCGCGGGACAGGGCGAACGCGCAACCGTTCGCCGAGAAGCGGATCCTGCAGGATGCGGGGCTCACCACGCTGCTCGATCCGGCGGCTTACGGCGGTGGCGGTGGCCACTGGGAGAGCGCGCTGCGGGCGGTGCGGATCATCGCGCGGACCGACGCCTCCATCGCGCAGCTGCTCGGGTACCACTACGTGAACGAGGCGAACATCGCGCTGGTCGCTCCACAGGATGAGCGCGAACGATGGTTCCGCGCCTCGATCGACGGTCGGTGGCTGTGGGGTGACTCGGTCAACCCGGTGGATCCGACCCTGACTCTCGCCGTCGACGGCGACGGATACCGGCTGAACGGGTTCAAGCGATACTCGACCGGTTCGGGCGTCGGAGAGGCGTTGCTCGTCAACGCGGTGGTCGCTGACGGCCCGCACGCGGGAGCCTTCGCGTTCCTGGTGCTGCCGTTCGGGCACCCCGGGGTGGAACTCGTGGACGACTGGGACAATCTCGGTCAGCGGCTGTCGGCGAGCAACACGGTGACCTACCGGGATGCGCGCGTCGATGCCGCGCAGCTGCTCGGGTTCGCGACGGAGGAGCCGATCCAGAGCTTCGTCACCCCTGCGATCCAACTCGCCTTCGGCAACCTGTATCTCGGGATCGCGCAGGGCGCGCTCGCGCAGGCCCGAGAGCTCACGAACGCCCGGCCGAACGCGTGGTTCCTGAGCGGTGCCGACACCTACCGGGACGACCCGTTCGTGCGTCGGCTCTATGGCGAGCTGGTGGCGAGGACAGCCGCCGTCGAGGCGCTCGCCGATCGCGTGAACCGCCGCTTCGACGAGGTGCTGGCGTCCGGCGCGGCCGTGACGGCTGACGATCGTGCCGCGATCGCGATCGACATCGCCCAGCTCAAGGTCGTCTCCAGCGACACCGCCGTCGACGTCGCGAACCGGGTCTTCGAGGCCACGGGCACGAGCTCGACCGCCGGCCGTGTCGGACTCGACCGGCACTGGCGCAACATCCGCACGCACTCTCTGCACGACCCGGTCGACTACAAGAAGTTCGAGGTGGGGGCGCACTTCCTGACGGGCGTCGTGCAGCCGATCTCGCTCTACACATGAGTGAGGCCTCGAGCCCGGTCGAGCAGCTGTGGGCGGAGCTTCCGGCGGACATCGTCACCCGGTTCCGGCCTCTCGTCGCCGCTCTCGCCCGCAACGCCGCATCCCGTGACCGCGACCGGGAACTGCCCTTCGACGCGGTGCGGGCGCTGCGCGACGCGGGGCTCGGCCGCGCCCGTCTCCCCCTCGCCGACGGCGGACTGGGCATGGACTGGCGATCGTTCGGCCGGCTGCTGATCGCCATCGCCGCGGCGGACGCGAACGTGCCGCAGATCCTGCGCGGCCACATCGCATTCGTCGAGCACGCGCTCACCACGCCGGACCTGGACTTCGCGGCACGCTGGCTCGGCCGCCTCGCCGACGGCGAGCTCGTCGGCAACGCCTGGAGCGAGGCCTCCGGCGGCACGACAGCCCGGGCGAGCGCCGAACTCCGCGTCGACGTCGACGCCATTCCGCGCGTTCACGGGCGAAAGTTCTACATGACCGGCAGCATCTTCGCGGACTGGACGGATGCGATCGTGCATCGCGTCGCGGACGGTACCGACGTCGCCGTGCCGGTGCGGCTGGATCAACCGGGTGTGAGCGTGCTCGATGACTGGGACGGATTCGGGCAGCGCCTGACCGGCACGGGAACGATCGTGTTCGACGGCGCTGTGGTGGACGCCGCCGATGCCGCGCCCATCGCGGAGCGCTTCGGATATCAGACCGGTCTGTACCAGTTCGTGCTGCTTGCCGTCCTCGCAGGGATCGCGCATGCCGCCGTGGCCGAGGCTGCGGAGGCCGTGCGTGCCCGCACCCGCGTCTACACGCACGGCAACGCGGATGCGGCGCGCGATGACGTCCAGATCGTCGCGCTGCTCGGCGAGCTCGCCGCATCCGCGTTCGCCGTGGAGTCGACGGTGCTGGCGGTCGCCGACGTGCTCGAGGACGCGTACGGCGCAGCTCTCGCGCTGCGCGACGAGCGCGGCGCCGGCGGCACGCACGAGCGCGCCACCGAGCGGGCCACCCGGATCTCCGGGCTCGCCGAGGTGCGGGCAGCCCAGGCGCAGTCGTTCGTCACGGCCGCGGTGCAGCAGCTCACGTCTCGGCTGTTCGACGCGCTGGGCGCCTCGTCGACCTCGCGCGCCGCCTCGCTCGATCGGCATTGGCGCAACGCGCGTAGGGTGTCGAGCCACAATCCGGTCCTTTACAAGAACCGGTGGGTCGGTGCGTGGGTGCTGGAGGGGACGCTGCCGGATCCGCTCTGGGCTGTCGGGGCACCGCGCCCAGGCTGACCGTGCCGCCCTCGGGCGCGTTCAGGCCGCGCCTCGCTCGACGCGCGGCGTGAGCCCGCCGCGCCCGGGTCAGGCGTGGCGGTCGAGGAACGCGTAGACCTCGTTGTCGTCGACGCCGGGGAAGGCGCCGCGGGGGAGCGGCGTGAACATCTGCATGTGCACGCGCGCGCTCGGCCACGCCTTGCCCGACCAGCGGGATGCGGCCTCGTCGTCGGGCCGGCGGCAGCAGGCGTCGTCGGGGCAGGTCGAGACCGCACGCTGCGGGGTCTCCCGCCCGCGGAACCACTTCGC
>JAVBUN010000132.1:0-3656 GCA_031555335.1 Microbacterium sp.
CGCCGGTTCTCGGTCGATCAGATCGACAAGGCACGCGCGGAGCACCCCGGGGTGAGGGTCATCGTGCACCCCGAGTGCCCGATGCCGGTCGTCGACGCGGCCGACGAGGCGGGCTCGACGGACTACATCCGCAAGGCCATCGCCGCCGCCACCGAGCCGACGACGTTCGCGATCGGCACCGAGGTGAACCTCGTGCAGCGCCTCGCCGCGCAGTTCCCGCAGCACGAGATCTTCTGCCTCGACCCGGTGGTGTGCCCCTGCTCCACGATGTACCGCATCCACCCGGGCTACCTCGCCTGGGTGCTCGAGGCGCTGGTCGCGGGCGAGGTGCTCAACCGCATCACCGTGCCCGCGTCGGTCGCCGACCCGGCCCGCGTCGCGCTCGAGCGGATGCTGGCCGCCAAGCCCGCGGGCACTGCGGCATGAGCGGGCACGCGGTCGTCGTCGGCAGCGGGATCGCCGGAATCACCACCGCGCTCCGTGCCGCCTCCCACGGCGTCGCCGTGACGCTCGTGACGAAGGATGCGCGCGATCATGCCGCGACGCGGTACGCCCAGGGCGGCATCGCGGGAGTCCTGACCGCCTCGGACACGACCGAGGAGCACTGGGCGGACACCCTCACCGCGGGCGCCGGGCTCTCCGACCCGGATGCGGCGCGCATCCTCGTCGAGGAGGGACCCGACCGCATCCGCGATCTCATCGCTGCCGGCGTCCCCTTCGACCGGGACGCGACGGGGGCGTTGCGCATCGGCCTGGAGGCCGCGCACGCGCATCCGCGCATTCTGCACGCGGGCGGGGATGCGACCGGTGCGGCGATCGAACGGACGCTGCTGCACCTGCTCGCCGAGAGCGACGTGACCGTCATCGAGCGCGCCTTCCTCGTCGACCTCGTCGTCGAGGCGGGGCGCGTGACGGGCGTCGATCTGCTCGTCGACGGCCGGCGGCGCACGATCGCCGCGGACGCGGTCGTGCTCGCGACCGGCGGCGCGGGGCAGCTCTACGCGCACACGACGAACCCCACGGTGGCGACGGCCGACGGCATCGCCGCCGCGATCCGCGCGGGTGCCGAGGTCGCCGACCTCGAGTTCGTGCAGTTCCACCCCACCGTGCTCGCGGTCGGCGCACCCTTCCTCGTCTCCGAGGCGGTGCGCGGCGAGGGCGCCGTGCTCATCGACGAGAACGGGCGCCGCTTCGCGTTCGACGCGCACCCCGACGGCGAGCTCGCCCCGCGGGACGTCGTGGCGCGGGCGATCGCGCGCCAGCCGGGAACCGTCCACCTCGACGCGACCCGCATCGGCGCCCCCGACACGGCGGCGTTCCTCGCGTCGCGCTTTCCGACCATCGACGCCGCGGTACGCGCCCGCGGTCTCGACTGGGCGCGCGAGCCCATCCCGGTGACGCCCGCCGCGCACTATCTGATGGGCGGCGTCGCGACCGATCTCACGGGCCGCACCTCGCTCCCCGGTCTCTACGCGGTCGGCGAGACGGCGCGCACCGGCGTGCACGGCGCCAACCGTCTCGCCTCGAACTCGCTGCTCGAGGCCGCCGTCTTCGGCGTGCGGGTGGGCGACGCGCTCGCCGCCGACACCGCCCCCGCCGACACCGCCGCCGCCCGGCCCGCGGCCCGTCCCCGGCTCGTCGCCGACCGCACCACGCCCCGCCCCGCCCACACCGAGGTCCCGCCGTTCGACCGGGCGGCGCTGCAGCAGCTCATGTGGCAGCACGCGGGCCTCGTCCGCGACGCCGCCGGGCTCGACCACGCGGCGGCCGTCCTCGCGGCCTGGGAGCCGACGGCCCGCGCCGCGACCGCCATCGGAGCGCGCGCCGGGTCCGTCGCGGCCTACGAGGACGCGAACCTCCTGCTCGTCGCGACCGCCGTCGTCGACGCCGCACGCCGACGGACGGCATCCGTCGGCGCCCACTTCCGCAGCGACGACCTCGCCGCGACCGCCGGATCGGCGGATGCCGCCGCATCCTCCGATCGCACCCCCGAGCTCCAGGAGGCCACGGCATGCTGACCCGCGCCACCCTCGACCGTGTCGTCGCCGCAGCCCTCGAGGAGGACGCTCCGTGGGGCGATCTCACGAGCGCGACGCTCATCCCCGCAGACGCCGTCGCCTCGGCGGAGCTCGTTGCGCGCGAGAGCGGGGTGTTCTCGGGCGGCGAGGTGTTCGCCGCCGCGTTCCGGCTCACCGATCCCGCGGTGCACGTCGAGCTCCGCATCGCGGACGGCGACCGGTTCGGCGCGGGCGCCGTGCTCGCCTCCGTCCACGGGCCGGCGCGCGCGGTGCTCACCGCGGAACGCGTCGCGCTGAACTTCGTGCAGCGGATGGCGGGGACCGCGACCCTCACCGCGGCCTACGTCGCCGAGGTGGCGCACACCGGCGCGCGCATCGCCGACACCCGCAAGACCACCCCCGGCCTCCGCGCGTTCGAGCGCCACGCCGTGCGCTCCGGCGGCGGGCACAATCACCGCTTCTCGCTGTCGGATGCGGTGATGGCCAAGGACAACCACCTGGCGGTGCTCACCGCATCCGGCATCTCGGTCACCCAGGCCCTCGAGGGTGCGATCGCCCGGCTCCCCCACACCACCCACGTCGAGGTGGAGGTCGACCGGCTCGACCAGATCGAGGCCGTGCTCGCCGCGGGCATCGGCACGATCATGCTCGACAACTTCTCGCTGGAGGATCTGCGCCGCGGCGTCGAGCAGGTCGCGGGGCGCGCCATCATCGACGCCTCCGGCGGCGTCACGCTCGAGACGGTCCGCGCGATCGCCGAGACCGGCGTCGACGTCATCTCGGTCGGTGCGCTCACGCATGCGGCGCGGGGCCTCGACCTCGGACTCGACATCCGCGTCGAGCGACCCGACGCCCGATGATCGATCACCGCCGCCCATGAGCACCCGGTACTTCGACAACGCGGCGACGACACCGGTGCGCCCCGAGGTGCTCGAGGCGATGCTCCCCTACTGGCGCCAGGCGTACGGCAACCCGTCGAGCCATCATGAGGTCGGCGAGCAGGCGGCGCGGGCGCTCGCCGATGCCCGCGCGAGGGTCGCCGCCCTCCTCGGCATGCGGGCGGGGGACGTGATCTTCACCTCCGGCGGCACGGAGGGCAACAATCTCGCCATCAAGGGGATCGCTGTCGCCGCCCTCCTCGGACGCGGCGCCCGGCACGTCGTCTCGACCCCGATCGAACACGAGTCGGTCCTCGAGTCCGTCGCGGCGCTCGAACGCGTCCACGGGTTCGAGGCGACGCGGGTCCCGGTCGACGGCGACGCGCAGGTGGACCCGGATGCGGTCGCCGCGGCCCTCCGCGACGACACCGCGCTCGTGAGCCTCGGGTACGCCAACAACGAGGTCGGCACGATCCAGGACGTCGCGGCCGTCGCGGCCGCGACGCGCGCCCGCCGCATCCCCCTGCATGTCGATGCCGTGCAGGCGGCGGGCTGGCTGCCGCTCGACGGACTCGGCGCGGATGCCCTGACCATCGCCGGCCACAAGCTCGGCGCCCCGAAGGGCACCGGCGTGCTCGCCGTGCGCGGCCGGATCCCGCTCGAACCGCTCCTGCACGGCGGCGGCCAGGAGCGCGGGCGCAGAAGCGGCACCGAGAACGTCGCCGGCGCCGTCGGCATCGCCACGGCGCTCGAACTCGCG
>JAVBUN010000066.1:0-13278 GCA_031555335.1 Microbacterium sp.
TGCTGTCGGAGGCGATCGAGTCCGCCGCGGACGATCCCGCCCAGGTGCGCATCTTCGCGGTGCGGCTGAACGCGGAGGCGGCGCGGCTGAGCTCGCTGACCTCTCGCGTCATGAACCTCTCCCGGCTCCAGTCCGCCGACGAGCTGGCCGAGGTGCGCGACGTGTCCGTCGATGCGGTGGTGACCTCCGCCGTGGAGGCGCACGCCCTGCCCGCGGACTCCGCGGGAGTCACCCTCGTCCGGGGCGGGGCGCGCGGGCTCTACGTGCGCGGCGACCAGCAGATCCTCGCCGAGGCCGTCGGCAATCTCGTCGCCAACGCCGTGGCGTACTCGCCGAAGGGATCCAGCGTGGGCATCGGCGTCAAGCAGGTGCACAACTCCGTCGAGATCGCGGTCACCGACCGCGGGATCGGGATCTCCGAGGAGGATCAGCAGCGGGTGTTCGAACGCTTCTACCGCTCGGACCAGGCCCGCTCGCGGCGCACCGGCGGGACGGGACTCGGGCTGTCGATCGTCAAGCATGCCGTGCAGCGCCATGGCGGCGAGGTACGGATCTGGTCGAAGGTCGGGCGCGGGTCGACGTTCACGGTGCAGCTGCCGCTGGCGTCGGCGCCCGCGGCGCTCGATACTCCGAAGGACGCCCGGCCGAAGCGCCGGCCGAAGAAGACCAAGAAGGCGAACATCGACGAGCCCGCGTCGCGCGTCGCGTCGCCCTCTGCAGAACCGATGAACGGAGACCCCGAATGACCCGCGTCCTGATCGTCGAGGATGAACCCGATCTGGCGGATCCGCTGGCCTACCTGCTGCGGCGCGAAGGTTTCGAGGTGGAGATCGCCGAGGACGGCCCGGCGGCGCTGAGCGCCTTCCGCGAGCGCGGTGCCGACATCGTCCTGCTCGACCTCATGCTCCCCGGGATGCCGGGAACCGAGGTCTGCCGGCAGATCCGGGCGTCGGCGCCGGTTCCGATCATCATGCTGACGGCGAAGGACAGCGAGGTCGACATCGTGGTCGGTCTCGAACTGGGGGCGGACGACTACGTCACCAAGCCCTACTCGGCGCGCGAGCTGCTCGCCCGGATGCGGGCGGTGCTGCGTCGATTCGCGCAGGTCGAGGGCGATCTCGACGAGCGGGTCCTCGCCGGCGGCCGCGTCGTCCTCGACATCGACCGCCACACGGTGGCTGTCGACGGGACCGAGATCAACATGCCGCTCAAGGAGTTCGAGCTGCTTGAGGTGCTCATGCGCAACGCGGGGCGCGTGCTCACGCGCGGCCAGCTCATCGACCGGGTGTGGGGCACCGACTACTTCGGCGACACGAAGACCCTCGACGTGCACATCAAGCGGATCCGCTCGCGCATCGAGCAGAATCCGGGCGACCCGGTGATGCTCGTCACCGTGCGCGGCCTCGGATACCGCTTCGAGTCCTGAGAACGACGAAGGAGGGCACCCACAGGGGGTGCCCTCCTTCGTCGTTCTGGCGGGCGCTTACGGGGCCAGCGGCGCGAGGTAGTCGAGGGAGCCGTCGAGGACGGGGATGTCGGTGCGTGCGCCCTCGCCGTCGCCGGACTGGAAGTACACGGAGACGGTGGCGCCCGGCATGACGCCCAGGTCCTCGATGAGCAGCGGCGCGGTGTCGCCGTCGCCGAGGCTCTTCGTGCTGCCGGCGGGGACCCGCACGGTGAGCGACGTGGCGTCCGAGCCTTCGCCGACCTCGATGTTGAGGACCTCGGCGTCTTCGCTCGCGTTCACGATGGCGGCGACCAGGTTGCCCTCGCTCCCGTCCTCGTTCGCGACGATGAGGGCGTTGCGCACGGCGAGCGGACCGCTCGAGTTCGGCACGTTCATGCCGTCGGCGGGGGAGTAGGGGATCGTGGTGCTCTGCGATGCGAGCATGGCGCATCCGCTGGTTCCGAGGACGACGGCGGCCCCCACGACGACGGACGCGATCAGGCGCGTTTTCACGGTTCCTCCCGAGGTGCAGACGGCTCTCCAGCATCCTACGGGGTCGCCGCGCCGCCCGCCGCGCGGCGCGGCATCCTGCCCTGCGCACCGAGGGCGCGAACCTTAGCGCATCCTGCTCTGTGGTATGCTGGTCGTTGCCGAAAGGACATAACTCCATGCTTTTTGAGGTTGGCGAAACGGTCGTTTACCCCCACCACGGGGCCGCGACGATCATCGAGGTCAAGGAACGCGTCATCAAGGGCGAGACCAAGAAGTACTTGAAGCTCAACGTCACCCAGGGCGATCTGGTGATCGAGGTTCCCGCGGACAACGTCGACCTGGTCGGCGTCCGCGATGTGATCGGCAAGGACGGCCTCGAGCGGGTGTTCGAGGTGCTGCGCGCCCCGTTCACCGAGGAGCCGACGAACTGGTCGCGCCGGTACAAGGCGAACCTCGAGAAGCTCGCCTCCGGTGACGTGATCAAGGTGAGCGAGGTCGTGCGCGACCTGTGGCGCCGCGATCAGGATCGCGGCCTCTCCGCGGGGGAGAAGCGCATGCTCGCGAAGGCGAAGCAGATCCTCGTCTCGGAGCTCGCGCTGGCGGAGAAGACCGACGAGGAGAAGGCCAGTACCCTCCTCGACGAGGTCCTCGCCAGCTGAATCCGCTGACGCCGAGATGATCGCGCCCGTTCCGCGCGTCGCGGTGATCGTCGTCGCAGGCGGGTCGGGAACCCGGCTCGGGGCGGATGCGCCGAAGGCGTTCGTCGGACTGGACGAGCACACGATGCTGCGGCATGCCCTCGACGGCGTGTTCGCCGCACGGCCGGCCCAGGTCGTCGTGGTCGCTCCCGCCGGTCGCGAGGGCGAGGCGCTCACCGATGTGTACGCCGCGGCGGGCGACGCCCGCGAGCTCGCCGGCGTCGTGGTGGGCGGTGCGACCCGGCAGCGCTCGGTCGCGGCCGGGCTCGCCGCGGTGTGGGCGGATGTCGAGATCGTGCTCGTGCACGACGCGGCACGTGCCCTCACGCCGCCGCAGGTCTTCGCGCGCGTGATCGATGCGGTCCGCGAGACGGGCTGGGGCGTCGTGCCCGTTCTGCCGGTGGTCGACACGATCAAGCGGGTGGGCGACGGCGAGGTCCTGGGTGTGGTCGACCGTGCCGAGCTCGGTGCCGCGCAGACCCCGCAGGGCTTCCGCCGCGACATCCTCGAGACCGCCTACGCGGCGGCGGACGAGGAGTACACCGACGATGCGGCCCTGGTCGCTGCTGCCGGACACCGCATCGCGGCCGTCGAGGGCGATCCGCGCGGTTTCAAGATCACCACGCCCGCCGATCTCGAGCGGGCGCGCGCTCTCGTGACTCCGAGCGCGCCGCATCCGGTGTCGATCGATCGTCGTCCGGCTGCGCCGCGGGTCGGCGTCGGCACGGATGTGCACGGGTTCGCGGATGCGGGCGAGCTGTGGCTGGCGGGCCTGCACTGGCCGGGCGAGCCGGCACTGTCCGGGCACTCGGACGGCGACGCGGTCGCGCACGCCATCGTCGACGCCCTGCTCGCGGCGGCCGGTCTCGGCGACATCGGCACGCACTTCGGCACGGATCGTCCGGAGTACGCGTCGGCGCACGCGGCCGCGTTCCTCTCGCGCACGCTCGGACTCCTCGGCGAGGCGGGGTGGGCGATCGGAAACGTGTCGGTCCAGGTGCAGGCCGCTCGTCCGCGGTTCGCGGGTCGCCGCGCCGAGGCGGAGGCAGCGTTGTCCGCCGCGCTCGGCGGCGCGCCGGTGTCGGTGTCGGCGACGACCACCGACGGGCTCGGGTTCACCGGCCGCGCCGAGGGCGTGGCGGCGTTCGCCGTGGCCCTCCTGATCCCCGCGCTCTGACCCCCCATCGCGCCGAGACGCGATTTCCGCCGCGTCCACGGCGCAGCTGCGACGTCTCGCCGGGGCTACAGGGGACGCGTGAGGAAGAGGGAGAACGGGTCGTCGACGTACGGCGGGAACGGCGGGCATCGCGTGAAACCCTCGCTCTCGTACAGTCGCACGGCGGGGGTGAAATCGGGGGTGCTCCCCGTCTCGAGCCAAAGGGAGCGCACCCCGCGCGCACGGGCGTCGGCGACGATATGGCGCAGCATCCGTCGCCCGATGCCCTGTCCGAGGAAGGCGTCGGCGACGCGCATGGACTTGATCTCGCCCCGGTACCCGTCCAGAGCCTTCACCGCGCCGATGCCGGCGAGCTCCGCGCCCGCCCACGCCGACCAGAAGCGCACGGACGGGTCCGCGAGCGCCTCGACGCCCAGCGCGTGCACGCTCTCGGGCGGCGAGTTCTCGTGCATCCCCGCCAGGTGGCGCACCACGAGCTCGTGCGCCCGCCCGGTGCGGGGGTCGTCGCGGCGGATCTCGATCTGCACGTTCAGCCCTCCACCGCGAACGGTCGCGGATCGCGGCGGGTGCGGGAGCCCATCGCGAGCAGGACGAGGCCCGTGCCCAGCACGACCAGCCCCGCGATCGCGAGCGGCGGCAGTCGCTCTCCGAGCACCAGGATGCCGAGGATCGCGGCGGTGAGGGGCTCGGCGAGGGTGAGCGTCGCGGCCGTCGCCGCGGTCAGCCGCTCGAGCCCCCAGGTGAACAGCGTGTAGGCGACCGCGATCGTGGCGAGGCCGAGCCACAGCACCATGGCGACGCCGCGCGGGTCGGTGAGCCATCCGAGCGACGCGAACGGCAGCATCGCGAGCGCCGACACGGCCGACCCGAACCCCATCGCACCCGCGACCGTGAAGGGGTCCCACCCGGCGTCCATGAGGCGGCGCTGGGCGTTGGCGAACACGGCGAAGGACGCGCCGGCGCCGAGCGACCCGAGGATGCCGACGGGATCCGTGCCGGCGTCGCCGCCGCCGGCGAACGCGAGCACGGCGACACCGGCCGTGGCGAGCGCCGTCGCGACGAGCCACGATGCGCGCGGGATGCGGCGCGTCAGCAACCACTCGATGATCCCGGCGAGCACCGGCGCCGAGCCGAGAGCGATCACCGTGCCGACCGCGACGCCGTTGCGCGCGGTGCCGAGGAAGAAGAGCGGCTGATAGGCGGCGAGGCAGACGCCGGTCGATGCCATCAGCAGGATCGCGCGCCGCGTGAGCGCCGGATTCCCCGTGGATCCCGGGCGCCGTCGGCGCCGGCGTGCCAGCGCGAAGCCCAGCGCGGCGAGCACCGTCCCGCCGACGACGAGACGCATCGCGCCGACGCCCAGCGGATCGGTTCCCGCGGGGCCGAGCGCCTGCGCGGTGCCGGTCGTGCCGAACAGCACGGCGGCCGCGACGACGGCGAGCACGGGCAGCATCCCTCCTTTCTATCGCGGATGCCGCCGATGCCCGCCGCCGCGGACGGTCGGCGGAGGCAGCTCCGGGGCCCGCCGGTAGGCTGTGACGGTGACGGTCCGGCTCTACGACACCCAGGCGCAGGCGCTGCGCGACTTCGCGCCGCTCGACCCGCGGAACGTCACGATGTACGTCTGCGGGCCCACGGTGCAGTCGGGGCCGCACATCGGACACCTGCGCGCCGCGCTGAGCTTCGACATCCTGCGCCGCTGGCTCGCCCACCGGTACGGGCGCGTGACCTTCGTGCGGAACGTCACCGACATCGACGACAAGGTGCTCGCGAACGCCTCCGAGACCGAGCCGTGGTGGGCGCTGGCGTACCGGATGGAGCTCGAGTTCTCGCGCGCCTACGCGGCCATCGGGATCGCCGCACCGACCTACGAGCCGCGGGCGACGGGATCGATCCCGCAGATGATCGAGCTCATCCAGACGCTCATCGACCGTGATCACGCCTACCCGGCGCCGGACGGCTCGGGCGACGTGTACTTCGACGTGCGGTCGTGGCGCGGGTACGGCGCGCTGACCCACCAGTCGCTCGATGCGATGGAGGCCGCCGCCGACGCCGACCCGCGTGGCAAGCGCGACCCGCACGACTTCGCGCTCTGGAAGGGCGCGAAGGCCGACGAGCCGGCGGATGCGGCGTGGTCGGCGCCGTGGGGGACGGGACGCCCGGGGTGGCACATCGAGTGCTCGGCCATGTCGCGCCGCTACCTCGGCCCCGAGTTCGACATCCACGGTGGGGGGCTGGACCTCCGCTTCCCGCACCACGAGAACGAACTCGCGCAGTCGGCGGCGGCGGGCGACGCCTTCGCGCGGTACTGGGTTCACAACGGCCTCGTCACCGTCGACGGACAGAAGATGTCGAAGTCGCTCGGCAACTTCGTGCTCGCCGCCGACGCGCTCGCCGTGCGGGATCCGCTGGTCATCCGCTACGCGCTCGGCGCCGCGCACTACCGGTCGAGCCTCGACATCTCGGACCGTGCGTTCGACGAGGCGCAGGCCGCCCTCGACCGCATCCGCACGTTCCTCGATCGCGCCGCGCGGCAGCTCGGCGACGTCGTCGACACGGCGAGCCCCGAGGTCGTGGACGCATTCGCCGCGGCGATGGACGACGACCTGGGCGTCCCGCAGGCGCTCGCCGTCGTGCACGAGACCGTGCGGACGGGTAATGCCGCGCTGGACGCGGGTGAGACGGATGCGGCGGCGACCGCGTACCGTCGGGTGAGGACGATGACCGGGGTTCTCGGTATCGACCCGTCCGCCCCCGAATGGCAGCAGGACGCCGGCACCGAGGCATCCGCTCTCGATGCCCTCGTGCAGACGATGATCACGCAGCGCGCCGATGCGCGCGCCGCGAAGGACTGGGCCGCCGCCGACCGCGTGAGAGACGCGATCGCCGCAGCGGGAATCACTCTGGAGGACACTCCGGACGGAACTCATTGGAGTATCGATGGCAGGTAAGCCAGGGCGCCCCGGCGCCGGTAAGGGAAAGAAGGGCCCCACCAAGGGCACGGGCGGCAAGAACAAGCGTTCGCTGGAGGGGCGCGGGCCGACGCCGAAGGCGGAGGACCGCGCCTGGCACCCGGCCGGCAAGCGGAAGGCCGCGCAGGAGCGTTTCGCCGCCGCGGGCGGCACCGGCAAGCCCGGCCAGCGCTCGCAGGCGCCGAACGCGAGCCGCGGCGGGCGGGCGAAGCAGGACGACGACACCGAGACGGTCACCGGCCGCAACTCGGTGCTCGAGGCGCTGCGCACCAAGATCCCGGCGACGGCGTTCTACATCGCGCAGCGGGTCGAGATGGACGATCGTGTGAAGGAGATGCTGTCGATCGCGACGCACCGCGGCATCCCCGTGCTCGAGGTCACCCGTCCCGAGCTTGACCGCATGGCGGGCTTCGACGGCGTGCACCAGGGCGTCGCCCTCAAGGTGCCGCCCTACGAGTACGCGCACCCGCAGGACCTGCTCGAGCAGATCATCGACCGCGACCAGGTGCCGCTGCTGGTGGCGCTCGACGGCGTCACGGATCCGCGGAACCTCGGGGCGATCATCCGATCGACCGCGGCATTCGGGGGCCACGGCGTCCTGATCCCGCAGCGTCGCAGCGCCGGCGTGAACTCGGCGGCGTGGAAGACGAGCGCGGGCGCCGCCGCCCGCACGCCCGTCGCGATCGCGGCCAACCTGACCGCGACGCTGAAGGACTTCAAGAAGCAGGGCGTGTTCGTGCTCGGTCTCGACGGCGGCGGCGAGGTCTCGCTGCCGGCGCTCGAGCTGGCGGACCGTCCGGTCGTCATCGTGGTGGGCTCGGAGGGCAAGGGGCTGTCGCGCCTGGTCACCGAGACGTGCGACCAGATCGTGTCGATCCCCATCTCGGCGGCGACCGAATCGCTCAACGCCGGCATCGCCGCATCCGTCGCCCTGTACCAGGTGGCGACGATGCGGGCCCAGCCGTCCGCCTGACCCCTACTCGAGGAGAACGCCATGACCCGCATCGCCGTCATCGGGGGCACCGGTTACGCCGGCAGCCACATCGTCGCCGAGGCCGTCCGCCGGGGGCACACCGTGCTCTCGATCGCCCGCACCGTGCCGGGCGAGCGGGTGGAGCACGCGACGTACCTCGAGGGAACGCTCCTCGACGTGCCGAGCCTCGTCACCGAGCTGCAGGGTGTCGAGGTGGTCGTGTCGGCCGTCGCCGCCCGGGGGGATATGACGGGGCTCCTGCGTCCGGCCATCGAGCAGCTGAACTCCGTGCTGCCGGAGGACGTGCGGATCGGCGTGATCGGGGGAGCCGGCGGCAGCCGGGTCGCCGAGGGCGGTCCGCGACTGGTCGACACGCCCGAGTTCACCGAGGAGTACAAGCCCGAGGCGCGGGAAGCCCTCGGCATCCTCGAGGACCTGCAGGCCGACGCGTCGGGGCGCGACTGGTTCTACGTGCACCCGGCGGGCGGCTTCGGCGCGTGGGCGCCGGGGGAGCGGACGGGCGCGTACCGCGACGGCGGCGAGGTGCTCGTGGTGGATGCGGAGGGCGAGTCGTTCATCTCGGGCGCCGACCTGGCGGTCGCCGTGATCGACGAGATCGAGAATCCGCGGCACTCGCGCGAGAACTTCGCCGTCGGCTACTGAGTCCGGCGCGTTCTCAGACCAGATCCCGCCAGTCGATGTCGTCGGCATCGTCATCGACGGATGCGGCCGATCCGCTGCGCACCACCGGGATCGACACCGTCTCGGTCGGGGGGCCCATGACGGTGGCCTCGTCGCGGCGGTGGCGCAGCACATCGTCGATGTAGCTCGTCAGCACCTCGGCGAGCGGCGCCGCCTTGCCGCGCGACTGGGACATATACCACCGGTGCTCGAGGACCTGGTGGAACACCTCCGCGGGTTCGAGCTTCGATCGCAGGTCGAAGGGGATCGCCTTCACCACGGGCTCGAACACGCGCGTCAGCCACTCGTGCGCGACCATCTCCTCGTCGGAGCCGATGCGTGAGATGCGCGCCCGGAACTCGTCGAGGTCGTTCAGCAGGCGACGGGCCTGGTTCTCCTCCACGTCGAGACCGGTCAGGCGCAGCAGACGTCGCTGGTGGTGGCCGGCGTCGACCACCTTCGGCTGGATCGAGACGCGTGTGCCGTCGGTCGCGGTCTGGATGGACATCTCGCCGATGTCGAAGCCGAGGGTTTTGAGTCGTGGCACGCGCTCGGTGATGCGCCACGACTCGTCGACCGAGAAGGTCTCCTGGTCGGTCAGCGCGCTCCACAGCGAGTAGTAGGACGACACGATGCCGTCGGCGACCTCGAGCGCGTTCACGCCGCCCTCGAGCCGTCCGCCCGCCTCGAGGTCCATGATCTCGCCCGCGATGTTGGTGCGGGCGATGTCGAGGTCGTGCTCGCGCTGTCCGCGGGTGAGCCCGCGGTCGTGCAGCTCGCCGGTCTCGGCATCGACCAGATACGCGGCGAAGGCACCCGCATCCCGTCGGAACAGCGTGTTCGAGAGCGAGACGTCGCCCCAGAAGAACCCGACGTTGTGCAGTCGCACGAGGAGCACCGCGAGCGCATCGACCAGCCGGGATGCGGTGTCGGGCCGCAGCACCTGGGTGAAGAGGGCGCGGTAGGGCAGGGAGAACTTCAGGTGGGCGGTGACGAGTGCGGCGGGCAGCGGGTCGCCCGATGCGTCCCGTCGCCCGTCGATCACGGCGAACCGCTCGACGCACGGCACGTCCAGCCTCGCCAGGTTGCCGAGCATGTCGTATTCGCGCCGCGCCATCTCGCCCGTGGTCTCCTTGACGGCGATGACGCGCCCCGACAGCGTCGCGAACCTCACGAGGTGGCGGGAGATGCCCTTCGGCAGGTACACGATGTCCGAGCTCGACCAGTCCGCGAGCGGGGTCGACCACGGCAGGGCCAGCAGTCCCGGGTCGACCGCGGTGGCGGTGATGCTGAGGGATTCCGACATCATGCTCCGTTCATTGCGACGACACGGCGCGGCAGATCCGAGGATCCGCCGCGCCGTGTCCGGGACCGTGGGATCAGGCGGAGGCGATCGCCTTGTCCGTCAGTCGCTCGCCCGACTCGAGGTCGAAGACGTGCACGTGACCGGGGACCGGCACCAGGGTGATGGTCTCACCCGCATTCGGGTGGTTGCGGCCGTCGACGCGGGCGACGATGTCGGTGCGCTTGCCGTCGATGTCGGCGTGCCCGTACAGGTAGCCGTCGGCGCCGAGTTCCTCGACGAGGTCGACGACGACCGCGAGGCCCGCACCGCCCGCGGGGCCCACCTGGATGTCCTCGGGGCGCACCCCGACCATGACCTCCGAGCCGTGGGCCTTGCCGAGCGTGTCCGCCTCGACGGGCACGACGACCGAACCGAAGTTGATGCCGCCCTCGGTGATGCTGGCCGGGAACATGTTCATGGCGGGCGAGCCGATGAAGCCGTCGACGAAGACGTTCTTCGGCCGCTCGTACAGGTCGCGGGGCGTGCCCACCTGCTGCAGCAGACCGTCCTTCAGCACGGCGATCCGGTCGCCCATGGTGAGCGCCTCGGTCTGGTCGTGCGTGACGTAGACGGTGGTGACGCCCAGGCGGCGCTGCAGCGACGCGATCTGGGTGCGGGTCTGCACGCGCAGCTTCGCGTCGAGGTTCGACAGCGGCTCGTCCATGAGGAACACCTGCGGTTGACGCACGATCGCGCGGCCCATCGCGACGCGCTGACGCTGTCCGCCGGAGAGGGCCTTCGGCTTGCGCGTCAGGTACTGCTCGAGGTCGAGCAGCTTCGCCGCCTCGAGGACGCGTGTTGCGCGCTCGTCCTTGCCGACGCCGGCGATCTTGAGCGCGAAGCCCATGTTCTCGGCCACGGTCATGTGCGGGTAGAGCGCGTAGTTCTGAAACACCATCGCGATGTCGCGGTCCTTCGGCGGCACGTCGGTGACATCGCGATCACCGATGAGGATGCGGCCGGAGTTGACCTCTTCGAGTCCCGCGAGCATGCGGAGCGAGGTGGACTTGCCGCAACCGGAGGGGCCGACCAGGACGAGGAACTCGCCGTCTCCCACTTCGAGGTTGAGCTTGTCGACCGCGGGGCGGGTGCCGCCGGGGTAGAGGCGGGTTGCGTTGTCGAACGTGACGGACGCCATTTGTTCTTCTCCTTCACCGGCAGGTACGTGCCGGACGATCCGTAGTGAATGGAATATGCGGGGGCTTGTCCCGCGCGCTCGCCGTTGGGCGCTGCTTCAGTATGGCACGCGCGTCTGGGCATTTCCCAGGTGCGCTGACTAGCATCGTCGGGGCCGTTCACCCGTGCGGTCCTCGCCGGTTCGGCCGGCCACGTGTGCAATCAGAGGTGCGATGTCCCACGACGACTCCCAGGTCCCGGCTCCGCGCGACCGCCGCGAGGCGGTGCGTGAGAAGGCCCAGCAGGTGCAGGCGCGCCATGCGCGCGCCGGCCGCATCCGTGTCGCCGCGCTGCTGAGCGGTGCGGTCGTCGTGGTCGCCGCCGTCGTGGTGGGCGTGGTGTTCGCGGTCTCGTCCTCGACGGGTCAGCCCCAGCTCTCGCCGCGCGGCGAGGCGGACGGCGGCTTCGCCGTGACCTCCGTCTCGGGCGTGGCGCTCGGCCCCCGTGCGGTTCCGGATGCGACTCCCACTCCGACGACCGCGGCGGAAGGTGAGGCGGCGTCGCCGACGCCGACCCCGTCGAGCGCCTCGACGGCGGACATCCGGGTGTATGTCGACTACCTCGCGCCCGGTGCGAAGCAGTTCGAGATGTCGAACGCGCAGCAGCTGTCGAACTGGGTCACCGAGGGCGCGGCGACCCTCTCGTACTACCCGGTCGCGATGCTCACAGCGAAGTCGAACGGCACGAAGTACTCGCTGCGTGCGGCGGGTGCGGCCGCATGCGTCGCCACGCACTCGCCCGACACGATCTTCGCGTTCAACCACGCGCTGCTCGCCCAGCAGCCCGACGCGAACTCCGACGGACTGTCCGACGCGGACCTCGCGGATCTCGCGCAGGCATCCGGTGTCGACGACCCCAAGGGCGTCCGGTCCTGCATCCTGAACGGCGAGTACATGACGTGGGCCAAGACCGCCACCGACGCGGCCGTGGCCGGCATCCCGGATGCCGACGGGGCCACCCTGACGCGCACGCCGATGATCCTCGTCAACGGGCAGCAGTACCAGGGGGCGCTCGACGACCCGAAGGAGTTCGCGCAGTTCGTGCTCACGACGGCGAGCGAGGCGTACTACCGGAGTCCGACTCCCACACCGACCCCCTGATTCGGGTCGCCGGAGCGCTCGCCGGTAGACTGGCGCCCTCGCCGGCTTGGCGCAATTGGTAGCGCACCGTACTTGTAATACGGGGGTTGCAGGTTCAAGTCCTGTAGCCGGCACCACGATTCCCTCTCACTCGGCACGTGGCGGACACCTGCTGTCCGACAGCTCGTCAGCCCCTCCGTTTCGCGAGCGGTGAGACGTTCCGGCGTGCACGAACCTTCGAGTCGTGGTATCCAGATCTTCCATGGGGGAAAAAACGAAGCACGCCCTGCCGTGGTTGCTCTTCGCGGTCGCGCTCGTCGTCATCGCATACCTCGGGCTCTTCCGGGATGCGGACTGGCCGGCGATCATCGCGGACTGGCGGACGAACATCGTCTTCGTCAGCGCGCTGATCGCGGCGCTCTCGCTCGCCTTGGCGGCGGTGGCGTTCCTCCGGGGGCGGGTCATCGCTCGGCGGACCGCGACGCTCGACGCCTGGAAGGCATGGTCCGCACTGAGACCCGAACGGATCCTCGTCAACGCGCACGTTCCGTCCGGGCAGATCACGGATGAACAGGCGCAGGCGCTCGCCACACAGGGGATGACTTTCCGCGACCGGCACGACGTCGACCTGACGCACGAGCAGAAGACCGCGCTTCTCGACGCCGTCCTCGCCATTCTGAACGGTCTGGAGCATCTCGCTGTCGGAGTCAGGTACAAGATCTATCACCGCGACGTGATCGTGGTTCAGGGCGGCACGATCACGCTCATCATGCGAAACCGGTTCCTGCCGTACATCGAGCACACCCGACGGGGTTCCACGCTCAAGACGAGTCAGCGTCGCGCGTGGGTACAGCTCGACAAGCTCTGCGACTACATCGAGGAGCGTCGGGCCAGGGAGGACAAGCGCGCCAAGCGCACCGGGGGCGACTAGTGTCCGACGGTCGTCAGCGACTTCGGCGCCCGCACGCGGGTTCGGGGCGCCGTTCGGTCGCCCCGTAGCATCGGGCGGTGACCTCTGCCGCGACCCCCCTCCCCGCACGCCGCCTTCCGGCGAGTGTCGCGCTCGCCGGTGCCGTGCTGGTCGGCGTGCTCACCAGCATCCAGGCGCAGCTGAACGGCGCGCTCGGTGCGGCGGTCGGCGACGGGTTCGTCGCGGGCGTCATCTCGTTCGGGTCCGGGTTCGTCATCCTGCTCGTGCTGACGGTGCTCCTGCCGTCGGGCCGGTCGGGCGTCGCGCG
>JAVBUN010000206.1:0-13194 GCA_031555335.1 Microbacterium sp.
GGTTCCACCCGCCGCGCCGCCCGTCGCCGCCCCGCCGGCGGTCGCGCCGCCCCGGTACGGGGAACGCATCGACCCCGCGGCACCGCCGAAGCCGGCGCCGGCGAAGCCCGAGCAGCCCGCGCCCGAGCAGCCGGATGCCGATGCACCGGCGTCGCCGCCCCGCTACGGCGAGCGCATCAGCCCCGCCCCCGATTCCGGCGACACCCCCGCATCCTGACGCCGCCCGTCACCCGTCGCCCGGGGGTTCTTGCCCGTCGCCCGGCGACCGGCGCGCGCAGCCGCGTGTTCGGCGTCGGCTCCGCGTGCGTTCGCGTGGCACAACGGCGGAGATTCTCGGCGACACGCCGCGTGGCGGGTTGCCGGGGCGGGGTGTTGCGAGGGATCTCCGCCGTTGTGCAGGGCGGAGGCCGGTCGAAGGTCTCGTGGAACCGGCGATCAGGCGGTGAGGCGGGCGATCCAGGCCTCGACCTCATCGGCGGTCCGGGGGATCGCGGCCGAGAGGTTGACGGGGCCGTCGGCGGTCATCAGCACGTCGTCCTCGATCCGCACGCCGATCCCGCGGTACTCGGCCGGCACCGTGAGGTCGTCGGCCTGGAAGTAGAGCCCCGGCTCGATCGTGAAGACCATGCCCTCCTCCAGGATGCCGTCGTAGTACATCGCACGGCGCGCCTGCGCGCAGTCGTGCACGTCGAGCCCCAGGTGGTGGCTCGTGCCGTGCACCATGTACCGCCGGTGCTGGCCGCCGCGGTCGGCGTCGAGCGCTTCGTCGGCGGTCACCGGCAGCAGCCCCCACTCCGCGACGCGACGGGCGATGACCGCCATCGCCGCCGCATGGACCTCGCGGAACCGCACCCCCGGACGGGCGACGGCGAACGCGGCATCCGCCGCCTCGCGCACCGTCTCGTACACGCGTCGCTGCACCTCGGAGAACCGCCCGTTGACGGGCAGCGTGCGGGTGATGTCGGCGGTGTAGAGGCTGTCGACCTCGACGCCCGCGTCGACGAGGATGAGGTCGCCGGGCGTCACGACGCCGTCGTTACGGGTCCAATGCAGGTAGCAGGCGTGGGGCCCGGAGGCGGCGATGGTGTCGTAGCCCTCGCCGTTGCCCTCGCTGCGTGCGCGCAGGTGGAAGACCCCCTCCACCACGCGCTCGCCGCGCGGGTGGGCGACGATGCGGGGGAGTTCGCGCACGATGTCGTCGAACCCGGATGCGGTGGCCGCGACGGCGAGCTGAAGCTGCGCGATCTCGTACTCGTCCTTCACGAGACGCAGCTCCGAGACGACGCGGGCGAGCTCCGGGTCGTCGTCGACCGTGCGGTCCGCATCGGTCGGGCGGAAGGTGTCGATGTGCGCGGTGGCGAGGCCGAGGTCGGCGGCGACGGCATCGAGCGAGGGGCGGGGGCCCACCCAGAACTCGCCGATCGTCGCGTCGCCGTAGAACTCCGGCGTGGTGCGGTCGGCGCGCTCGCGGAAGTACAGCACGACGTCGTGGCCGGTGTCGCCGCGGGGTTCGAAGACGAGCACGGCGCCGGGCTCCGCATCCGCCCCCCAGCCGGTGAGGTGCGCGAAGGCCGAATGCGCGCGGAACGGGTAGTCGGTGTCGTTGCTGCGGACCTGCAGGTCACCGGCCGAGACGATCAGACGCGACCCGGGGAAGACGGCCGAGACCGCATCTCGCCGGGCAGCCGCGTAGGCGGCCTCGGGTCGAGCGGCGGGCAGGACCTCGGGTCGCTCCGCCCAGCCGGCCGAGATGGTGTCGAGGAAGCCGGTCGGGAACGGCTGCTTGCGGTTGGATGGCGCCTCGGTCACGGGTTCGGTGGCGGCCGGCGTCTGGGTGTCCACGGAGTCTGACATGCCTCCAGTCTCCCACCCGGCCGCGCGCGACGGTCAGTTCGTCGGCTCGAGCTGCACGACGAGCGGGCGGTGATCGCCGCCCGCGTCGTCGAGGGAGCTGAGCACGACCGAGCCGGTCGGGGTCCAATCGGGCGTCGCCAGCACGTGGTCGATGGGCGCACCGGCGAGGGCGGGGAGATCGGTCGGCCACGTGCCCACGGAGCCGTTGCCCGTGCGCGTGGCGGAATCCACGCACCGCCCGAGGGTGCCGCCATCCGTGCCCAGGCGGCCCATGTGGTCGACCGTGGCGTTGAAATCACCCGCCAGGATGACGTTCTCGCCCGCGCACTGGTCGGCGAGCCACTGCAGATCGTGTCGCCAGTCCGCCATCATGCTCTGCCGCGGGGCCACCGCGTGCGCGGCGACCACGGTGGGACCGTTGCCGTCGGTCGGCATCGCGACGGCGCTCGGCACCGTGGAGGTGTTGCTCGATCCGTCCGAAGAGGACGCGATCACCGAGTAGGTGCCGAGATCCGGCGAGATGAGGAGCGTCGTCGAGTCCGCCGCCCAGCCGTCCGAGCCGTACTCGGTGTGGTGCGCCCACATGGGCTGCCCGAGGTCTCGCATCGCCACCGCCACCTGGGCACCCGTCTCGATCGTCGTCTCCGGCAGGGAGACGATGTCGGCGCCCATCGCCACCGCGGTCTGCGCGATCGTCTCCGCGGAGGTCGCGTCGCCCGCGGTGTTCCAGGTCATGACGCGCACGCTGTCCGCCGTCTTCTCGGGGAGGGTCTGCGTGCCGGTCCCGCGCGCCACCACGATGCCCGCGTTGACGACGACGGCGATGAGCGCGACCGCGGCCAGGGCGAGGGCGAGGCGACGCAGCGGACGTGCCGCCGCGAGCAGGAGCGCGACCACGAGCAGCGTCGCGAAGCCGGCCGTCACGAGGGTCCGGAACGAGATCACCTGCGCGAGCGGGAACGTGCGCTCCAGCCGGAAGAAGTCCGGCCAGGTGAGGATCGCCGCACCGATCGCGCACAGCACGGTCAACAGGATCCCCAGGAGGCGAAGCACGTCTGCGAGCCTATTGAGCGACCCTGAGGATCGGCCGACACGGTACCGGGTCGCGTGTCGCCCCGAGCGGTACGCTCGGAGGATGGCGCCAGGTCTCCGTATCCCCGGACCCGCCGACCTGCACCTCCACTCGTCCCGCTCGGACGGGACGCAGTCGCCCGCGGAGGTGATGCGTGCGGCGCACGAGGCCGGGCTCCGCACCGTCGCGCTCACCGATCACGACACGACGGTGGGATGGGCGGAGGCGGCGCCGGCGGCGGTCTCGCTGGGCATGGTGATGTTGCCCGGCATGGAGCTGAGCGCGCAGCACGCGTGGCGGAGCGTGCACCTGCTCGCGTACCTGTTCGATCCGGACGATGCCGCCCTCGCGGCCGAGACCGCCCGCATCCGTGGCGATCGGGTCGGCCGTGCCGAGCGGATCGTCGACCGGCTCTCGCGCGACTTCGATCTGACCTGGGCGGACGTCCAGGCGCAGACCACCCCCGACGCCACCATCGGCCGCCCGCACATCGCGGACGCCCTGGTCGCCCGTGGCATCGTCGTCGATCGCAGCGCGGCGTTCGCCGGCGTGCTGCATCCGCGGGAGGGCTACTACGAGCCCCACTACGCACCAGACCCGGTCACGGCCGTGGATCTCGGGGTCGCCGCCGGCGGGGTGCCGATCGTGGCGCATCCGAGTCCCGCCGGGCGCGGTCGGATGCTGCCGGTCCCGGTGATCGAGGAACTCATCGACCATGGGCTCGCCGGATTCGAGATCGATCACCGGGAGAACACCGAGGACGGTAAGGTCCTGCTCCGCGACCTGGCGCGGCGACACGATCTGATCGTCACCGGGTCGAGCGACTACCACGGGGCGGGCAAACCCAACCGGCCGGGGGAGAACACCACGAGCCCGCAGATGGTCGCACGCATCGTCGAACGGGGCCGGGGCAGCGCTCCCGTCTCGGGCTGAGCGCCGGCCGAAGCCCAGCTCCGAGCGTCGAGTCCTCGTGCCGCGCAGCGAGACTTCGTACCGCGTCCGCCGATCACGGAAGCGGGGCGTGCCCGGGACGTCCGATCGGTCCCGGGCGCGCCCCGCCGCGGGTCAGCTGAGCGCCTTGGCCTTCAGTGCCGCGTACTCGTCGGCGCTGATCGTGCCGGCGTCGAGCAGCTGCTTCGCCTTCGCGATCTCGTCCGAGGGGCTCGTCCCGGCGACGTGCTTGATGTAGTCGTCCTGCGCCTGCTGCACCTGACGCACCTCGCGCTGGTTGCGCTGCGCCATGCCGGTGCCTCGGGCGATGAGGTAGACGAGCGCGGTGAGGAACGGCACGAAGACCAGGAAGATGATCCACACGGCCTTCCACCACCCGCTCAGCTTGTGGTCGCGGAAGAGGTCTCCGATGATCGCGAAGAGCGCGAACAGGTAGGAGACGAAGACGAAGGCCCAGAGGAACCACCAGATGAGGTCCCAGAAAGATCCCCAGAAGCCCTGGTACTCGACGACGTCGGTGAAGCGCATGCCCGTTCCCTCCCACACGGTATGCGGGAAACGGAATGTCCCCGCAGACGGAGGCCCCGAGCCCCCGCATCCGTCACTCTAGCGTCAGATCCGGCGGCCGGGACACCCCGCGAAGCGGGCTCAGGAAGCGGCGGGAGCGCCGCCATCCGCGCGCGGGCCGCGCCGACGCCGGCGTCGGCGTGCGGCGGCCGGCTTGCCGTCGTGATGCTCGGAGCCGCCGCCGTCGTGCGTGCCCGCACCCTCGCCGCGGGCGGCATCGGGCGTCGCGGACTCGGCAGTCACCGTCGGGGCGCCCGCGGTGCCGGCGCCGGACCCGCCGCCGGAGCGACGGCGGCGACGGCGCGGGGCGTCCCCGCCGGTGGTGACGGCGTCGTCGGACGTCGGAACGGATGCGGTGGCGGGAACGGGCGCCTGCTTGCGCAGACGTCCCTTCGTGCCGGCCGGGATGCCCAGGTCCTCGTACAGGTGCGGGCTCGACGAGTAGGTCTCAACCGGCTCGGGCTGGCCGAACTCCAGTGCGCGGTTGATCAGGGCCCACTTGTGCAGGTCGTCCCAGTCGACGAAGGTCACGGCGATGCCGGTCTTGCCGGCACGGCCGGTTCGACCCGCCCGGTGCAGGTACGTCTTCTCGTCATCCGGGATCGTGTGGTTGATGACGTGGGTGACGTCGTCGACGTCGATGCCGCGCGCGGCGACGTCGGTCGCGATCAGGACGTCCTTCTTGCCGGCCTTGAAGGCGGCCATCGACCGCTCGCGGGCCTCCTGGCTCATGTCGCCGTGCACGGCGCCCGCGTTGAAGCCGCGGTCGTTCCGCTCGTCGACGAGCTTCTGCGCGGCCCGCTTGGTGCGGGTGAACACGACGGTCTTGCCGCGGCCCTCGGCCTGCAGGATGCGGGCGATGACCTCGTCCTTGTCGAGCGAGTGCGCCCGGTAGACGAGGTGGCGGATGTTCGCCTGCGTGAGCCCCTCGTCGGGGTCCGTCGCGCGGATGTGGATGGGGTTCGACATGAACCGCCGCGCGAGCGCGACGATCGGGCCGGGCATGGTCGCCGAGAACAGCTGCGTGTGCCGCACCTGCGCGACCTTCTGGAAGATCTTCTCGATGTCGGGGAGGAAGCCGAGGTCCAGCATCTTGTCGGCCTCGTCGAGCACGACCTCGGTCGCGTTGGAGAGATCGAGCAGGCGCTGGTTGGAGAGGTCGATGAGGCGGCCCGGTGTGCCGACGACGATCTGGGCGCCCGCCTTGAGCTGCTCGATCTGGCCCTCGTAGGCCTTGCCGCCGTAGATGGCGACGACGCTCGTCTGGCGGCCCTCCGTGAGCAGGTCCATGTCCTCGTAGACCTGGACGGCGAGTTCACGCGTGGGAACGACGATCAGCGCCTTGACGCCGTGCGCGGGTGCCGGTCCGAGCCGCTGCACCACGGGGATGCCGAAGCCGAAGGTCTTTCCGGTTCCGGTCTTCGCCTGGCCGATGATGTCCTGGCCCGGCAGGGACAGCGGGATGGTCTGCTCTTGGATGGGGAACGAGTCGACGATGCCGCGTGCCGCGAGGGCGTCGATGATGTCCTGGTCCACGCCGAGTTCGGCGAAGGTCGTCACAATATGAACCTGTCTGGTCGAGGGCGGTGAACGACCGCCGGCGGAGTCCACGCCGTCTCTCTCGGCCCAGGCGCGGTGGCCTCGGTCCGATGCCGAGGCGATTCCACGATACCCGAGCCGTAGGCTGTACCGCGTGTGGGAATGGTTCCGGCGGCGTCGCGCTCCCGCGGCGCGCACCCTCCGGCTGCGTTCGCGCGGGGAGCAGGACGGCGCCACCCGCGTCGACTTCGCCGAGCTCGCCCCGGACGCCGACATCTTCCTCGGCCAGGCCGCGTATCTGCAGCTGGGCTTCTTCGAGACCCTCAGCGAGCTGATCGCCTCGACCCCCGAGCTCGCCCGCAAAGAGGCGCTGTCGCGCGCCGCGGGGGCGGCGCTGCGCAAGCACGAGGAGCTCGTGGCGCTGATCCGGGAGCGCGGTGACGACCCGACGGCGCTGATGCTGCCGTTCCGCGAGCCGCTGGACGCCTTCCGGGCGGCGACGCACGGCGTGCGGCCGCAGGAGACGCTGATGTCGGTGCATCTCACGGCCGGGATGCTGGACGACTTCTATCTCGCGCTCTCGGCGAGCTACGGCGAGACCGGCGACCGGGTGGCCCGCGCCCTCGCCGCCGATGGCGACCGCCAGGCGATCGTGGAGCTCATCGCCGACACGATCGAGGGCGACCGGGAGTGGGCGGCACTGCTGGCGATGTGGGGCCGGCGCCTCGTGGGCGACACTCTGCTCATCGCCCGGTCGGCGCTGCGCCGCACCGGCGACGGCACCGCCCTCGACGAGCGTGTCGAGCCGGTGTTCACCCAGCTGATGGCGGCGCACGCACGCCGCATGGAGGCGATGGGGCTCGCGTCCTGACGCGGTCCGCGCGGCGGTCAGGCGATCTTGAGTCGTGCCGCCTCGCGCGCGTCACGAGCCCGCCGGATGCGGGTGAGGAGAGCCGTGCCCGCGAACACGACGACGGCGGGGACGACGATCGATGCCAGCCAGATCCACGGATCCGCCGTCGTCATACCCGCCCAGGTGAGCGCGAGCCAGACGAGCCCGCCGGTCAGCGCCCCCGCCACGGGGACGAGCGCCTCACCGCGGAGGTCCCGTCCGGGGAGGGCGTAGTGAGCGATCAGGCCCAGCGCCGTTCCGAAGATGAACGCGAGCAGGATGTCCATCGGATCAGGCGAAGAAGCCGACCCGGCGCGTCTCCTCGGTGCCGAGCTCGATGTAGGCGAGGCCGGCCGACGGGACGAGGTAGGACGTGCCCTTCGTGTCGGTGAAGCTGACGAAGGGGGCTCCCTCGCCGAGGGCGTCGGCGACGGCCTTCTTCACCGCATCCGCGGGCTGGTCAGTCTCGAAATTGAGCTCGCGGCCGGTGTTCGCGATGCCGATGCGGATCTCCACGGATGGGCCTTCCTCGTCTGTCTCAGGGGCTTCCTGAACTCTACGGCACCGTGCCGGGGCGGGGCCGCGACGCAGCGCCGCGGCGCGCACGCTGTGGGCGAACGCGTGTCGGCGGCCGGCGTTACCGTTGCAGGGATGGACACGGTGAGGGCTCCCGGGACGGCGCCGGGGTGGGAACGCGACGCCGCGGGCGATCGCGAACGCGCCCGCGCGTGGGACGACGACCAGGCGGCGGTTCTCGAGCGTGGCCCCGCCGCATCCGGTCTCGTGGTCGGCGCACCCGGCAGCGGAAAGACGTCGGTGATCGTCGCGCGCGCGGCCGCGCTCGTGGCCGGGGGGCTCGATCCCGACGCGGTGCTGGTGCTCACGCCCACCCGCCAGACGGCGACGGCCCTGCGC
Organism: Microbacterium sp.; assembly: GCA_031555335.1. Classification (GTDB taxonomy): domain Bacteria; phylum Actinomycetota; class Actinomycetes; order Actinomycetales; family Microbacteriaceae; genus Microbacterium. The sequence goes on from JAVBUN010000206.1 coordinate 7,791, forward strand.
GACCGCCTCTCGCTCGCGATCGGCCGGGCTCGCTCCGGCTCTCCCGCGCGCTCGCTCGTCTCGCTCGCGTTCGAGATCGTCCGCGCCCACGACGTGCAGCGCGGCGCCCCGGTGCCGCGGCTGCTCACCGGAGCAGACGACGACCAGATCATCCACGACCTGCTGCGCGGCGACGAGGCCGATGAGGCCGCGGGGGAGCCGTCGCGGTGGCCCGAGGGGTTCGGTGCGGCGGTGCGCTCGTCGCGGGGCTTCCGCAGCGAGGTGCGGGCGTTCATGGCGGAGTGCACCTCGCTCGGCATCGCCCCGCTCGACCTGGCGGCGCTCGCCGATCGGCACGGTGTGCCGGTGTGGCGGTCGCTCGCCGCGTTCATGGCCGAGTACGCCGATGTGCGGGGGAGTCTGCGTGCCGCCCACCGCGACGCCGCCGGGCTCACCGACGAGGCGGTCGAGCTCGTGCGCACCCTCGACCACGGCGCCCCGGCGTTCGCGGCGGTGCGGCGACTGCGGGCGGTGCTCGTCGACGATGCGCAGGAGCTCACGCTCGGCGGTGTGGCACTCCTCGAGGCGCTGCACGCGCGGGGGGTGGCCGTCACGGCATTCGGCGACCCCGACATCGCCTCGGGCGTCTTCCGCGGCGCGCGCCCCGAGTACTTCGCACGGCTCGCGGAGGTCCTGGGAACCACAGCGGTGCTGCGCACGGTGCACCGCGGCACCGGCGCGCACGAGGACGTCGTCCGTGCGGTGACCCAGCGCATCGGCGCGGCCGGCATCGTCGCCCACCGGGCGGCGCCGCGCCGCGCGGGCGGCGACGCGGACGACGGCACGGTGCGCGTACTGCTGGCCCGCTCGCCCACCGAGGAGCACGACGCGATCGCCCGCATCCTCCGCGAGCGCCACCTGCACGACGGGGTGGCGTGGCAGCGGTGCGCGGTGATCGCGCACGACTCCCGACAGGTCGCGACCCTCGAGGCCGAGCTCTCGGCGCGCGAGGTGCCGGCGCGGGCGCCGGGACTTGTCGAGCCGCTCGGTCGCCGCGGGAGCGTGCGCAACCTCGTCGGCGTCATCACGGCCGCCGTCTCCGCGGCGGATCCGGCGGAGACCCTGCTCGCGGCGGGATTCGACCCGGTCGACCTCCGGCGCCTGCGGGCGGCCCTGCGCCAGACCGAGGTCGCCGCGGGCGGCACGCGTGCCGCGGGCGACCTCCTGGCCTCAGCGCTGCAGCATCCGGCCGAGTTCGTGCTCCTCGGCACACGGGAGTCCGGACGGGCGGCGCGCGTCGCCGAGACGCTCGCGCTCCTGCGCACCGAGCTGGCCGAGGGCGCGAGCGCCCACCAGTTGCTGTGGACGGCCTGGTCGCGCAGCGGGCTCGAGCGCGTGTGGGCGCAGACCGCGCAGGGAAACGGTCCTCTCGCCGAGCAGGCCGGCCGCGATCTCGACGCCGTGGTGGCGCTCTTCCAGGCCGCCAAGCGCTTCGGAGAGCGGGCCGAGGAGGGCGGGATCGCCGACCCGATGGTGTTCCTTCGCGGCGTGCTCGACAGCGACGTCGCCGAAGACCTCTTCACCGCCCCCGGTGCGCGGGAACGCGTCCAGGTGCTCACCCCGACGGCCGCGCTCGGCCTCGAGTTCGACACGGTCGTGATCGCGGGGATGCAGGATGGCGTCTGGCCGAACACGCGCCTGCGGGGCACGCTGCTGCAGGGGTGGCGGCTGGCCGAGGCGCAGCATGCGGACGGACGCGAGTCGTCGGCGCTCGACCGCCGCCGCGAGGTGCTCCATGACGAGCTGCGGTTGTTCGCGCGCGCGGTGTCCCGCGCGGACCGCGCGATGGTGGTGACCGCCGTCGTCGATGACGCGCACACCCCGAGCACGTTCCTCGAGCTGCTTCCGGATGCCTCGCCGGCCCCGACCGGCCATCCGCTGTCGCTGCGCGGCCTCGTCGCCGCGCATCGGCGCACGCTCGTCGCACCCGGCGCGACGAGCGCCGACCGGTCGGTCGCCGCGGCGCAGCTGGCGCTCCTCGCGGACGCCCGCGTGGCGGGGGCCGCGCCCGGCAGCTGGTACGGCGTCGCGCCGCCGACCTCGACCGCACCGCTCCACGATCCTCGTGCCGAGAGCGTGCGCGTCTCGCCCTCGCGCGTGGAGGCCCTCGAACGGTGCGAGCTGGACTGGGTCATCGGCGACCTCGGCGGCGACGCCGGCACCGTGACCGCGGGGCTCGGCACGCTGCTGCATCACGCGATGGAGACCGCCGCCCCCGACGCCGCGTCGCTGTGGGCGGCCGTCGAGGAGCGTTGGGGCGAGCTCGAGTTCGACGCTCCGTGGCGCGAGCGTGCCGAGCGCGCCCGCGCGCAGGAGCTCGTCCGCCGGCTCGCGGCGTACCTGCGGCGGTTCCACGACGAGGGCGGCGCGCTGCTCGGTGCGGAATCGAGGTTCGAGGTGCCGCTGCCCTATCCCGACGACGACCAGGCGCTGCCGGTGGTGCTCTCGGGAACCATCGACCGGGTCGAGCAGACCGCGGACGGCGGGGTCGTGATCGTCGACCTCAAGACGGGCAAGAGCGTGCCGCACACCGACGCCAAGGTGGCGGATCACCCGCAGCTCGCGGCCTACCAGATCGCGGTGGCCGCGGGCGCGGTGCCGGATGCGGGCGAGCGTCCCCTCGGCGGGGCGAAGCTGCTCGTGCTGCAGCCGGGCACCAAGCACGACTACACGACACCCACCCAGCATCCGCTCGACGACGCGGGGCGTGCCGCGTTCCTCGGCCGCCTGGCGGACGCGGCCCGCGTGATGGCGGGCACGTCGTTCCGGGCGCCCTACGAGGACCACTGCCGCGACGAGTTCGGCCATGGCCTCTGCCGCATCCACACCGTCCCGCCGGTGAGCGCGCCGTGACGGCCCGCATCGGTGCCGCGGCGATCGCGGCCGCGCTCGGTCAGTTCCCGCCGACGCTCGAGCAGACGGCGGTCATCGAGTCGGCGCTCGGTCCGGCCCTCGTGATCGCCGGGGCGGGCAGCGGCAAGACCGAGACCATGGCGGGGCGGGTCGTCTGGCTCGTCGCGAACGGCATCGTCCGCCGCGACCAGGTGCTGGGCCTCACGTTCACCCGCAAGGCCGCGGGCGAGTTGGCCGAGCGCATCCAGCGTCGGCTGGCACGGCTGGCGGAGTTCGAGCGCCGGGGGCTGCTGCCGCACCTGGAGCACCTGCATGCCGCGGGCGAGCTCGACGTGTTCGCACGCCTCGCAGAGGCGGGAGATCGAGCGCGTCACGATGCGCTGGACGCACTCGCTGCGCGCATCGGCGCCGTCGCCGACAGCGGCGCGGACTCCGCGGACGATCTGCTCGACCGTCCCACCGTGTCGACGTACAACAGCTTCGCCGACGCGATCGTGCGCGAGAACGCGGTGCGGATCGGCCGGGACGCCGAGGCCGTCGTCCTGTCGGAGTCCGCGGCGTGGCTGCTCATGCGTCGCGTCGTGCTGAGCTCCGACGACCCCGCGCTCGACGCGTTCGAGGGGGCGCTTCGCACACTGGTCGATCATGCGCTGCGTGTCGCGCGGGACGCCGTCGACAACCTCGTCGACCTCGACGACCTCGAACGATTCCCGGAACGCTTCCGCGACGTGCTCGAGCGGCCCTCCGAGTCGGCGCGCACGACCGTGTACGCGGACATCCGCACCGATGCCGCGGCGGTCGACCGGCTCGCGCTGTTCGCGCGCCTCGCCCGTGCCTACGCCGATCGCAAGCGGCGTCAGGGCGTCATCGACTTCGCCGATCAGGTGGCCGGGGCATACGAGATCGCCCTCGCCGACCCCGGTGTCGTCGCCGAACTGCGCGACCGGTACCGGGTCGTGCTGCTCGACGAGTATCAGGACACCTCCGTCGTGCAGACGCTGCTGCTGTCGCGGCTGTTCGCACGCACCGCGGTGATGGCGGTCGGCGACCCGCACCAGGCGATCTACGGATGGCGCGGCGCCAGCGCCGGCAATCTCGAGGGGTTCCCTGCCGCGTTCTCCCCGGATGCGGAGTGCGCGCGGTTCTCGCTGCTCACGAGCTGGCGCAACAGCCCGGCGGTGCTGGCGGCCGCCTCGGCGGTCCTCGCTCCGCTCGCCGCGCGTGCTGGGGCGGCCGTCGGCGAGCTCCGCGCGCGTCCGGGTGCGGCGGCGGGCGAGGTGCGCGTGGTCGCGGAGCCCGATCTCGACGCCGAGACCGACGCGGTGGCACGCTGGTTCGCCGCGGTGCGCCGGGAGCGGGCCGCGGCAGGCGGACGCACCACGGGCGCGATCCTCTTCCGCGCCAAGAAGCACATGCCGCGTTTCGCCGAGGCGCTCGCGCGGCACGGCATCCCGCACCGGATGCTGGGGCTCGGGGGGCTCCTGAGCACACCCGAGATCGTGGACATCGTCAGCGCCCTCCGGGTGCTCAGCGATCCCACCGCAGGATCCGCGCTCATCCGGCTGCTGTCGGGTCCCCGCTGGGCGGTGGGCGTCGCCGACCTGTCCGCCCTCGCGGATCTGGCGCGCCGGCTGGCGCGTCCCGCCCCGGCCGACGGCGTGCTCCCGGGGCTGCGCGCGACGGGCCCCGACGACACCGGATCGCTCGTCGACGCGCTCGACTTCTTCGCCCGCACCCGCGCCGACCACACGTGGCTCTCCGGTTTCACAGCGGATGCCAGAGAGCGCCTGCGCGAGGCCGCGGGCGTCTTCGCCGGGCTGCGGCAGGCCGCGGCGACGCTGCCGATCCCCGAGCTCGTGCGGGCGATCGAGATCGAGCTGCGGCTGGACATCGAGCTCGCGGCGAACGAGGCCCGAGGGCCGGCCCGCACCGCATCCGCCCAGGTGCGGGCGTTCGTCGACGAGGTGGGGGCGTTCCTGTCCGCGGACGAGCAGGGCAGCATCACGAGCCTTCTCGCCTGGCTCGACTACGCCGAACGCAGCGACGATCTCGCGCCGCGGACGGACCCGCCCGAGGAGGATGTGGTGCAGCTGCTCACGATCCACGGCGCGAAGGGGCTCGAGTGGGACGCGGTCGCGGTGGGGCGCCTCGTCGAGGGCGAGCTGCCCACCTCACCGCGCGAGACGCGGGGGTGGCTCGGTGCGGGCGTGCTGCCCTACGAGTTCCGCGGCGACGCGCCGTGGCTTCCGGACTACCGGTGGGAGGCGCGCGAGGCGCCCACGCAGCAGGCGTTGAAGCGCGCGCGCGACGCGTTCATCGATGCGCACCGTCAGCGCACGCTGGAGGAGGACCGTCGCCTGGCGTACGTCGCGGTGACCCGCGCGCGGGACCATCTGCTGCTGAGCGGATCGTTCTGGGCGGGCACGAGCCGGCCGCGCGAGCTGAGCAGATTCGTCCTCGAGATCGGCGAGACGCTCGGCATCCCGGCGCCCGATGCGGACCCGGGGGAGGA
>JAVBUN010000233.1:0-15049 GCA_031555335.1 Microbacterium sp.
GATGCGGATGCCGCCATCGCCCGCATCGAGCAGCAGATCGCGGCAGCCCAGGTGCAGGCCGAGCGGGCGCGGGAGTTTCAGGGCGAGATCGACGCCGTGCGCGGTGTGGCCCGGTCCCCGCGGCGGGAGCTGCAGGTCACGGTCGACGCGGCCGGGCGCCTGGCCGGCGTCGAGCTCTCGGACGCCGCGATGGAGCTCGCGCCGCGCGCGCTGGCACAGCTGATCGTCGAGACGGCGAACGCCGCCCAGCGCGACGCCGGCGCCAAGGCGGTCGAGATCGCGTCCGCGGCGTTCGGCGCCGAGTCCGGCGTCGTTGACCACCTGCGCGCCGAAGTCGACAAGGCGCCGCCGTCCGCGACCTCCACCATCCGGGAGTGACTGTGGCCGGACACATCGCGGTCGACCAGGACCTCATCACCTCGCACGCGGCGCGCGTGGAGGTCGTCGCGTCCGATGTCGGGGTCGCGCGCGACGCGGCCGGATCGACGAACATGGGCGGCGGCGCGTTCGGGGTGCTCTGCGCATTCCTCGTGCCGCCCGCATCCGTCGCCGCCGGGATGGCGCAGCAGGCGATCGGTGCCGCCGAAGGGATGCTGCGGCGCAGCGCCACCGAGGTCCGCGGCGTCGCGACCGACATGGCTGCCTTCGAAGACGACGTCGTGCGGGCCGTCGGCGCGCTCGAGCAGGGCCTCGGATGACGCCGCCGAACCCGCTCGTCGCGGCGCCGATCGACACCGCGACGCCGTTCAGCGGCGCCGGGCTCCTCGACTCCGGCAGCCAGCTGGTCTCGGCGATCGAGTCCGGCAACTGGCTCGAGGGCACGATGGCCGGCGTCGGCGTCGCCCTCGACACCGCCGCGACCGTCGTCGACCCCTGGGGTCGCTGATCGGTGCCGGACTCGGCTGGCTGATCGACCACCTCGAGCCCCTCAAGGGCTGGTTCAACGACTTCACCGGGGACGCCGGCGAGGTCGCCGCGTTCGCGCAGACCTGGGGCAACATCCAGGCCCAGTTGCAAGCGTCCGGCGAGGAGCTCGCCCGTATCGTCGGCGACGTCGACGAACTGGCGGGCGAGGCCATGGATGCCTACCGGCGCTTTCAAGCCGAGTCCGCCGAGCACCTCAGCGCCGCTGCATCCTGGGCCGGCGCGATGTCGACGGGCCTGCAGATCGCCTCAACCATCGTGCAGGTCGTGCACGACCTCGTCCGCGACGTACTCTCGCAGCTCGTCGGCTCGATCATCTCGTGGGCCGCCGAGGCGATCTTCACCCTGGGACTTGCGACCCCCGTCATCGTCGGGCAGGTCACGACCCGCGTCGCGTCGCTCAGCGCGAAGGTCGGGAAGACGGTCATCGACGCGATCACCTCGTGCAAGTCGCTCGCGAAGCTGCTCGACGACCTCACCGCGCTGCTGCGGAAGGCCGGCTCGCTCTTCGACAGCGTGCTGAAGGGCGGACCCCAGCCCCGCCCGGCCCCCGGTCCCGGTCCCGCAGGGGCAGGTACTCCCCTCGAACCGGGGACGCCGCGTATCCCGGTTGCCGAGAGCCCGATCCCGACTCGGATCGACGAAAGCGTGGTGGACCTACCAAAGGCCGAACTGCCGGAGAGCCTTGTCGATACATTCACCGACGGACAATACCGAACCGTTCAGACAACCGAGGCGGTCGAGCTGTATCGCGTCTACGGCGGCGACGCAGCGCAGACGGGAGCGTTCGCGACAACCGAGTACGCCAGCGACGCAGTAGCGGCGATGGAACGTTCAGCACTCAAACCCGAATGGAACAATACGCGGGAACTCCAGGCTGTGATTGAGGTGCCCGCCGGTCAAGTACTCCACCTTGGTCAGGTTGCCCCGCAAACATCCGCCTCCGGTGTCATCCTGCCGGGCGGCGCCGATCAGGTACTCCTGCCGCAAGGATGGGATCCTGGTTGGATCATCCGGGTGGATCCCGTGGCCCCGAGAGGTCCGTCATGAACGATAGCTATCTGACCGCTCTCATGGCTGCGCGCACGGAGATCGAGAAGGTCGACGACCTCCACGCCACAGCCAAGACCTCACTGCTCCGCTCGATCGATGACGTGATCGATCGAGCTCGAAGAGGGGAGACAGGTTTCCGCCCGGGCCCCACGGACCTGGCTCGATTGCTTGTCGACGGCGGTGGGCCGCGCGATCCGGCCCACCCGGTGTACGACGCCTTCGAGCGCGTGGGTCAAGCATTGGGTCGCGAGTCCGAGCGAAACGTGGAAATCCTCCCGCGCACGACCCTGGCGACGCTTCCCGCAGGCCCGCTACCGCGCGGCTACCTCCGACTCATCGCGCCCTTCTGGGTCATCGTCCCCGCGCGCTCGGCCGGACAAGGGCCGACGTCGTTGTGGACAGTTCGCTCCGACGACGAGCGAAGCCTCGTTCCGGCGTTTCTCTCTCAGACCGAGCTCACGACGTGGGCGGGGAGCACGGGGGACGTAGCGGCGACGCTGATCCGCCTGGAAGATCTCGTCAAGCTCGTCTCGGAGACCGATCTCGACGGCGTCGTCATAGATCCCGGTGGTGCTGACAGCGTCATCCCCCATCTCCGGCAGGCGGATACCGGAGCGCCCCAGGATGGCACCATCGCTGCGAACAGCTCAGTCTCGTTCGGCCCGCCAGCCAACGCACCGGACTCGCTTCTCGCCGCAGCGCGCCACGCCGCGTCTCAGGTTGCCGCAGTATCGGAAGTGGTGATCGCGGCGCTCGTCGAGAATGGCCGGCCGCGGCTCATCCTCGTCGTCGGCAACGATCCGGGTCGAGAGCAGGCGATCGCCGACTTCGCCCAAGCGCTGCGCCGTGAACTCCCCACCGGGACAGGAGTGGATCTCCTTCCCCTCAGTTCGCCGCTCGGGCGCAGAATTCGGGAAGTTGTACCCGCGATCTATCAACGGCTGCCGAAGCCTCCGGTGCCGCTGCCTCCCTCGCCGGAGAACGAGGACCGTCATGACTGACGCCGGCGAGCAGGCGCTTGCTTTTATTCGCGCTCTCGAGAGTCTTCCGCCCTACACAGGAATCGTTCCTCCCCCTCCGCCGTCCTCGCACGAGAGCCCGGTCCGACCATCGGCGCGGTGGACGTGGACACGGCGATCGTCGCGCACTGGGGGGGTGCTGCCACGGTCGTCGCGAACGCGGCATCGTCGACCGGAGAGCTCCGCCGCACGGTTCGCCTCTATGACACCGTCGACGTCGTCCTCATCCGCGCTGAACCGCACAAAGAACTGACCGGCGGGATCGTGCTCGGCGACGTCGTGGAGGTCTCCGACTTCGGAACGTGGTTCACCGCGGACCATCCCGATCTGACCGGTCTGCACACGGTGATTCGCCGTCTTGACGGTTGGGTCAGACTCCGCCTCGGCATGCCCGACTCGTCGCCGTCATCATTCGGCTGAGGCGGGTCCCCGGACGACTCACCCCCGCCCGGACGACCTCAACGCCGCGCTCGCCGTGGCCGCGGGTCTGAGTGACCGGACAAATGAGGAGTTACGCAGATGACGCATCACGGCAAGGGGCCGAGACCGACAGCCGCGGGCTGGGATGAGCAGGGCTGCGATGTGTGCCGGACGCAGTGGATGCAGGGCCAGCGGCCGATGCTCGTCCGAGTCGACGCGGCCTCCCACGAGACGCTCTACCGCTGCGGCACCTGCGGCACATTCTGGGTGGAGACCGAGCGGTTCGCCACGGCGATCGATGCGACCGCAGCCGCACGATTCGGGGCTGAGAGCGCCGGCGCGCCCTCGTCGGAGAATGGGGACCATGATGACCGGTGGCTGCAACGCGTCGGGAATTCGGGAGACGCGGAGCACACCGTGCAGTTCACAGACACGTTCTTCTCTCGTGACGATCGCTATTCGGTGGGCGTGGAGGCTGAGTCGGGGAGGTTCTATCTCTCCATCCCCGTCAGCAATGGTCTGGTCGACTACGAGGAGTACTACGAGCTCGCGCGGGACCAGTACGAGCACTTCCAGACGGATCGGGAAGCAGCAGCAGCGTTCGCCGACGAGTGCCGCCGGCATGAACACGACGAGCTGCTGATCCTGAAGCCGGGATGGAACCGCGGAACGCCCGTCTGACGCGTCCCCGGAATCGGCACCCCGGCCCGAATCACGAAGAGACGACCGTCATGAGGGGGCCGAGGCAGCGGATCTGCCTGTCGGCGGCGCCATCCTGCAGATTGAGCACGTGGCGGAACCGGACCCGCGATGAGCTAGCGCGTCGGCGTGGGCCGCGTCAGGCGGCGAGCGCCGCGTCGACGATCGCGGCGGATGCGGCGACATCCGTCATCCAGAGCGGCGCGACGACGGCACGGATGCCGAGCGCGTCGACGGATGCAGCGGCACCCGCATCTTCCTCCGCCATGAGCCACGCATCCAGCAAACCGCCCGCGGTGCGGGCACCATAGTGGGCAGCGACGGCGGCGGAGGTGGTCTCGACCCCGATCGCGGTGAGGCAGACATCGGCCATGCCGCGGACGACCCGGCCCCCGATGATCGGTGAGACGCCGACCACCCGCGCGCGTGTCGCCGCGAGCGCCGCGCGGATCCCGGGCACCGCGAGGATGGGGCCGATCGAGACCACGGGGTTCGAGGGGGCGAGGAGCACGACGTCCGCATCCGCGATCGCCTCGACGACGCCCGGCGCCGGCGTCGCGGCGGCGATCCGGGGGTTCTCGAACGCGAGCGGGGTGAGGGCGACGCGGTGACGGGTCCACCACTCCTGGAAGTGCATGTCCGTGCCGTCGGCGAACCGGATGCGGGTGTCGACCTCACTGTCGGTCATCGGCAGCATCCGGACCCCCAGCGGCCAGCGCTGCGAGAGCCGGGAGACGACCTCGGTGACCGAGGCGCCATCGCGGAGCCACCCGGTGCGGGCGAGGTGAGTGCCGAGGTCGAGGTCGCCGAGCGTGAACCAGGGCCAGCCCGCGCCCCATGCCTGCAGCTCCTCGTTGACACGTTCGGTGTCGCCCGCGCGCCCCCAGCCGCGCGTCGTGTCGTTCTGCCCGGCCAGTGCGTAGAGCACCGAGTCGATGTCGGGCTGCAGGCGCACGCCGCTCAGCCACAGGTCGTCGCCGGTGTTGACGACGACGGTCGCCTCGGGCGCGCCCGAGCGGCTCAGCGCCGCCCGCACGCCGAGCGTGAACTTCGATCCGCCGACCCCGCCGGCGAGCACGACGACGCGCGTCACGGGCGGTCCGCGGATGCGGCGGCCCGCGCGGCGGCAGGCAGCGCCTCGAGCACCTTCGCGAGGGCGTCGTCGTCGTGCGCGGCGGTGAGGAACCACGCCTCGTAGACGCTCGGCGGCAGCGAGACGCCCGCATCCAGCATCGCGTGGAAGAACGCCGGGTACCGCCACGCCTCCTGCGTCTGCGCCTGCGCATACGTCCGCGGCGCCTCGGGCAGGAACGCGACGCCGAAGAGCGACCCCGCGCGCGGCACGGCGTGGGTGACGCCGGCGATCTCGAGCGAGCCCGACAGGGCGGTCGCGAGAGCGGATGCGGCGTTGTCGACGCGCGCGTAGACCTCCGGCGTCGCGAGTCGGAGCGTCGCCAGCCCCGCGGCGACAGACAGCGGGTTCCCCGAGAGCGTGCCGGCCTGATACACCGGGCCGACGGGTGCGAGGTGGTCCATGACCTCGGCGCGCCCGCCGAGGGCGGCCAGCGGCATCCCGCCGCCGACGACCTTGCCGAAGGTGAAGAGGTCGGGCGCGTAGTGCTCGCCCGCCTCCTGCTGGAGCCCCCAGAAGCCGGCCGGATGCACCCGGAAGCCGGTGAGCACCTCGTCGAGGATGAGGAGCGCGCCGTGCCGGTGCGCGATGTCGGCGAGCGCCGCGTTGAACCCGGGCTCGGGCGGGACGACCCCCATGTTGGCGGCGGCCGCCTCGACGATGACCGCGGCGATGCGGTCCCCGTGCACCGCGAACACCTCGCGCAGCTGGTCGAGGTCGTTGTAGTCGATGACGAGCGTCTGCGCGGCGATCGGGGCGGGCACGCCCGCCGACCCGGGCAGAGCGAGCGTCGCGACGCCGGAGCCGGCGGCGGCGAGGAGCCCGTCGGAATGCCCGTGGTAGTGCCCGGAGAACTTCACGAGCAGGTCGCGGCCGGTGTACCCACGCGCGAGGCGGATGGCCGTCATCGTCGCCTCGGTGCCCGTGGAGACGAGCCGCACGCGCTCGATCGGGGCGGCGTCGCCGACCCGCACGCGGTCCGCGATCAGCGCGGCGAGCTCGACCTCGCCCTCGGTCGGGGCGCCGAACGAGAGGCCGCGGGATGCCGCGTCCTGCACCGCGGCGACGACCTCGGGGTGCGCGTGACCGAGGAGCGCCGGACCCCACGACGCGACGAGGTCGACGTAGCGGGTGCCCGCGGCATCCGTCACGTACGGCCCCTGCGCGGAGGCGAGGAAGCGCGGCGCGCCCCCCACCGAACCGTAGGCCCGCACGGGCGAGTTGACCCCGCCGGGGATGACGTGCTGGGCGCGCGCGAACAGCTGCTCGTTACGGTCGTCGATGCTCATTCTTACGATTCTCCCCCGCGTGCGGGGTGTGGGGCGCGATTGGCGCTGTGGGGCGCGAATTACGCGCCCCACAGCCAGAAACACGCCCCAAGGCCGAAAGGCCGAGCCGGGGCGCGAGGGCTACAGCGTCTCGCGGAGCCAGGCCGCGGCCTCGACCGCCCAGTACGTGAGGATCGCGTCGGCGCCGGCACGGCGGATGCCGAGCAGCGAGTCCGTGATCGCGCCGCGGCGGTCGATCCAGCCGTGCGCGGACGCCGCCTCGATCATGGCGTACTCGCCCGACACCTGGTAGGCCCACACCGGCACGTCGACCGCGGCCCGCACATCGGCCAGCACGTCGAGATACGGCATCGCGGGCTTCACCATGACGATGTCGGCGCCCTCCTCGACGTCGATCAGCGCCTCGCGCAGTCCCTCCCGCGCATTGGCGGGATCGAGCTGGTAGGTGCGGCGGTCGCCCGTCAGCTGCGAGTCGACGGCCTCGCGGAACGGGCCGTAGAAGGCCCCGCCGTACTTCGCGGCGTACGCCAGCACGATCGTGTCGGTGAAGCCGGCGTCATCGAGCACGCCGCGCACGTGCGCGACCTGGCCGTCCATCATGCCGGACAGGCCCAGCAGCGGCGATCCCGCCTCGGCCTGGGCGAGCGCCATGGCCCCGTACCGCTCGAGCGTGGCGTCGTTGTCGACCGCGCCGTCGGCGCGCAGCACCCCGCAGTGCCCGTGGTCGGTGAACTCGTCGAGGCACAGGTCGGTCTGCACGACGAGCGCGTCGCCGACCTCGGCGACCACGGCGCGGGTCGCGACGTTGAGGATACCGTCGGGGTCGTCGGCCGCGGAACCGATGGCGTCGCGCACCAGAGGCACGCCGAACAGCATGATGCCGCCGACACCGGATGCGGCAGCATCCGCCGCCGCCCGGCGCAGCGAGTCGAGCGAGTGCTGCACGACGCCCGGCATCGAGCCGATGGGCTGCGCCTCGGTGAGCCCCTCGCGCACGAACGCGGGAAGGATCAGCTGAGAGGGGACGAGGTGGGTCTCGCGCATGAGACGGCGCACGGCGGGCGTCTGGCGCAGCCGGCGGGGACGGTGGGCGGGGAAGGTCACGGCTGAAGCTCGTCTGCGGCGTGCGGCAGCGCGAACTGCGAGACGGCGTCGATCAGGGCGTCTACCGTCTGCCGGTCGGCGACGACGTCGACGTCGAGCCCGGTCTGGCTGGCGTCACGCGCCGTGCGCGGTCCGATCGCGGCGATCACGGTCTCGTCGGGGATCTCGGGGAACTGCAGGTAGACCTGCTCGGCCACCGACCCGCTCGTGACGAGGATGACGTTGATCCGACCGGACGCCACATCATGCGCGATCCGCTCGGTCACCGGCACACCGACCGTGCGGTACGCCACGACGCTGCGCACCCGGTGCCCCGCTGCCATGAGGCTCTGCGTCAGCACGGGCTTCGCGATCTCGCTGCGAAGGGTCAGGATGTCACGCGCCTCCGGCTCGAGCGCGATGAGCTGCTCGGCCATGCCCGCGGCGGAGTTGTCGCGCTCGGGCACGAGGTCGACGCGGTAGCCCGCGGCCTGCAGCGCCGCGGCCGTCGTCTCGCCGACCGCCGCGACCTTCGTCGTCGGCGGGATCACGGCACGGTACGCGAACAGCACATCCACCGTCGTCGCGCTCGTCATCGTGAGCCAGTCGAACTTGCCGGCCGCGAGGTCCGCAAGGGCGGTCCCGAGGGTCTGCTCGTCGTTGGCGGGGGCAAAGTTGATGAGCGGGGCGACCACCGGAACGGCCCCCTTGGCCCGCAGCGCCGCCGCAACGCCGTCGCCCCAGGGGCCGCCGCGCGGCACGAGCACGCGCCAGCCCATGAGGGGCTTCTCGGCGTCGGGTCGCTTCGAGTCTTCGTGCATGGCTTCGGCTTTCATGGTGCAACCTCGGCTGCTCCGCGGTCGAGCAGCTCACGAGCGACGTCGTCCCCGGTGCGCCACGCTCGCGCGACGGGATCCGCGTCGCCGGCAGCGTCCGCACCATTGCCGCTGCCCGATCCCTCAGCATACTCGTCCGGTACGGCCGCGGTCCGGTCCAGCGCCAGGCGCCGGCTGCCGTCCGGTGCATAGACCACCGCGCGCACCCGCAGGAGCCCCTCGCGCCATTCCGCGTGCACCCCGACCGGGGCGTGGCAGCCGGCGTCGAGGCCCGCGAGCACGGCCCGCTCCGCGGTCACCGCGACCCGCGTCGGCAGATCGTCGAGCGACGCGATCGCGGTGCGCAGCTCGGCATCGGCGTCGTCGCGCGTCTCCACCGCGAGCGCGCCCTGGCCGGGAGCGGTCGGCCACTCGGCGAGACCGAGCGGCTCCCCGAACAGCTCGCGCGGCGGGGTCCCCAGCCGTGCGAGGCCCGCGGCGGCGAGGATCACCGCATCCAGCTCACCGTCGCGCACGCGCGCCATACGGGAGTCGATGTTGCCGCGCAGATCCTGCGCGCTGATACGTGCGTTGCGCGTCGCGATCTGCGCGATGCGGCGGGGCGATCCGGTGCCGACGACCGCACCGGCGCGCAACTCGTGCAGCGGCGTGCCGTCGCGGGTGAGAACGACGTCGCGGGCGTCCTCGCGCTCCGGCATCGCCGCGATCACGAGGCCGGGCGCGGCCGCGGTCGGCAGATCCTTCAGCGAGTGGACGAGCAGGTCGCACTCGCCGGCGAGCAGCGCCTCGCGCAGCCGGGTCGCGAACACGCCCCGACCGCCGAGTTCGGCGAGCGACGCACGCGACACGTCACCCTCCGACGTGATGGGCACGAGGTCCACCGGGCGCCCGGTGGCGGCGGCGAGCGCGTCGGCGATCAGCTGCGACTGCGCGGTCGCGAGGGCGCTGCGTCGCGTGCCGAGGCGGATGCGGGCACTCACGCCAGCACCTCGGGGATGGCGGAGGTCGGGATCCGGCGTCCGGTGAAGAAGGGCACCTCCTCGCGGACGTGACGACGGGCCTCGGTGTACCGCAGCTCCCGCATCATGTCGACGAGGTCGGTCAGCTCGTCCGCCTCCATCGGCAGCACCCACTCGTAGTCGCCGAGGGCGAACGAGGCCACCGTGTTCGCGATGACACCGGTGAACGCCGCACCCTTGCGGCCGTGGTCGGCCAGCATCCGCCGGCGGTCCTCCTCGGGGAGGAGGTACCACTCGTAGCTGCGGACGAACGGGTAGACGCACAGCCACTCGCGCGCCTCGACGCCCCGCAGGAACCCGGGCACGTGCGAGCGGTTGAACTCGGCGTCGCGGTGCACGCCCATGGCGTTCCAGACGGGGAGCAGCGGGCGCAGCAGCTCGGTGCGGCGCAGGCGCCGCAGATCCCGCTGCAGCGCCTCGGGGTCGGTGCCGTGCAGCCACACCATGAGGTCGGCGTCGGCCCGCAGACCGCTCACGTCGTAAAAGCCGCGCACGGTCACGCCGCCGGCCTCGATGTGCTCGACGATCGCCGCGAGTTCCGCGTCGTCCGACTCGGTGACGGGGTGGGCGGGGTCGCGACGCAGTACCGCCCAGAGGGTGTAGTGCGCGGGGGCGGGCTCAGCGGCGGAATCCATGGTCCCAGTCTCCCCCCACGGCCTCACTGCGCCAAACGCGCACCGCCCGCCCCGTGCGCGTCGGACGTGCGATGCCCGGGCGTCAGCGGATGTACAGCCGGATGGCGCCCCAGACGGCGAGGCCGACCGCGGCTGCCGCACCCACCACCGCTGCCGTCGCCGCGACCGGCTCCGAACGCGCGAACCGGCGGAACTGGTCGACCCGCTTCTCGGCGGCCCGGCTGGCGCGCCGCGGCAGGTTGCCCTTCTCCTCGATCGCGGCGAGGGTGGCCTTCAACTCGGCGCGCGCCTTCTCGACGGGGTCGGTGATGCCGAGGGGGATGCCCGTGCGCGGCACGGGGACGGGTGCACTCATTGGCCTGCCTCCTTGATGGTGCGCACGTCCTCGCTGATCGCGACGACCGGATTGCCCTTGCCGATGCGCTTGAACCGGAGGAACCCGAGCAGCGCCAGCACGATGGCGATGACGAGCATCGCACCGAAGACGACGAGCGCCGAAAGCCACACCGGCCACCACGACGAGAGCCCGGCGATGACGAAAGCGCCGAACGCCGGGACGGACCAGAAGAGGATGAACAGCGCCGCGACGACCCAGCCCGCACCGATGCCGGCGTTCTTCGCCGCCTTCGACAGCCAGGCCTTCGCCGCATCGATCTCGGCGACGACGAGGTTGCGGACGAGTTCGGGGATCTCGCCGACGAGAGTCAGCAGACTCTCGTCGGACTTGTCCTTGAAACCGCGGGGCGTCGTCATGTCACTTCCCGTCGGTCGAGCCGCCGGTGGCCTTCTTCGACGCCGCGCTCGAGCTGCGGGACGCCGCGCTGCGGGCGCCGGTCGTCGCCTTCTTCACCGCGGTCGCGGCGGCATCCGCGGAGGTCTCGGCCGCATCTGCGACGTCATCCTTGGCCGCGTCGCCGGCGTTCAGGGCGGCATCTAGCCGCTCGCCGGGGGTGCCTTTCGTCGTCGCGGCCTTGGTCACCTTGACGGCGCCGTTCCAGACGGCGGTCGGCAACGCGAGCAGCGCGGACTTCCCGAAGTCCTGCACCTTGGCGACCTGCTTCTGCACCGGCTCGAGGTTCCAGACCTTCTCGGCCTGCTCCTTGATCTGTTCGTAGCGTTCACGACCGGCGCGGGTGCCGAGCACGTAGCCCGCCGCCAGTCCGATGACGAGTCCTGCCTTGCCCCTCATGGGGTCTCCTCACGATCGGGGTGATGGATGAACGGTGCGCTGAATCTGCCTCACACGATAGCCCTGTATGCCGCTATCGGCATCCACTTGACAAGCCACCTCACACCTGAGATCCGGAGTCGTCCCACAGCGCCGCCCGACGCACACGGTCCGCCTCCGTCACGGCATGGGGAACGACCTGCGCGAGCCCCACACCCGCCAGCCACGCACCCACGGCACCGAGACCCGGAACGGCGCGGATCGCGCCCTGCGCCGCGGCGACCTCGGCGGCCCGGCCGAGCACGGATGCCGGCTGCGACTGCGCGTAGCGCTCCCGGTGCACGCCCCGCAGCTGCCCGGCCGCCAGCGGCACCCCGAGCATCGCCGCGGCCTCCGCGAGCGCGAGCGCGCCCGCCTCCGCGTCGTCGAGGGACTCGGTGGCGGGCGCCTCGTTCTGCGCGCCGAAGGACACCCGCACGACGTGCACGCCGTCTCCCGCCGCGCGCGCCACCCACTCCCACTTCGCCGAGGCGTGCGTGAGCGCCTTGGCCCGGCTCGTGCCGGGCACCGCGAGCACGCCGTTGCCACGCGGGTGCGCGTCGAGCGCCGGTGCATCGATCACGAGGGTGACGATCTCCACCACCGGGGCGAGCGCCGCATCGGGCGAGAGGTCGGCGACGTGCGGGGCGAGGAGCCGACGCGCCTCGGCCTCCGGTGCGGCGACGATCACGACGTCGGCGGACACCGCATCCGCCTCGTCGTCCGCCGACATCACCGACCAGGCGTCGCCCGTGCGCTCGAGCCGCGACGCCGGCCAGCCGGTGCGGACATCGACCCCCAGGTCCGCGAGCGCGGCCAGCAGTCCGTCGACGAGACGCCCCATCCCGCCGTCGAGCCCCGCGATCGCACCGCCCGGCGCCACGTTCCGTCCGCCGCGCAGTTCGGCGACCGCCCCCGAGAGCGAGCCCGCACGGGTGAGAGCGGCGTTCAGGCCCGGCGCGGCGATGTCGACATCGATGTCGTCGGGATGCGAGGAGTAGACGCCGCTCGTGACCGGCGCCACGAGCCGGTCGAGCACGGCGGCACCCATCCGACGGCGCACGAGCCGCCCGAGGCTGCGGTCGTGGCCGATCGTGAGCGGAGGGCGCAGGCGGTCGAGGTACGCGCGCCATGCGCCGCTCCAACCGATGACACGACGCACGGCGGGATCCCACGGGTTGTCCGGGATGCCGAGCACGCCGCCCCGCGGGAGCGGAGCCGCGCCACCGCCGGGCAGACCCGCGACCCAGGCGCCGTGCGACGCGGGCGGCACGACCGCATCCGCGAGCCCCAGGTCCTCGATCAGCGCACGCACGGTCCCGCCGCGCGTCGCGTAGCTCTCGGCGCCGACATCGAGCGTGAGTCCCGCGACCTGCGCCGACCGCAGGACACCGCCGGCGCGGTCCGACGCCTCCAGCACCGTCACCGCGATGCCGACCTTCGCGAGCTCCCGCGCGGCGACGAGCCCCCCGATCCCGCCGCCCACGACCACGGCCCTCGTCTCGCGCGCCTGCGCCACGAGGTCCTGGAACGGATGCGGGTCGCTCACGCGGCGCCCTCGTGGGCGAGCTCCACGATGCGCGTCAGCACGTCGGGGTCGGTGTCGGGCGGCACACCATGGCCGAGATTGAGGATGTGCGCACGCGCCGCGCGCCCCCGCGCGATGATCTCGCGCACGTGAGCCTCGACGACGTGCCAGGGCGCCTGCAGGAGCGCGGGATCGATGTTGCCCTGCACGGAGAAGTCGGGGCCGAGCACGGCGGCCGCCTCGTCGAGCGGCGTGCGCCAGTCCACCCCCACCGCATCCGCCGTGCCGTCCAGGCGCATGTCGCCGAGCAGGTGCGCCGTCCCCACCCCGAAGTGGATGCGGGGCGCGTCGATGCCGGCGAGCGCCGCGCGGGAGTGCGGGGCGACGAACGCGCGGTAGTCGGCGACCGAGAGCGACCCCGCCCACGAGTCGAACAGCTGCACAGCCGACGCACCCGCATCCGTCTGCGCCCGCAGGAACGCGTGGGAGACGCGGGCGAGCCAGCCCGCCAGCGCGTGCCACGACTCGGGATCGGCGTGCATCATCGCGCGGGCGCGCAGGTGCTCCTTCGAGGGCCCGCCCTCGACGAGGTAGGCCGCGAGGGTAAACGGGGCGCCGGCGAAGCCGATGAGCGGGGTGTCGCCGAGCTCGCCGACGACGATGCGGACGGCCTCGCGCACCGGCTCCGCGGCGGCCGCGACCGCATCCGGGTCGATCGCCACGATCTTCGCGACGTCGGATGCGGTGCGCACGGGGTCCGCGAACACCGGGCCGCGGCCCGGCTCGATCTCGACGGAGATGCCGGCGAGGCGCAGCGGCACGACGATGTCGCTGAAGAAGATGCCTGCATCGACCCCGTGCCGACGCACCGGCTGCAGGGTGATCTCGGCGGCGAGGTCGGGGGTCAGGCAGGCATCCAGCATCCGCGTGCCGACGCGCAGTTCCCGGTACTCGGGAAGCGAACGGCCCGCCTGCCGCATGAACCAGACCGGCAGCCGGTCGGTGCGTTCGCCGCGGATGGCGCGCACGAGGGGCGATGCGGCGGGCCCGGTCGCCGGCGAGGCGGGGGCGGGGCGGTCGGCGGATGACGGGGCGGAACTCACCCCGCCATCCTTTCATCCGCGCTCACCCCGGGGCGAGGGCGGATGCGGGTGCGGGGCGTGGGATGCGGGTGCGGGACAGGGGAAGGCGGAGAAAGGGTCCCCTTCGAGGCGGGGTCCAGGGAGGCGTCGTACGATGGAGGGGTGTTGTTGTGTGTGAGCGCGAGTCACAAGACCGCGTCCTTCGAGCTGCTCGAGCGGCTCAGCATCCACAGCACCCCGATCGCGCCGCTCATCACGGCGAACGACGACTTCGTCCAGGGTGCCGTCGTGGTGGCGACGTGCAACCGCTTCGAGGCCTACGTCGACATGGACGAGCCGGTGACCGCGTCGGGGGCGGTCGCGCTCGAGGCGGCGCTGTCGGCCATCGAGGACGCGACCGGCGTGTCCGCCGCCGAGCTGTCGGAATCGGCAGAGGTCATCTCGGGCTCCGCGGTCGCCGAACACCTCTTCTCCGTCGCATCCGGTCTCGAATCCGTCGTCGTCGGCGAGGGCGAGATCGCCGGGCAGGTGCGCCGCGCGCTCACCGAGGCCCGGGCGGACGGCACCACGTCCGCCGAGCTCGAGCGTCTGTTCCAGCGGGCCTCCGAGGCGCAGCGCGACGTCAAGAACTCGACGGCGCTCGGCCGGGCCGGCCGCTCGCTCGTGCGCCTCTCGCTCGATCTGGCCGCGAGCCGCATCACGGACTGGGCGCGTCTGCGCGTGCTGCTGGTCGGCACGGGCGCCTACGCGGCGGCGACGCTCGCCGCTCTCCGCGACCGCGGCGTCGCCGACATCACGGTGCACTCGCCGTCGGGACGCGGCGAGAAGTTCGCCCACAAGCATGCGATCGCCTGGGCCGACGCGGACGCGTATCCGACCGCCGCGCGGATGTCGGATCTCGTCATCACCTGCACGAGCGCGGAGCACCCGGTTCTCGACGCGGCCCTCCTCGGCGGCGGCTCGGCGAGCGCCGACGGGTCCCCCGTCGCGCACGACGGCCCCCGGCGCCTCGTCATCGATCTCGGCCTGCCGCGCAACGTCGACCCCGATGTCGCGACCGTTCCGCACACCGACCTGCTCGATCTCGAGACGATCCGCCTGCACGCCCCCCTCGAGGAACTGC
>JAVBUN010000183.1:0-3468 GCA_031555335.1 Microbacterium sp.
TGCGCCGTCACGGTGCGGATGTCGATATCGGGATGCGAGGCGAGGAGCCGCAGGATCTCGCCGCCCGCATAGCCGGATGCGCCGGACACGGCGACCGAATATGTCATGGATTCCACCTTAGAGTCTGGGTGCGGGGACCGGAGACGGCGACGCCCGCAGCCGCCTTGCTCAGAAGGTGCGCGGGGTCGCCGAAAGTCGGCGGTCGCCCAGACGTCGCCGCGCACCTGCGACACCCGTGAGGGGCATCTGGAACAGGTGGGAGGCCGAAGGCATGCCGCGACGATATCCGGCGTGCCGCCGCATCCGCAAATCGCCCCGCGTGCCGCCGCGTGGGGGCGCGTCTTCGCCGGTTCGGGGCCCGTCTTCGCCGGTTCGGGGCCCGTCTTCGCCGGTTCGGGGCGCGTGTGGCGCTTCGGGGCGCGAAATCTTCGCCCCGAAGCGCATATCCCGCCCCGAACCCGGATGCGGCGCGCACCGGGTGCGGCGGGCGCACCGCGCGGCGGGTCAGTCGCGCAGCGCGGCGCCGAACCGCTCCGCCGCGACCGCCACACCGGCGAGCTTCGCGTCGGTCGCCTCCGCCGCCGTGAGGGTGCGGTCCGCAGCACGGAACCGCAGGGCGAACGTCAGGCTCTTCTCCCCCGCCGCCACCCCCTGGCCGCGGTAGTCGTCCACCAGCCGCAGCGACTCGAGGAGCGCCCCCGCGCCCTCGGCGAGCGCTGCGCGCACGTCGGCCGCCGGCACCTCGGCCGGCACCACGAGCGAGACGTCCTGCGTCGCGGCCGGGTAACCCGACAGCGTCTCGACGACGACCGCACCGCCCGCGAGCTCGATGACGAGATCGAGGTCGATCTCACCCACCGTCACGCGTCCCGGCAGGTCGGCGTCGGCAGCGACCGCGGGCAGCAGTTCACCGATGTAGCCGACCGTGGTCGCCCCGACCGTCAGCACGCCGGTACGGCCCGGATGCAGCGCCGCGCGCTCGCCCTGTGCGACCTCGATGCGCACCCCCGCCGCGGCGGCCAGCACGCGAGCCGCATCGAGCACCTGCGCGAGTCCCGCCTCCTCGGCGGATCGGCCGGGCTGCTTGGGCGATGCGGCACCGGCGACGAGGAATCCGACGTGACGGCGCTGCGGCGGGATCGACCCGTCGAGCTGCGCGAGCGTCGCCGCATCCGGTCGCACTCCGAGCGGCGGCACGAAGGGCGTGCCGTACTCGACACCCGGCTCGGGCAGGAAGACGGTGCCCGACTCGAACAGCGCGAGGTCGGTGAAGCCGCGCGCCACGTTCCGGTGCGCGACGCGCAGGAGCCCCGGCACGAGCGAGCGCCGCAGGTACGGCGCCTGACCGTCGAGCGGGTTGGCGAGCTTGACGCTCGGTACGTGCGCACCATCCGCGCGCGAGTGCAGGTCGTTCTGCTCGGCGGTGGTGAACGGGAACGACGGGGTTTCGACGTACCCGGCCGCGGCGAGGGCGTTCGCGACGCGCCGCCGGCTGCGCTGCGCGACGGTCCAGCCGCGCCCCGACGGGGCGACCGGCAGCACGGACGGGATGCGGTCGTACCCCTCGATGCGGGCGACCTCTTCGGCGAGCGTCCACTTGTCGGTGAGGTCGGGGCGCCACGAGGGGGCATCGACGAACCACTCCGCACCGGTGTCGTGCACGGTTGCACCGATCAGCTCGAGCGCCGCCACGATCTGCGCGGTCGTGTAGTCGACGCCGATGAGGGCGGGAACGAATTCCTTCGGCAACACGATGGCCTCGCGTTCCCACGCAGCGCCGAGCGATCCGCCGACGCTGTCCGCGGTGCCGCCCGCGTACTGCACCATGAGCTCCACGACGCGCTGCGCCGCGACATAGGGGATCGCCGGGTCGACGCCGCGCTCGAAGCGGCGGGATGCCTCGGACGGCAGCTTGTGGCGTCGTGCCGTACGGGCGATCGAGACGGTATCGAAGATCGCCGCCTCGACGAGCACGTTGGTCGTGCTGGCGGTCATCTCGGTGGTGGCGCCGCCCATGACGCCCGCGAGGCCGATCGGGCCGGTCTCGTCGGTGATCAGCAGGTCCTCCGGATGCAGCGTCCGCACCTGGCCGTCGAGGGTCTCGAGCTTCTCGCCCTCGTTCGCGCGGCGCACGGTGATCCCGCCGGTGAGCGCGTCCAGGTCGTAACCGTGGATGGGGTTGCCGAGCTCGAGCATGACGTAGTTCGTGATGTCGACGAGCACGCCGAGCGAGCGGATGCCGGCGAGCGCGAGCCGCGTCAGCATCCAGGTCGGGGTGGGCCGTGATGCGTCGACGCCGCGGACGGCCCGCACCACGAACTCGGTCACACCGGCGCGACCGCGGATCGGGTTGGCGTCCGAGACGGTGACGTCGAACCCCGTGCCGGGGTCGTCGGCGGGACGGTCGGCGGGGTCGCGGAACGCCGCGCCCGTCGCGTGGGAGTACTCCCGCGCGACACCGCGCAGCGACAGCGCGTACCCGCGGTCGGGGGTCACGTTGATCTCGACCGCCACGTCGTCGAGGCCGAGGAGGGCGATCGCATCGGTGCCGACGGGGGCGTCGATCCCGAGCTCGACGAGCCGCAGGATGCCGGAATGCTCGTTGCCGAGCCCGAGCTCCTTCGCCGAGGCGATCATGCCGTCGGACACATGTCCGTAGGTCTTCCGGGCGGCGATCGGGAAGGGCCCGGGCAGCACCGACCCCGGCAGTGTCACGACCACCTTGTCACCGGGGAAGAAGTTGTGCGCACCGCAGACGATCCCGTGCACCGCCGCCCCGCCGTCGGCGGCGGTCTCGCCGTCGGGCGCGACCTGCACCTGGCACCAGCGGATGGTCTTGCCGTTGGACTGGGGCTCCTCCTCGAAGGACAGCACCTGCCCCACGACGACCGGCCCGCTCAGCTCGAACCGGTGGACGTCCTCCTCCTCGAAGCCCACGCGCACGAGCGCGGCGAGCACGTCCTCCGGCGTCGCCTCGACCGGCACATCCACGAACTCACGCAGCCACGACAGCGGAACGCGCATCACACCACCATCCCGAACTGCTCGCTGAAGCGCACATCGCCCTCGGCCATGTCACGCATGTCCTGCACATCGCTGCGGAACATGAGGGTCCGCTCGATCCCCATGCCGAACGCGAACCCGGAGTACTCCTCCGGGTCGATGCCGGCCGCACGCAGCACGTTGGGGTTGACCATGCCGCATCCGCCCCACTCGATCCAGCGCGCACCGCCGGTGAAGGTCGGGTGCCAGAGGTCGAGCTCGGCGCTCGGCTCGGTGAACGGGAAGAAGTTCGCGCGGAAGCGGGTCTTCGCCTCGGGCCCGAACAGCTGACGTGCGATGTGGTCGAGCGTGCCCTTCAGGTGCGCCATCGTGATCCCCTTGTCGACCACGAGCCCCTCGAACTGGCTGAAGACCGGCAGGTGGGTCGCGTCGAACTCGTCGGTGCGGTAGACCCGGCCGGGGCAG
>JAVBUN010000298.1:0-5743 GCA_031555335.1 Microbacterium sp.
GGCGCCGCGGACCACCCTGACGCGCGCGCATCCGCTCGCTACGCTGAGGCCCATGACAACCCTCGTGCTCACCGTGGTCGGCGGCGATCGGGCGGGTCTGGTGTCCGCCGTCGCGGATGTCGTCGACGCTCACGGCGGCAACTGGGAGACCAGCGAGCTCGCGGAGCTGGCCGGCGCCTTCGCCGGGATCATCGAAGTGTCGGTGCCCGCGGCGCACGTCGAACGGATGCGGGAGGCCCTGGCGCGGATCGACGGTCTCATCACGATCGCGCTGCCGATGCCGGCGACGACGAACGTCTCTCACATCGTGCGCCGCTTCTCGTTCCACGTGCTCGGCAACGACCGCCCGGGCATCGTGCGCGAGATCACCTCGACGCTGAGCGCGCGCGGAGTCAGCATCGAACGCATGACGACCGAGACGCGCGATGCGGCGATGAGCGGCGGGCGGCTGTTCGAGGCCACCGTCTCGGCCGCGGTGCCGGCATCCGTCCACGTCGCCGACCTCGCCGCCGACCTCGAGCGGCTGGCCGCCGAGATCCAGGTCGATGTGACGCTCACGGACTGAGCCGGCGCGAACCGGTCCGGCGACTCAGGCGGGCGTGGTCGCGTCGATCCGTTCGAGCAGCTCGTCGAGCGGCGAGAGGTCCATCGGCTCGTCGGCCGAGTCCGGTGCGTCGTCCGCTGGGTCCTCCGCGGGCGCCGATTCCTCGGGAGCGTCCGGGTCGGCCGGCGCCGGCTCGCTCGGGGTCGCTTCCGGCTCCGGCGTCGAGGGACTCGGATCCGGTGCCGGGGCGGGCTCGGGGGTCGCGCTCGGCGTCGGGGTGGGCGCCGGCGTCACGGGTGTGGTCACGGTCGCTTCCTGCGGCGCCGCGGGCGGCGCGGGCGAGGGGGCGGGCACCGGGCGGTGACGCTTGGTGTACGGGGCGGTGTCGTCCTCGGCCCGCACCTGCGGCAGGGGCTCGGTGCCGATGGACGCGTCGATGTGCTCGGGCGCATCGACCTCGGCGACCGTCAGGATGTTGTTCGCCTGGGCGGTGCGGGTGGCGGCGTCGATGTCGGTGGCGTTCATCGCGATGGCGGTGATCGCCGTGACGGCGATCGCGCATGCGGATGCAGCGGCCGCGGTCACGAGTCGTCTGTGCGTGCGCACGGAACTCCTCTCGCAGCACCGAGAGTCAGGGTGATCGAGACTCGATGTCGTTGTCGGGGTGTCACCCATCCTCACGCGCCGCGCCGCCCGAGTCAATGTGAGCACATGGGGTGTCGGCCGCGGAACCTCCGTAGGGTGGGGGCATGTCAGAACATCACGCAGACCACCGCGGCGCGGCGAAGGCGAACGACTTCGGACCCGTCCCTCGCATCGCGCTGAACTCCGGATACGACATTCCGCAGCTCGGCTACGGCGTCTTCAAGGTCGATCCGGCGCAGACCGAGAAGTTCGTGACCGAGGCGCTCGAGGTCGGGTACCGCCACATCGACACCGCCGCCATCTACGGCAACGAGGAGGGCGTCGGGCGCGCGATCGCGGCGAGCGGCATCGCGCGCGATGAGCTCTTCATCACCACGAAGCTCTGGAACGACCGGCAGGCGGGCGACGACCCGCGCCGCGCGCTCGAGGAGAGCCTCGGCAAGCTCGGTCTGGACCACGTCGACCTGTACCTCACGCACTGGCCGGCGCCGGCGAAGGGCAACTTCGTCAACGCCTGGACGCAGCTGGTCGCCCTCAACGAGGCGGGGCTCGCCCGCTCCGTCGGCGTGTCGAACCACCTGGTGGAGCACCTCGAGAAGATCCACGAGGCGACGGGAGTTCTGCCCGCGGTGAACCAGATCGAGCTCCACCCCGCCTATCAGCAGCGTGAGGTCGTCGAATGGTGCACCTCGCGCGGGGTGCACATCGAGGCGTGGGGCCCGCTCGGCCAGGGCAAGTACGATCTGTTCGCCACGCCGGCGATCCGGGATGCGGCGGCCGCCCACGATCGTTCGCCCGCGCAGGTCGTGCTGCGCTGGCACCTGCAGCAGGGGTACATCGTCTTCCCCAAGACGGTCAATCGCGACCGCATGATCGAGAACGCGCGCCTGTTCGACTTCGCGCTGTCGGACGCCGAGATGCGGGAGATCACCGCCCTCGACCCGCAGGACGGCTCGGGTCGCGTCGGAAGCCACCCCACCGAGCTGAACTAGCGGCACCTTTCCCGGCCGGTCGCTTTACATCCGCTCGCCACCGCGAGCAGAGTGGGGAGACGACCGGCCGGGGAGGCGCACCGATGGGGTATTTCGCGGTTTCGGACGAGTTCTTCGACGGACAGACGCTGCGCGCCGCATCCGCCGCGCTGTTCGGCGGTGCCGACATCGGGGAGTGCATCGCGATCGCCCGTCGCGTGCGCCGGAACAACCTCGACAGCTGGCACGCCGAATGGGACGAGGCCGCCCGGCGGGCGTTCGCCCTCGGCGAGGAGGCCGAGGAGGCCGGACAGGTCGAGACGGCGCGTCTCGCCTTCCTCCGTGCCTGCACGCTGTTCCGCACCTCGGGCCTGGTCTTCCTCGGCCCCGATGCCGACCCGCGGCTCGCGATGAGCATCGCCCGGCAACGGGACGCCTTCCGTCGCGCCATCCCGCATCTGGATGCGGTCGTCGCACCGGTCGAGATCCCGTTCGAGGGCATCACCTTGCCCGGCTACCACTTCCGCGTCGCCGACAACGGGGAACGGCGCGCCACCGTCATTCTGCTGAACGGCTACGACGGCACGGTCGAGGAGCTCTACTTCGGCCACGCGCAGGCCGCCCTCGATCGCGGTTACGACGTGCTCGCCTTCGACGGGCCGGGTCAGGGGTCGGTGCTCGTCGAGCAGGGCGTTCCGATGCGCGCCGACTGGGAGAACGTGCTGCCGGTCGTCGTCGACTGGTTGCTTGCGCGCGGCACCGCCGACCCCGACCGCCTCGGCCTCATCGGGTGGAGCCTCGGCGGCTTCCTCGCGCCGCGAGCCGCGAGCGGCGAGCACCGCCTCGCCGCGGTCATCGCCGACGCGAACTTCTACGACCTGTACGACGCGGTGCTCGCCCGCATCCCCGCTCCGCTGCGCGCCGGCTTCGCCGCGGGCAAGCCGGGTGTGGTGAAGACCGTCGCCGCGCTGCTGGACGGGGTCGCCTCACGGCCGACGGGCGGATGGAACCTGCGGCGCGGCGTCTACGTCCACGGCGTCGACACGGTGCTCGATTACGTGCGCGCGACGCGGGCGTACACGCTCGAGGGATACGCGTCGAGGATCACCTGTCCGGTCCTCATCACCCGCGGCGAGTCGGACGAGGTGTCCGCGTCGGCGCACGAGACGTTCGCGGAGATCATCGCCCCGAAGGACATGATCACCTTCACGGATGCGGAGGGCGCGGGCGGGCACTGCGAGCTCGGCGCCCGGCAGCTGTACCTCGCCCGCGCCTTCGGGTGGCTCGACCGCATCCTCGAACCGCAGCGCGCGAGCGCGTGACGGTCGCCGGGCCTGCTGCATCCGCTCGCCGCTAGCGTGGAGGCATGAGCGACGACACCTCCACCCAGACCCTCAGCCAGGCCGATCGTGCGCGGACCCTGTCCGCCCTGCACGCGGCACCCGAGATCCTGCGGGTGGTGAACGTGTGGGACGTCGTGTCGGCGACGACGATCCTCGCGCTGCCCGAGACGAAGGCGCTCGCGACCGCGGGGCACTCGATCGCCGCGAGCCACGGGTATGCCGACGGCGGCATCCCGCTGGAACTCACTCTCCACATGGTGGGACGCATCGTGGCGGCGGCCGGCGACGTCCCCGTCTCGGCCGACCTCGATGACGGGTACGAGGACGCGGGCGAGACCGCGCGTCGGGCGATCGGCGTCGGCGTCGTGGGAGCGAACGTCGAGGACCGGCTGCGACCCGTCGCCGACGCGGCCGCGCGCGTGGCGGCGATCGTGGCCGCCGGAGAGGCGGAGGGTGTGCCGTTCGCGTTGAACGCGCGCACGGATGCATTCGTCCGCGGCGGCGGCCGCCCCGTCGAGGAGTCGATCGCCGACGCGATCGAACGCGGCCGGGCATACCTCGACGCCGGCGCAGACGTCGTGTTCGTGCCCGGCGTGCTCGACGCGGACGTGACCCGGCAGCTCGTGGCCGGGATCGGCGAGCGCAGGGTCAGCGTCATCGGTCTGCCCGGTGCCCTGACGGCCGCCGAGTACGAGGCGCTCGGGGTCGCGCGCATCTCGTACGGCCCGATGACCCAGCGCGTCGCGCTGACCGCGCTGCAGGACGTCGCCGCGAGCCTGTATGCCGACGGCGCCATCCCGGCATCCACCCGCGCGTTGAACTGAGAGCGCACCGCCGCATCCAGGGGCGGTCTTCGTCGCATCCAGGAGCGGTCTTCGTCCTGAGGAGATTTCGGATCCCGAGGAGCTTTCGGATCCCGAGGAGCTATCCGGCTGGTCGGATCCTCGGGATCCCGGATCTCCTCGGTGTCGCGGATCCCCTCGGGATCGAGGATCTCCTCGACATCCCGGATCACATTGAGACCGTCGATGGCCTCGGGCATCGCGACGACGCCGCGGCCCCTTCTCGGGACCGCGGCGTCGTCGCGTTGCTCAGGCCGTGGCGGACGCGCTGCGGGCGGGCAGCACCCAGCCGGGACGCACGAAGTGGCAGGTGTAGCCGTTCGGAATGCGCTGCAGGTAGTCCTGATGCTCCGGCTCGGCCTCCCAGAAGGGACCCTCGGGCTCGATGGTCGTCACGGCCTTCGCCGGCCACAGCCCGGATGCATCCACATCCGCGATCGTGTCACGGGCGATCTGCTCCTGCTCGGGTGAGAGTGGGAAGATCGCCGAGCGGTAGCTCGTGCCGATGTCGTTGCCCTGACGGTTGAGGGTCGACGGGTCGTGGATCTGGAAGAAGAACGCCAGCACGTCCCGGTACGTCGTCTTGCTCGGGTCGAACACGATCTCGACCGCCTCGGCGTGGCCGGGGTGGTTGCGATACGTCGCGTGATCGTTCGTGCCGCCGGTGTATCCGACCCGCGTCGACAGCACGCCCGGCTGATGGCGGATGAGTTCCTCGGCGCCCCAGAAGCAGCCGCCGGCGAGCATAGCCGTCTCGGTGCCGGGGCTCCGGGTGATGGTTCCGGTGGTGTCGGTCATGATGCGTCCTCCTGCGTGGGGGTGAAGAGTGTGCGATAAGAACCGTAACCCTGCTCATCGAGCTCGGCCACGGGGATGAAACGGAGCGCCGCGGAGTTCATGCAGTAGCGCATGCCTCCCGCATCCGTCGGCCCGTCGTCGAACAGGTGCCCGAGGTGACTGTCGGCACCGGCCGAACGCACCTCGGTGCGGGTCATGAAGAACGTACGGTCGGTCTTCTCGGTCACGGCGGCCGCGTCGATCGGCCGCGTGAAGCTCGGCCAGCCCGACCCGCTCTCGAACTTGTCGGTCGACGAGAAGAGCGGCTGCCCCGAGACGACGTCGACGTAGATGCCCTCCTCGTGGTTGTCCCAGTAGCGGTTGCGGAAGGGCGGCTCGGTCGCGTCCTCCTGGGTGACGCGGTACTCGTTGGGGGTGAGGCGGTCGAGTGCCTCGGGAGTCTTGCGGTAGTCGTTGCTCACGTGTTCCTCCTCGGTCGCCGCCGCTGGCTGCGGCGTCATAAACCCGAACGGATGCGGCCCGGGTTTTGGTCCCGCGAACCTGGGAGCGAGCTATGAGTTCTGCGGATGCGGCTTCCTCGCCGTGGCGTGCTCGCCGCGC
>JAVBUN010000018.1:0-40707 GCA_031555335.1 Microbacterium sp.
CAGTTGTACGCGAGCATCTTCCCGGGGAACTCCGCGTGCACGGCCGCCGCGAAGGCCCGGGCCAGCTCGATGTCGGGCTCGCCGGTCTCGACCCACAGCAGGTCCGCGTACGGGGCGAAGGCGAGGCCGCGGCTGATGACCGCATCCAGACCCGGTCGCACGCGGTAGAAGCCCTCCGTCGTGCGCTCGCCGGTGGTGAACTCCTGATCGCGGGGGTCCACGTCGCTGGTGAGGAGGTCGGCGGCGAGCGCGTCGGTGCGCGCGATGATCACGGTCGGGACACCGGCGACGTCGGCCGCGAGCCGGGCGGCGTTGAGGGTGCGGATGTGCTGCTGCGTCGGAACGAGCACCTTGCCGCCGAGGTGCCCGCACTTCTTCTCGCTCGCGAGCTGGTCCTCCCAGTGGATGGCCGCGGCGCCCGCCTGGATGAGCGAGTGCGCGAGTTCGTAGGCGTTGAGCGGGCCCCCGAAGCCCGCCTCGGCGTCCGCGACGATCGGCGCGATCCAGTCGCGGGTGACCTCGCCCTCGGCGTGTTCGATCTGGTCCTGCCGGATCAGCGCGTTGTTGATGCGCCGCACGACCGCGGGCACCGAATTGACGGGGTAGAGGCTCTGGTCGGGGTAGGTCTGCCCGGCGAGGTTGCCGTCGGCGGCGACCTGCCACCCCGAGAGGTAGATGGCCTTCAACCCGGCCCGCACCTGCTGCACGGCCTGCCCGCCGGTGTACGCGCCGAGCGCCCGGACGTACTCCTCGGTGTGGAGCAGGTTCCAGAGGTTCTCGGCGCCGCGGCGGGCGAGCGTGCTGTCTTCGCGGACCGAGCCGCGCAGGCGCACGACGTCCTCGGCGCTGAAGGTGCGCGAGATCCCGTCCCAGCGGGGATCGGTCGCCCAGATCTCCTCGAGCTCCGCGGCGGTCTGCGTCTGGTCTCCGGCGCGCAGCGGCGGCCGGCCGGGGGTCGCGTGGATCGTCATGTCGTTCTCCTTGCAGTCGGGGCCATCGGCGCCCCGACGGGTCGTGCGTCCACTGTGTGTGAAGAACCCGACGGTCTTCAGAGGATCATGGGAAGAAATTCGACGGAACTTCTGCTGCTGTGACACAATCCCCTCCATGACGTTCGAGGATGATCGGGAGGACCGCGACGACGCGGATGCCGAGGCGGACGCGCTGACCATCGGTCGCCGCATCCGGCAGCTGCGCGTGCAGCGCCGCATGACGCTCGAGGAGCTCGCCGGCGCGGTGGGGCGCGCCCCCAGCCAGCTGTCGATGATCGAGAACGGCAAGCGCGAGCCGAAGCTCACCCTGCTGCGCACCATCGCGAAAGCGCTCGGCTCGACGCTCGACGCGCTGCTCGAGGAGGAGCCGCTCGATGGCCGGGCGATGCTCGAGGTCTCGCTCGAGCGCGCCATGCGGGGGCAGACGTTCCGCGCGCTCGGGATCGCGCCGTTCCGCATCGGCAAGACGATCCCCGATGACGCACTGCGGGCCATGCTCGCGCTGCAGGGCGAGATCGACCGCCTGCGCGACGAGCGCTCCGCAACGCCCGAGGAGGCCCGCCGCGCGAACGTGGACCTCCGCGATCTCATGCGGCGCCAGAACAACTACTTCCCCGAGCTCGAGGAGCAGGCACGCGGCATCCTGGATGCGGTCGGCCACCCGGGCGGACCCCTGACCCAGCGCTCGGCGAGCGACATCGCCGCACACCTCGGCTTCACGCTGCACTACGTGCCCGATCTGCCGCAGACCACCCGCAGCGTCGCCGACCTGAAGCACGGCCGGCTGTACCTGTCGAGCAAGCTCACTCAGAAGGGGGATCCGCGCACCGCCGTGCTGCAGGCGCTCTCGAGCCGCATCCTGGGGCACCGGGAGCCGACGAGCTACGCCGAGTTCCTGCGCCAGCGCGTCGAGACCAACTACCTCACGGGTGCTCTGCTGATCCCCGAGGCGCATGTGGTGCCGGTGCTCGCGGAGGCGAAGTCGGAGCGGGCGATCTCGATCGAGGACCTGCGCGACTCCTACTCGGTATCGTACGAGACGGCAGCGCATCGGTTCACGAACCTCGCGAGCGTGCATCTCGGGATCCCCGTGCACTTCCTGAAGGTGCACGAGTCCGGGACCATCACGAAGGCGTACGAGAACGACGACGTGAACTTCCCGACGGATCGGCTGGGTGCCATCGAGGGGCAGATGTGCTGCCGTCGGTGGACGAGCCGTGTCGTGTTCGACGTGGACGACCGCTTCAACCCGTACTACCAGTACACCGACACCGGCAACGGCACCTACTGGTGCACCGCGCGGGTGGAGAACTCGAGCGAGGGGCAGCACTCGGTGAGCGTCGGCGTGCGCTTCGACGACACGAAGTGGTTCCTCGGCCGCGACACCGGCAACCGAGGGGTGTCGAAGCATTCCGTGGAGGTGTGCTGCCGCCGCGCGCCGAGCGAGCTCGAGGAGGCGTGGCGCGAGAACGCCTGGCCGAACGTGCGGACTCCCCGGACGCTCCTCGCGACGCTGCCGACGGGGGCGTTCCCCGGCGTCGACACCACGGAGGTGTACGAATTCCTCGCCGGCCACGCGCCCGCCTGACCATCCCCGCCGAGACCTCGCGAACGACCGCGGATGCCGGCATCCGGCGCGCGTTCGTGACGGCTCGCGCCGCTAGGGGGAGGCCCGGAGGGCGAGCCAGAGCTCGGCGCGGGTCGCGAACGCCGTCAGGTCGCAGGTGAGGACGCGCTCGGCGAGGCCCAGCCGCGCTCGCACGGTGTGGCGGTGCACCCCGAGCGCCCGGGCGGCGGCCTCGTGCGACGCATCGTGCTCGAGCCACGCCCGGAGCGTCGCCACGAGGTGCGTGCCGTGCCGCTCGTCGTGCGCGACGAGGGGCGCGAGCTCGGCCGCCGCGAGCACCCGGGCGTGGTCGTCGTCGAGGACCGCCAGGATGCCGCCGCGCACGGTCGCGAACTCGGTCAGACCGTCGCCGCCGCGTTCGAGCGCGACCCTCGCCTGCCCGAGGGCGGCGGGAACGCCGTCGGCCGTGGCGGCGACGGACACGCCGACCGCGATCTCGAAGCGCGCCGCGAACGTCCGCAGCAGGTCGATGCGGTCCGCCGGCGCGAGCAGCAGCATCCCGTCCTCCACCGCTCCGTAGAAGAGGGCTCCGGCGGTGTCGGCCGCCGTGTCCTCCAACCATTCGAGGGCGTCCTCGCGGCGCAGCGCGATCGGCGCGGTGAGGCCCACGGCGGCGGGGGTTGCGGGAAAGCCGCCCCACGCGGCCCGCGCGATCCGGCGGGCGAGCGCAGTCTCGCCGGCGACGACGGATGCGGCCAGGGCCGCGCGCAGTCCCGTCCGCGCGCGGGTGAGACCGCGCTGCTGCTCCAGCGCGAGCCCCGCCATCGCGACCGCCATGGTCAGCACCCCGCGCGCCTCCGGGTCGAGGTCGCCGGGTGCGATCGCGATGGCACCGCGAAGGTGCCCGCCGCGGCCGAGGGTCTGCAGGCCGAAGGCGATGTCGCCGAGGCGGAGGGAGGATCCCGCCTGCGCCCCGCGGCCGAGGACCGCACCCACCTCGGCGCGGAGCGGGCCGGCGACGGCTGCCGGGATGCGGCCGACGGGGCACTCGTGCACGAGCGTGCCCGACGCGTCGAACAGCCCCACCCAGCGGTCCAGCTGCCGGGCGAGCTCGTCCAGCGTGGCCCGCAGCCCGTCGGTGCGGAGGGCGGCGTGCGAGAGCGCTCGCTGCGCGGCCAGCGCCCAGCTGCGCCGCGCATACTGCTCGGCGGCGATGGCCTCGGCGTTCGCCCGGGCCACGGCGATGAAGGGGGTGAGGTAGGGCACCTCGAACAGCGGCACGCCGTGCGCGCGGCACGCGCGCGCGAGGGCGGGCGGCACGCCGTCCCGGACGACCTCGGTGCCGAATCCGAGGGCCGCGATGCCGCGGGTCCGGAGCCGGCGCACGTAGGCGTCGTAGAGCGCGGGGTCCTCCACTCCCGCGAACTGCGTGCCCGTCGTCAGCAGTACGAGGTCCTCGGAGAGGAAGGGCGTCGGGTCCGGAAGATCCGAACTGTGCACACCGCGCACGCGCCGCGACAGGGTCTGCGGATCGCCCTCGCCGCCGTCGAGTGTCAGGCGCAGGTCGCGCCGCGCGAGCAGCGCGCCGAGCGTCGGCGCCTCGGTCGGTGATGCACTCATGCCGGTCCTCTCGTCGCGCGCGTCTCCGGTATACATCGTGGCGTATCGCGGCATCGGTGTGTACACCCCGGCGAGTGCATGGCTCGGTCGGGGCGCCCTACGCTCTCGGCCATGAGCATCTCGGACGTCACCACCCTGCCCGTCGGCGGGCCCTCGCTCGCGCAGGAGCGCCGCCTGGTCACCGCCATCCCCGGTCCCCGGTCGCAGGAGCTCCTGGTGCGAAAGGCGGCGGCGGTGCCCGCGGGCGTCGGTCACACCGCTCCGATCCACGCGGTCGCCGCCGGCGGCGGCGTCGTGGTCGACGCGGACGGCAACTCGCTCATCGACCTCGGGTCCGGGATCGCCGTGACGACCGTCGGCAACTCCCACCCGAAGGTGGTCGCCGCCGTCCAGGCGCAGGCCGCCCAGTTCACCCACACGTGCTTCATGATCTCGCCCTACGAGTCGTACGTCGCCGTCGCGGAGGCGCTCAACCGGCTGACGCCCGGGGATCACCTCAAGCGCACGGCGCTGTTCAACTCGGGTGCCGAGGCGGTCGAGAACGCGGTCAAGATCGCCCGCAAGTACACCGGCCGGCCCGCCGTCGTCGCGTTCGATCACGGCTACCACGGGCGCACGAACCTCACGATGGCCCTCACCGCGAAGGCCATGCCGTACAAGAGCGGCTTCGGCCCCTTCGCGGGCGAGGTGTACCGCGCGCCGATGTCGTACCCGTACCGCGACGGCCTGAGCGGGGCGGATGCGGCGCGCCGGGCGATCAGCATGATCGAGAAGCAGGTGGGCGCCGACAACCTGGCCGCGGTGGTGATCGAACCCATCCAGGGCGAGGGCGGCTTCATCGTCCCGGCCGAGGGCTTCCTCGCAGCGCTCGTGCGCTGGTGCCGGGAGAACGGCGTCGTCTTCATCGCGGACGAGGTGCAGACCGGCTTCACCCGCACCGGCGAGATGTTCGCGAGCGACGTCTTCGGCATCGTCCCCGACCTCATCACCACGGCGAAGGGCATCGCCGGGGGGCTGCCGCTCGCGGCCGTCACCGGCCGTGCCGACATCATGGACGCATCCCATGCGGGCGGACTCGGCGGCACGTACGGCGGCAACCCGATCGCCTGCGCGGCGGCGCTCGCCGCGATCGATGTGTTCGAGAACGAGGGCCTCATCGAGAGGGCGCGTGAGATCGGCGCCATCCTGACGGGCCGGCTGCAGGAGCTGCAGGACCGCGACCCGCGGGTGGGCGATGTGCGTGGCGCCGGGGCGATGGTCGCGGCCGAGTTCGTCGTCCCCGCGACCGGGGACCCGGACGGGGCGCTCGCCGCAGCCGTCGCGAAGGCGTGCATCGCGGCGGGGGTCATCGTCCTCACCTGCGGGACGTACGGCAACGTGATCCGCTTCCTGCCGCCGCTGTCGATCGGCGACGACCTGCTGCGCGAAGGACTGGATGTGGTGGCCGCGGCGCTCGACGCGGCAGAGTGAGCAGCATCCTTCGCGCGACCGATACCCGACGCCCGGCGATGCCGACGTCACCCGAGAATCAGAGGCCACCCGAGATGAAGGAGTCCGAATGACCGAGATCACCAGAGACGTCGTGATCGTGGGTGCCGGCGCCGCCGGGCTCACCGCGGCCAACGAGCTGAAGAAGTCCGGACTCTCGGTGGCGGTGCTCGAGGCCCGCGACCGCGTCGGCGGGCGGCTGTGGACCGACGTGATCGAGGGCGCCATGCTCGAGATCGGCGGCCAGTGGGTCTCGCCGGACCAGCAGGCGCTCATCGACACCGTCGCCGAGCTCGGCCTCGAGACCTTCAGCCGGTACCGCGAGGGAGACAGCGTCTACGTCGGCCCCGACGGCACGGCCCACCGCTTCACCGGCGAGATGTTCCCGGTCTCGCCCGAGACCGAGCGGGTCATCGCCGAGATCACCGAACGGCTGGACGCGATGGTCGCCGAGATCGACCCGGACCGCCCCTGGGCGCACGAGAAGGCCGCGGAGTGGGACACCGTCTCGTGGGACGGGTGGCTGCGCGCGCAGACCGACGACGACGAGGCGGTGCGCAACCTCGCCTTCGCGACGGGGTCGGCCATGCTGACCAAGCCCACCCACGCCTTCTCGCTGCTGCAGTCCCTGCTGATGGCCGCATCCGCCGGCTCGTACTCGCACCTCGTCGACGCCGATTTCATCCTCGACAAGCGTGTCGTCGGCGGCCTTCAGCAGGTGCCCCTGCGGCTGGCCGAGCGCCTGGGCGAGGACGTGTTCCTCGAGCAGCCGGTGCGGACGTTGGAATGGGGCGCGGAGGGCGTGACCGCCGTGGCCGAGGGTGTCACGGTGCGGGCTCGGCGGGCGATCCTCGCCCTCGCACCGGTGCTGTACGACCGGATCTCGTTCGTGCCCGCGCTGCCGAGGCTGCAGCACCAGATGCATCAGCATCTCTCGATGGGGTTCGTCATCAAGGTGCACGCCGTCTACGACCGCCCGTTCTGGCGCGAGCAGGGCCTGTCCGGCACCGCCTTCAGCCCGTACGAGCTGTCTCACGAGGCGTACGACAACACCAACCACGCCGACGAGCGCGGCACCCTCGTCGGCTTCGTCTCCGACCGTCACGCCGATGACGTGTTCCGGCTCTCGGATGCCGAACGCAAGGAGCGCATCCTCGAGTCGCTGTCGCACTACTACGGCCCCGAGGCGAAGAACCCGATCGTCTACTACGAGAGCGACTGGGGCAGCGAGGAGTGGACGCGCGGCGCGTATGCCGCGAGCTTCGACCTCGGCGGGCTGCACCGATACGGCGCGGACCTGCGCACCCCCGTCGGGCCGATCTCGTTCGCGTGCAGCGACCTCGCCGGCGCGGGCTACCAGCACGTCGACGGCGCCATCCGCATGGGGCGCCTCGCCGCCGACGCGATCGTGACGGAGCTGCACGGATGAGCGGGCGGATCGTCGTCGGGTACACCGCGACCGACGCCGGCGCGGACGCCCTCGCCCTCGGCGCGCGGCTGGCCGCCGCCTCCGACTCCGTCCTCGACGTCGTCATCGTCCTGCCGAGCGATGAGCGCTCGGTCATCACCCCGCCCGACGCCGGGTACGACCGGCACCTCCGCGAGACGGCGACCGGGTGGCTGGAGCGCGCCGGCGAGTCCCTGCACGATGCCGTCACCCACCGCCCGCACCTGCGCTACGCGGAATCGTTCGCCGAGGGCCTCGTGGCGGCGGCGGACGAGTTCGAGGCGACGCACATCGTCGTGGGCGCCGCCAACGGCGGGATCCGCGGCCGCCATCGTCTCGGGACGGTGGCGAGCGAGTTGATGCACTACTCCGATGTGCCGGTCGTGCTCGCGCCGGAGGGTGCGCGGGAGGTGCCGGTGACGGCCGGGGTCTCGCGGGTGACCGCGGCGATCGGCACGCGTCCGGGCGGGGACGTGCTGCTCGCCGAGGCGATCGCCCTCGCGGTCGCGACCGGCGCGCCGCTGCGTCTCCTCTCGCTCGCGGCTGTCGACATGCCCGTCGGCGTCGATACCGGACTCATCCGGCTCGCGGGCCGGTCCCACGCCGAGACCGTGCTCGGCCAGGCGCACGCCGCGCTGCCGGCGGGCATCGAGGCCGAGGTGGTCACCGCATCCGGGGCGGACATCGAGGAGGCGGTGCAGGCGATCGACTGGCTGCCCGCCGAGGTGGCGATGGTCGGTTCCAGCCGGCTCGCGCAGCCGCGTCGGCTCTTCCTCGGTTCCACGGCCGCCAAGATGCTGCACGTCCTGCCCGTCCCCATGATCGTCGTCCCGCGCTCGCGGGCCGCGGAAGGAGCCACCCGATGAGTGCCACCGAACCGCGCGCCGACGCGTCCGCCGAGACCGGGGGGCTGTCGAGCAAGGGACTCAGCGCCGGAACGGTGGGGCTCATCGGCGCCATCGTCATCGGTATCTCGTGCATCGCACCCGCATATACGCTCACCGCGGCTCTCGGCCCCACGGTGTCCGAGGTCGGCGTCCAGGTGCCCGCGATCATGCTCGTCGGATTCATCCCGATGCTGCTCGTGGCATTCGGATACCGGGAGCTCAACAACCGCATGCCCGACTCGGGCACCTCCTTCACCTGGGCGACGCGCGCGTTCGGCCCCTGGATCGGCTGGATGGCGGGCTGGGGCCTCATCGCCGCCACGATCCTCGTCCTCTCGAATCTCGCCGGGATCGCCGTCGAGTTCCTCTTCCTGCTGATCGCGCAGATCACCAACACCCCGGAGATCGCGGACCTCGCCTTCAACCCGTTCATCAACGTCGCGGTATGCCTCCTGTTCATGCTCGGCGCGACATTCGTGTCGTACCGCGACATGCAGACCACGCAGAAGCTGCAGTACTTCCTCGTCGGGTTCCAGGTCCTCGTGCTCGTGTTCTTCGCGGGAGCGGCGATCGTGGCGACCCTGAACGGCAACGCGTTCGATGCCACCCCGTTCGACATCTCCTGGTTCGACCCGTTCGCCGTCTCGTCGGTCACCGCGCTCGTGGCGGGACTCTCGCTCTCGATCTTCATCTTCTGGGGGTGGGATGTGACGCTCACGATGAACGAGGAGACGAAGGATCCCGACAAGACCCCCGGCCGGGCGGCGACCCTGACGGTCATCATCATCGTGCTCCTGTACCTGCTGCTCGCGATCGCCCTGATCATGTACGCCGGCGTCGGCGAGGGGGAGTACGGGCTCGGCAACGAGGACATCCAGAGCAACGTGTTCTTCGCGCTGTCGGGTCCGATCCTCGGCCCCCTCGCGTTCCTGGTGTCGCTCGCGGTGCTCACCAGCTCCGCGTCCTCGCTGCAGTCCACCTTCGTCTCCCCGGCGCGCACCCTGCTCGCCATGGGGCACTACGGCGCGCTGCCCCCGTCGTTCGCGAAGGTGAACCCGCGGTTCTTCACCCCCGGGTACGCGACGATCGTCTCGGCGGTCGTGGCATCCGTCTTCTACGCGGTCATGCGGTTCGTCAGCGAGAACGTGCTCTGGGACACCATCACGGCGCTCGGCATGATGATCTGCTTCTACTACGGCCTCACCGCCTTCGCGTGCGTCTGGTACTTCCGCAAGCAGTGGTTCGACTCGGCGCGGAACGTGTTCTTCACACTGCTGTTCCCGTTGATCGGCGGGGTCATCCTCGCGGTGCTGTTCGTGCGCACGCTCATCGACAGCATGGACCCGGACTACGGCAGCGGGTCGAACATCGCGGGCGTCGGTCTCGTCTTCATCCTCGGCGTCACCGTCATCCTGCTGGGCGTCGTCATCATGATCTGGCAGGCCGTGCGACGCCCCGACTTCTTCCGCGGCAAGACCATCGCGATGGATGCTCCGCCGCGCCCGACGCTGAACCCGACATCACCCAAGGAGCACTCATGAGCGAATACGCGGTCGTCAATCCGGCGACGGGCGAGACCCTCGCGACCTATCCCACCCTGAGCGACGCCGAGCTCGAGGAGAGGATCGCGTCGGCGGATGCGGCGTACCGCGTGTGGCGGGCGACGCCGGTGGCCGAGCGGGCCGCCCTCGTCCGCCGCGCGGCCGAGCTGCACCGGGAGCGCCGAGACGAGCTCGCGGCGATCATCGTGCGGGAGATGGGCAAGACCACCGAGGCGGCGCTCGGCGAGGTCGACTTCGCCGCCGACATCACCGAGTTCTACGCCGACAACGCGGAGCGGATCACCGCCGACCAGCCGATCGACATCCTCGGCGAGGGAACCGCGGTCGTCCGGAAGGCCCCGATCGGTGTGCTGCTGGGGATCATGCCCTGGAACTTCCCGTACTACCAGGTGGCGCGCTTCGCCGCCCCGAACCTCGTGCTCGCCAACACCATCCTGCTCAAGCACGCTCCGCAGTGCCCCGAGTCGTCGGCGGCGATCGAGCGGATCTACGCGGATGCGGGCCTTCCGGCCGGGGCGTACCTCAACCTCTACGCCACCAACGACCAGGCGGCGACCGTCATCGCCGACCCGCGCGTGCAGGGAGTGTCGCTCACCGGCTCGGAGCGTGCCGGTTCGGCGGTCGCGGAGCTCGCCGGCCGCCACCTCAAGAAGGTCGCGCTCGAACTCGGCGGCTCCGACCCGTTCATCGTGCTCTCGACCCCGGACCTCGACGCCACGGTCGCGGCGGCCGTCGACGGGCGTCTCGACAACAACGGCCAGTCGTGCAACGCGCCGAAGCGCTTCATCGTGGCCGACGACCTGTACGAGGACTTCCTCGCCAAGTTCACCGCGGCGATGACCGGCGTGAAGATGGGGGACCCGTTCGCGGAGGACACCGTGCTCGGTCCGCTCTCGTCGCTCGCGGCCGCGCAACGGCTCGAGCAGCAGGTGAGCACGGCGGTGTCCCAGGGGGCGCGCCTGGTCGCCGGAGGGCATCGGGACGGGGCGTTCTACGCCCCCACCGTGCTGGCCGACGTCACGCCCGAGATGGACGTGTACGGCGAGGAGCTCTTCGGGCCGGCCGCGGTCGTCTACCGGGTCGCGAGCGAGCAGGATGCGGTCGCGCTCGCGAACGACACCACCTTCGGGCTGGGGTCCTACGTCTTCACCACCGATCCCGCGCAGGCCGATCGCGTCGCCGACGCGATCGATGCCGGGATGGTGTACGTGAACTGCGTGCTGGCGGATTCGCCCGAGCTGCCGTTCGGCGGCGTCAAGCGGTCCGGCACCTCGCGGGAGATGGGACTGCTCGCCGCCGACGAGTTCGTCAACAAGAAACTCGTCCGCGTCGCGGGGTGATCCGCAGGTCGACCCCGCACGGGGGATGATGGGCGTATGCACCACGGCGGCACGACGGATGCGGGGGGCGACGGCGTCGCGCCGCCGGACCCGGGAGCCGTCATCGGAGCGGAGGCCGAGCCGCGCGAGGACGCAGGGCTGATCGCGGCGTCGGGGGAGACCGCGGAATCGGGCTCGGAATCGGAATCGGAATCGGGTCCCGCTCCCACCGAGGCCCCGCCGCCGACGCGTCGATCGCGGCGTCGGCTGTGGATCGCACTCTCCGTGGTCGTGGGCGTGCTCCTGCTCGGCGGCGCGGCGGCGACGACGACCTGGCTGCTCATCGACGCGCACGAGCGGGCGCTCGCGGCGCGTGCCGTCACCGCGGTGCAGCAGGGTGTGGTGGAGGCGGAGTTCGACCGCGTCGCAGACACCGCCCAGCGCACCGAGGAGCAGGGCACGGCATTCCGACAGGCGCTGACGGCGTGGACCGCGGAGCAGGATCAGGCCGAGGCATGGCGGGCCGGCACCGCTGCGCCGACGGTCACCGAGCCGAACCCCGGGGGACAGGCGATGCCGGGCGGCGATCCGCTCGGTCGCGGATTCCTCGAGGCGATCGGAGCGCCGCAGGTACAGCTCGTCCTCGACGCGGGCGCCGACAACTGCGGCTATCGGGCGGGCGGCGACGGCCCCTACGTCCTGGTCCTCGGCGGCTGCTTCGACACCCGCTTCCCGAACTCGGTGCTCCTGGCATGGGAACCGGGCACCGAGGACGGCGTCTGGGCGATCTTCGTGCACGAGGTGATGCACTGGTACCAGTACCAGACGTTCTATGCGGCGTTCCTCGCCGCGGACCGCGTCGGCGTCGCCGAGGATGCGTACGGTCCCGAGCTCGAGGCGGACGCGAGCTGCCGCGCGGTGTATCAGCACGGGATCCCGGCCTGGCGGTACGCGTCGACCTCTGCGCCGTGCTCGATCGAGGGCTGGCACGACGGCTGGCTGCTCGACCACCTCGCCTCCCTGGGGGTGCCGATCGCGGAACCGGTCGCCGAGGACTACGAGGTCGAGGCGGTGGTGCGCCCGTGACGCGGCTGCGCAGCTCGGTCGTGATGTGCCTCGCCGCGGTGCTGCTGCTCGCCGGGTGCGCCGCCCCGGACCCGCAGCTCGCGCGCGACGAGGCGCAGGCCGTCTTCGGCGAACTCGTCGCGCGGACGGCCGCGGAGGACGCCGCCGTGGTCCGCGCCCTGCAGACCGCGGATCCGACCGAGCAGTCCTGCGGGACCGAGGACGAGCGCACTCAGACGGCGCTCACCGCGACGGCGACGCTCTCGATCACGACGACCGACGCCGACACCCGCCGCATCCGCGACGGACTGGCCGACACGCTCGAGCCCGAGGAATGGACGGCGATCCACTCGTCGGGTCCGCAGCAGGTCGCGCGGATCTCCGACCGCGACGTCGTGGTGGCCCTCACGGCCGACGGTCCCGCCCTGGTGATCGCCGTGTTCACGCCGTGCATCGCGCCCTGACGCCGGCCGCATTCGCGGCGCCTCTGGGCATGCCGTACACTGGATCATGCAGTTGAAGTCTGCATTCTTTCGCCGTGCCCGGCTTCGGGCGATCCCCTTGATCGGACACGGCAGGAGTGCGGACGCGAGGCCTCCGGGCCTCTAGGGCGGTAGCTCAATTGGCAGAGCAGCGGTCTCCAAAACCGCAGGTTGCAGGTTCGATTCCTGTCCGCCCTGCGCGTCAGCGCTTGCTGGCACACGTTAAGTGATTCAGGTGGGTGCATGGTCCAGGACGACCCGAAGGGCGACGTCGTCGCCGTCGGCGGCGGTGCCGCGCGTGAGAAGAAGCCCAACGTCTTCGCCCGCATCGTCATCTTCATCCGTCAGGTCTTCGCCGAGCTCCGCAAGGTCGTCACGCCGACCCGCAAGGAGCTGTTGAAGTTCACCGGCGTGGTCCTCGGATTCGTCGTCGTGATGATGGCGGTCGTTTACGGCCTCGACGTGCTGTTCGTCTGGCTGACGACCGTCGTGTTCGGCGTCCCCGCCGTCTGAGATCGCGCGCGCGGACTGCGTTCCGCCCCCACGAACGAGAGAAGTACGCAAAGTGTCTGAGAAATACACCGACGACGCCGACTGGGCGACCGCTGCCGAGCAGTCCAGCGAGGACGACGAGGCGCAGGAGGGCAACACCCTCGCCGCCGAAGAGCGCTCGGTCGAGCCGGCCGAGCACATCGCCCTCCACATCGAGGACCCTGATGCGGACGACGAGGACGACGCCGGTACCGAGGACATCGACATC
This sequence comes from Microbacterium sp., assembly GCA_031555335.1. Classification (GTDB taxonomy): domain Bacteria; phylum Actinomycetota; class Actinomycetes; order Actinomycetales; family Microbacteriaceae; genus Microbacterium. The sequence continues at coordinate 13,190 of JAVBUN010000018.1, forward strand.
GAGGACCCGGAGGCGGACGCCATCGTGAACGACGCGCTCGAGATCGACAAGGCGGACGAGGCCGAGGCCGCCGCCGAGGTGCTCGCCGATTCGCTCGCCGACGAAGTGGCTGAGCGCGACGCCGAGGAGGCCGACGAAGTGACCCCGTACGACGGACCCGACATCAACGGCGAGCCGGATGCTCCTGTGCTCGACGAGGAATTCGTCGCCGAGGTCGAAGCCGCCGCATCCGTGGTCGACGAGGTCGAAGAAGAGGCCGACGAGGACGCCGACCCGTACGAGGCGTTCCGTGCCGAGCTGCGCTCGCTCGAGGGCAAGTGGTACGTCATCCACTCCTACGCCGGCTTCGAGCGCAAGGTGAAGGCCAACATCGAGCAGCGCAAGTCGACGCTCGAGGTCGAAGAGGAGATCTACCAGGTCGAGGTCCCGATGGAGGACGTCGTCGAGATCAAGAACGGCCAGCGCAAGATGGTCACGCGCGTGCGCATCCCGGGCTACGTGCTCGTGCGCATGGAGCTCAACGAGGACACCTGGTCGGTCGTGCGCCACACGCCCGGCGTCACGGGCTTCGTGGGCAACGCCCACAACCCGACGCCGCTGCGCTTCGAGGAGGCCTTCAACATGCTGAAGAGCCTGGTCGAGGTCAAGGAGGTCGCCCCCGCGAAGTCGGGTGCCGCCAAGGGCGCCCCGGTCGCTGCGCGGGTCATCGCCGAGGTCGACTACGAGATCGGCGAGACCATCACGATCAAGGAGGGTTCGTTCGCGGGCCTTCCCGGTTCGATCAGCGAGATCAAGCCCGAGAGCGGCAAGCTCACGGTGCTGGTGTCGCTGTTCGAGCGCGAGACGCCGGTCGAACTGTCGTTCGACCAGGTCTCCAAGATGCTCTGACGCTCACCGTTCCGACGGGACGTCGCGTCACGAGGGCGCTCCGGCTGCGGCCGGGGCGCCCTCGTCCGTCTTCCGCGGATGCGGCATACCGTCGCGTCGCGTATGATGGGGAGGTTGCTCGTCGGCGCTCGCGCGCCCGGGCGGACCGCTGCCCGGAGATGCCGGGTCTGCGGGAGAGGGATGCGGAAGCCGCATCCGCTCGCTGAAAGGAAATCATCATGGCACCGAAGAAGAAGGTGACCGGCCTGATCAAGCTTCAGATCAAGGCCGGTGCCGCCAACCCGGCGCCGCCGATCGGGCCCGCGCTCGGTCAGCATGGCGTCAACATCATGGAGTTCTGCAAGGCGTACAACGCCGCGACCGAGTCGCAGCGCGGCAACGTCATCCCCGTCGAGATCACCGTCTACGAGGACCGCAGCTTCACCTTCATCCTGAAGACCCCGCCGGCGGCGGAGCTCATCAAGAAGGCCGCAGGCGTCGCCAAGGGCTCGCCGACTCCGCACACGACCAAGGTGGCCAAGCTCACCAAGGCGCAGGTGCGCGAGATCGCCGAGGCCAAGCAGCCCGACCTGAACGCGAACGACATCGAGGCCGCCTCGAAGATCATCGCCGGCACCGCCCGCTCCATGGGCATCACGGTCGAGGACTGAGGGGATTACGACAATGGCTACCAAGTCCAAGGCATTCCGCGCCGCCGCGTCCAAGATCGCGGCTGACACGTTCTACACCCCTGCCGACGCCGTCGCGCTGGCGAAGGAGACCGGTTCGGCGAAGTTCGACTCGACTGTCGAGGTCGCGCTGAAGCTCGCCGTCGACCCGCGCAAGGCGGACCAGATGGTGCGCGGCACCGTCATCCTCCCGCACGGCACCGGCAAGACCGCCCGCGTCATCGTGTTCGCGACCGGCCCCGCGGCCGAGGCTGCACTCGCTGCCGGAGCCGATGAGGTCGGCGGCGCCGAGCTCATCGAGAAGGTCGCCGGCGGCTACACGTCGTTCGACGCCGCCGTCTCGACCCCGGAGCTCATGGGCCAGGTCGGTCGTCTCGGCAAGGTGCTCGGCCCCCGCGGCCTCATGCCCAACCCGAAGACCGGCACCGTGACCCCCAACCCGGCCAAGGCCGTGGAGGAGATCAAGGGCGGAAAGATCGAGTTCCGCGTCGACAAGCACGCCAACGTGCACTTCGTCGTCGGCAAGGCGTCGTTCTCGGCCGAGCAGCTCGACGAGAACCTGAAGGCCGCCCTCGACGAGATCGTGCGCCTCAAGCCGTCGAGCTCGAAGGGCCGGTACATCCAGAAGGGTGCGGTGTCGACCACGTTCGGCCCCGGCATCCCGCTGGACGTCAACTCGCTCTCCTGATCTCCGGAGATACGAAGGGGTCCCGTCTTCGGACGGGGCCCCTTCGTCGTTCCGGCCGGCGGTGCTACGCCGTCGGGCGCAGCTCGAAGCCGGGGGCCTCGGCGGTGGTGGCGGCAGCCGCCGTCTCGATGCGAGTCACGCGGGCGGACGGCGGCCCGCTCGACATCCACGTCACCATGGCCGCGACGGCGGCGTCCGCGCCCTGCAGCTCCGCCTCGACGGTGCCGTCCACGCGGTTGCGCACCCAGCCGTCGATGCCGCGTCGCACGGCTTCGGCCCGGGTGGCGTAGCGGTAGCCGACGCCCTGGACGCGGCCCTCGACGGTGACATGGACGCGGCGGATCATCCCCCCATCGTGCCTTCCTGACGCCCCGACCCGCCGCATCCGCGCCGGTCAGGGCGTCAGGACGAGACTCACGGCGATGAGGGCCATCACGACCGCGATCGCGCCGTCGAGCACACGCCATGCCCGCGGTGTCGACAGCCAGCGTCCGAGGTGGCGGGCTCCGTAGGCGAGCGAGAGGAACCAGGCGGCGCTGGCGAGCATCGCGCCCGCGGCGAACCACCATCGGTCCGTCCCGTGGGCCGTTGCGACCGACCCCAGCAGGAAGACGGTGTCGAGGTAGACGTGCGGGTTCAGCCAGGTGAGCGCGAGGCACGTGAGCAGTGCCGGCGCGAGCGGTGTCCGCGACGGGCGCAGCCTCGTTCGCGTGCCGGCCCCGCCGGGGGGCCCGTTCGTTGCCATCCGCCCCGCCGGCCGCGCACCCGGCGCGGTGTCCGACGTCGCCACGCGTAGCGCGTCCCCAGAGGGGCGCCATGCGCGCCGCGCGGCGAGGGCGGCATAGCCGAGCAGGAAGATCGCGCCCGCCCAGCGCGCGACGTCGACCGCCCACGGCGCCGCGTGGATCACCACGCCGAGCCCCGCGACGCCGGCCGCGATCAGCGCCGCGTCGGAGACGATGCACACGAGCGCGACCGCCAGGACATGCTGGCGTCGGATGCCCTGCCGCAGCACGAACACGTTCTGCGCGCCGATCGCGACGATGAGGGACAGCCCCAGGGCGAGGCCGGCGAGCAGAGCGGATGTCATACGAGCGACGGTAAGCCCCGTCGATCATCAACTCCAGTTCACATTTCTGTCCCCGCATAAGCTGTGCTCATGACCACCATTCCGACAGAGCTCGCCGAGACCCTCGCGGCGGTCGTGGATACGGGCACGATGGATGCGGCGGCGCGGCGCCTGCACATCACACCGTCCGCGGTGAGCCAGCGCATCCGGGTGCTCGAGGACCGGCTCGGGCGGGTGCTGCTCGTCCGCGCGAAACCGGCACGGCCGACGGAGGCCGGCGCACGCGTCGTGCGTCTCGCGCGCCAATACGCGCTGCTCGCCCAGGACACCCTGGCGGAGCTCGGTGCACACGCGGAGGCCGATGCGGGCGCGCGCGCCGTGACCCTGCCCCTCGCCGTGAACGCCGACTCCATGGCGACCTGGTTCCTCCGTCCGCTGGCGGAGGTCGCCGGCGTGCACGGCGTCGTGTTCGACCTGCACCGCGACGACCAGGACTTCACGGCATCCCTGCTGGAGTCGGGAGAGGTGGTCGCCGCCGTCACCTCGCAGGCGGAGCCCGTGCCCGGGTGCCGGGTGGCGGCACTCGGCACCATGAGGTACGAGGCCGTGGCCGTCCCGCCCCTGGCCGCGCGCATGGCGGCGGATCCGGCATCCGTCGCGGTCGTCGACTTCGATCGACGGGATGAGCTGCAGTCCCGGTGGCTCCGGGGCCGCGGGATCGATCCCGTCGCGCCGCCCCGGCACTACGTGCCGGGATCCCGCGACTTCACCCTGGCCGTCGAGGCGGGGCTGGGATGGGGGATGCTGCCGGAGGTGCAGTCCGCGGACGCCCTCGCGACCGGCAGGCTCGAGCGCCTCGGCGGCGCCCCGATCGATGTGCCGCTCTACTGGCAGCAGTGGAGCATCGAGTCGGCGATCCTGCGGGCGACCGCGGATGCCGTGGCCGCCGAGGCGCGGCGCGTGCTGCGGGCGCCGGTCAGGTCTCGCTGACCCGGAGGACCGTCTTGCCGCGGGTGTGTCCCCGCTCGAGCGCCACGTGGGCGGCGGCGGCATCGGCGAGCGCGAACACCTCGTCGATGTAGACCTGCACCGCGCGCGAATCGAGGAGCCGGGCGAGGGTCGCGAGAACGTCGCCGTCGGGGATCACCTTGTAGCTCGTGGCCCGCACGCCTGCGGCCGCGGCGGCCTCGGCGTAGCCCGGCCATCCGCCGGAGGGCACCATGACGTACAGGCCCCCGGGGCGCAGCACCTGCAGCGAGCGCGTGCCGATGTCGTCCGCGGTGTTGCCGACGAGATCGATCACGACGTCCGCGTCGGACACGTGCTCCTCGAAGCGGGTGGTGGCGTAGTCGAGCACGACGGCGGCGCCGAGTTCCCGCAGCCACGCCGCATTGCGATCGGAGGCGGTGACCGTCACGTGCGCCCCGAAATAGGCGGCGAGCTGCACCGCGAAATGCCCGACCCCGCCGCTTCCGGCATGGATCAGCATCCGCTGGCCCTCGTGCGCGAGCGCGGTCTCGACCACCAGCCCCCAGGCGGTGAGAGCGGCGAGCGGTACGCCCGCGGCCTCGACGTGCGAGAGGCTCGCGGGTTTGCGCGCGAGGGACTGCGAGGGAACCGTCACGTACTCGGCGTAGGAGCCGCCGGTGCGGGGGAACGGCACCATCCCGTACACCTCTGTGCCCGGGGGGAACGGATGCGCCTCGAACGGCGACGACACGACGACCCCGCTGAAGTCGAAACCGAGCGCGACCGGGTACGACGCGATGGCGGCGGCGACGCCGGCGCCGGCCCGGGTCTTGGCGTCGATCGGGTTGACTCCCGCAGCCACGACCCGCACGAGCAACTCGCTGAGCACGGGCGTGGGCACCGGCAGGTCGGCGACGTGGAGGGCATCGGCCTCACCCGTGCGATCGATCACCGCGGCGCGCATGAGATCGGGCGGCACCGGCGGCTCGGCAGCCTCGGCGGCTGGATGGACGGTCGGTCGCAGCGGCCGGAATCTCATCGGTCGCCCCTTCCCGTGGGTCGACGTCGGCAACGGGTGCCGTTGGAACGAGTCCAGTCAATCCCGCGATTGTCTCAACCGTGTTACGCCGGTGGAAACGACGTCACCGCTCGGTCGGCGAGTCGGGGCGGACGCCGGCGGTGAGGGCGCGCAGCAGGCGGCCGAAGTTGCGGATGTCCTCGAGATCCCATTCGTCGAGCGCTCGGGCCAGCGAGTCCTCCTGCGGGCGGCGCGCCACCGCGAGCCGTTCGCGGCCGTGCTCCGTCGGGGACAGCAGGCTCGATCGACCGTCCGAGGGGTCGGGGGAGCGCTGGATGAGGCCCAGCTGCTCGAGCTCACGCACCGTGCGGCTGAGCTGCCCCTTGTCGACGAGCAGGATCTCCGCGAGCGCCGACTGGGTCACCGACTCGCGAGCCACGATCGTCGTGAACACCTTGTAGGCGCCCGGCAGCATGCCGGGGCTGACGCTCGTGGCGTTCTCGCTGATGATCCGGCGGATGCGGGCCATCAGCTCGCCGAAGTCGGATTCGAGGGCGCGCACCGCGTCGATGCGCGCCCCCGAGTCCGATCGATCGTCCATCGATGTCACCTTAACGGTGGGAGCCGGACCCATCGGCTCCCGCGTCCGTCGTGCGCACCGCGCCGGTGGCGGTGAGCGTGCTCATGGCCTCGGGCACCGAGACGGTCGCGAGGTCCGCTTCGCTGGCGGAGATGCGCTCGCTGGTGGTCATCGTGGTCAGCGGCTTGTTCGGCAGGAACACGATGGCGATGAGGCTCAGCACGGCGACGGGCACCGCGATCAGGAACGCGTGCGAGATCCCGTTCGCGTAGATGTCCTCGAAGATGACGCGCAGCGCCTCGGGCATGCTGGCCACCTGGGGAAGCGTGCCGCTCTGCAGCTGGGCCGCCCACGTCGATGCCTGGTCGCCCAGGGTCGCGAGCGCGGCACCGATCTCGTCCTTGCGAGTGGCGACCAGGTCGATCACGCGGGTGGAGACGGCCGCGCCCATGACCGAGACGCCGATCGTGCCGCCGAGGCTGCGGAAGAACGTCACTCCCGAGCTCGCGACGCCGATCTCGGACGGCCGGGAGGTGTTCTGCACGACCAGCACGAGGTTCTGCATAGTCATGCCGACGCCCGCGCCGAGCAGGAACATGTAGACCGAGACGAGGAAGAACTTCGTGTCGTAGTGGATCGTCGAGAGAAGCCACGCGCCGGCGACGAGGAACACGCTGCCGACGAGCAGGTACGGCTTCCACCGGCCGAACCGGGTGATCAGCGCGCCGACCACGATCGACGAGATCAGGAGACCGCCGATCATCGGGATCGTCATGAAGCCGGCCTCGGTCGGTGTGGCGCCTCGCGCCAGCTGCATGTACTGGCTGAGATACACCGACGCGCCGAACATGGCGAGCCCGGTGGCGAGCGACGCGATCACGGCCAGCGTGAAGGTGCGGTTGCGGAACAGGGTGAGCGGCACCAGGGGCTCCTTCGAGCGCAGCTCGACGAGGATGAACAGCGCCGTCGCGACGATCGCACCGCCCACCATGAGTCCGGTCTGGAGGCTCCACCATTCGAACGAGTCGCCGGCGAGCGTGATCCAGATGAGCAGCAGCGACACGGCGGCGGCGAGCAGCACGATGCCGAGGTAGTCGATCGAGACCTTCTTCTTCGCGCGGGTCGGGAGGTGCAGCGTGCGCTGCACGATGATGAGGGCGGCGATCGCGAACGGGAGCGCCACGAAGAAGTTCCAGCGCCAGCCGAGCGCGTCGGTGATCACGCCGCCGAGCAGCGGGCCGCCGACGGTGGCGACGGCCATGACGGCGCCGAACAGACCCATGTAGCGCCCGCGCTCGCGGGGGCTGATGATGTCGGCCATGATGACCTGGCTGAGTGCGGCGAGGCCACCGGCGCCGAGACCCTGTACCGCGCGGAACGCGATGAGCGTCGACGGGTCCTGCGAGAACCCGGCCGCGGCCGTCGCGAGCACGAAGATCGCGATCGCGAGCTGGAACAGGAGCTTGCGGTTGAACAGGTCGGCGAGCTTCCCCCAGATGGGGGTGGAGATGGCCGTGGTCAGCAGGGTCGCCGTGACGACCCAGGTGTAGGAGGCCTGGTCGCCCGAGAGGTCGTGGATGATGACCGGGAGGGACGTCGAGACGACGGTCGAGGCGAGCATGGAGACGAACATGCCGAGCAGGAGGCCGGACAAGGCCTCGAGCACTCGACGCCGTTGCTTCTTGCTGACCGCCTCGGGAGCGGTTGCGGTGGGCGCGGACATAGCGGATTCCTTCGTAGGGGTGAACGGCGCGGCGACGGTCGCGCGAAGGTTGATTTGAATCAACGGTTGAGCTTGGTCAACTATAAACTCAATCGTTGAGAAGGGTCAACTATTCCCGGATGCGGGATCTCCGTCGTCCGGGCACCGACAACTCCGCCGTTCCTCGGCGGGGTATCGGGAGGCGACCGCCCCGGCGGGGGTCAGTCCGCGAGTGCGAGCGCGCGGTACGCGGAACGCGCGGTCGTCGTCGGCGCGGGGGCTGCGGGACGTGCGCCGGTCGTGCGGTAGTACAGCTCGTCGATGAGCGAGGTCGCGAGACGCACGAGCTTCGCGATCTCCGCCTCGTCCCGTTCGACCCACGCGCACCTCGGCTCGTCGTCGACCGGCACGAAGGCGTCGTGCTGCTCCCATGCCACGAGGGTGCGTTCGGCGCCGAGCACGTGCTGCTGCCACCACACCTGGCGGAGGTATCCGCGGGGGATCGAGCGCCAGGACTTGTTGGTCGTCTTGATCTCGGCGAGGATGACGCGCCCGTCGCCGTCGATGCCGATGCCGTCCGGAGTCGCCAGGTGCCGCTTCTCGACGACGGCGTGGAAGAGCGCGCTGGAGGGGAGGATGCCGTGGGTCGCCGCGACCCAGGCGGCGATCTCGGGTTCGCGGCGTCGCCCGTGGTCGGTGTAGGCGTTGCCCGAGAAGCGCGCCCCGCCGCCGAGCTTCGCGTCCGCGGCCTTGATGATCGCACGCTCGCTGGTGAGTCCGGCGACGTCGGTGGCGGTGATCCCGCGCGAGCGGGCCCGCATCCACGCCACCCGGTCGCGGGAGTCTGCGACGATCCGGGCGGCGAGTTCGGGGGTCACCCGTCGAGCGTACGCCCGAGTCGCCGGCCGCCCCGGCGCGACACCCGGCGCCCGGGTCGACCGTGTCGGCGCATCGCCTCCGCGGCGCGGATTTGGCGTGATGCCGGGTGTCGCGTAGTCTGGGCGGAGCCGAAGACCGCTGGTCATCGTCGTGCGTGTGAACGCATGATGACCGAAGCACTGCGAAAGCAGGGGCCCGCGCAGGTGTCACGAACGATTCTCCCGAGAACCGAGCTCCGTGCGCTTGCGCCGGAGCTCTTCTGTTTTTCCGGTCAGGTCTCCGGTCGACGCCCCGCCACCGCGCGGCGTCCCGAATCCACCAAGGAGTGACCATGGCGCAGAAGGATGCAACGGTCTCCGAGCTCACGAAGTCTTTCGAGAGCTCGAACGCCGTCCTGCTGACCGAGTACCGCGGTCTGACGGTTGCCCAGCTCAAGCAGCTGCGCAACAGCATCCGTCAGGACGCCGAGTACGCCGTGGTGAAGAACACGCTGACCAAGATCGCCGCGAACAACGCGGGGATCACGGCGCTGGACGACGACCTCAAGGGTCCGTCGGCTGTCGCTTTCGTGCACGGCGACTTCGTCGCCACTGCCAAGGCTCTGCGTGACTTCGCCAAGGCAAACCCGCTTCTCGTGATCAAGGGCGGCGTGTTCGAGGGCAACTCCCTCACCGCCGACGAGGTCAACAAGTACGCCTCGCTCGAGAGCCGTGAGGTTCTGCTGGCGAAGGCTGCGGGCATGATGAAGGCGACGATGGGCAAGGCTGCCGCGACCATCGATGCGCTTCGCGAAAAGCTGGAGACCGCTGAGGCCGCGTAAGCGGCCGGCGTTCTCGTCCCCACAAACCCCATCAATCTAGGAGATACATCATGGCTAAGCTCACCACTGAGGAGCTGCTCGAGCAGTTCGCCGGCCTGACCCTCGTCGAGCTCAGCGAGTTCGTCAAGGCGTTCGAGGAGAAGTTCGACGTCACCGCTGCCGCCCCCGTCGCCGTTGCCGGTGCCGCGGGTGCGGGTGGCGCTGCGGAAGAGGTCGAGGAGAAGGATTCCTTCGACGTCATCCTCGAGGCTGCCGGCGACAAGAAGATCCAGGTCATCAAGACGGTCCGCGAGCTCACCTCGCTCGGCCTCGGCGAGGCCAAGGCCGTCGTCGACGGTGCCCCCAAGGCTGTCCTCGAAGGCGCCAACAAGGAGACCGCCGAGAAGGCGAAGGAGGCCCTCGAGGCTGCCGGCGCCACGGTGACCCTCAAGTAATTCCGCCTGTCACGAAGGCCCCGGATGCGGTTCGCATCCGGGGCCTTCGTGTGTGGTGCGTCATCCGCACCGCCGCACGCATCTCTCGATGAGAACGGGACCGTTCCGAGATGAGAACAGTCTCACCGGATCGTCATCTGCCCGTAAGCGCGTCCCGGCGGCAGGTTACGTAGTCTCCTGGAGTCCCCCCAGATACCCCAGGAGATCCATGTCGTCTTCACCGCGATCGCATCGATTCTCGGCCCTCGCCATCGGCGTCGGAACCGCCATCCTCGGCGGGATGCTCGTTCCCGCCGCGGCCGTTGCGGCCGAACCCGCCGACGTCGTCATCAACGAGGCCTACCTCAAGGGCGGCAGCAACGGCGCACCGTTCACGAACAAGTTCATCGAGCTCTACAACGCCGGCGGCGCTGCGCAGAGCCTCGACGGCTGGTCGTTGCAGTACCGCTCCGCGACCACCGCGGGCGCACCGTCCGTGAACGAGGCGCTGTCCGGCACGATCGACCCCGGCGAGTACTTCCTCATCTCCTGGCGCGGCAACGGGTCGGCCGGGGACGCCCTCCCGGTCACGCCCGACCTCGCCTTCGACAAGACCTTCGGCGCGTCCGGTACCACCGGCACCCTGTACCTCGCCGACACCGCTGCACCGCTGACGCTGCCCACGGGCTCCGTCGTCGGCGCGGCCGACGTGGTCGACCTGCTCGGATACGGCACCTCGAACACGTTCGAGGGTGCCGTCGCCCCGGTCACCGGCCCGAACGGCACGCCCAACTCCCTCGCGCGCACCGGGTTCGCGGACACCGACGTCAACGCTGCGGACTTCACCCACCCGGCTGTCATCACCCCGCAGTCGTCCTCGGGTGACGCTCCGGACCCGGAGCCCACCGGCACCCCGACCCCGACTCCCACTCCCACCCCGACCGAGACGGGGGATCCGGAAGAGCCGGATGTTGTCGCCATCGCCGACATCCAGGGAACCGGGGAGGCGAGCCCCCTCGCGGGGCGGACCGTCACGACCGAGGGCGTCGTGACCGCGGCGTACCGCACCGGCGGGTTCACCGGCTTCGTGCTGCAGACCGCCGGCACCGGCGGTGCCATCGATCCTGCGGCGCACACCGCATCCGACGCGATCTTCGTCTACGGGGATGCCGCCGTCGCCGCCTCGGTCGCGATCGGCGACCATGTCGCCGTCACCGGAGCGGTGAGCGAGTACAACGGGCTCACCGAGCTCACCCCCGCTGCGACGACCGACGTCGTCGTTCTTCCCGCCGTTGCGGCACCCGTGGAGCCCGCGACGGTCGCGCTGCCCGCGTCGGCCGCCGCCCGCGAGACCTTCGAGAACATGCTGCTCGCCCCGCAGGGCGACTTCACGGTGAGCGACGTCTACGACACGAACTCCTTCGCCTCGATCGGGCTGGCCTCGGGGACGACGCCGCTGCTCACCCCGACCGAGGTCGCGCGGCCCGGAACCCCCGAGTACGACGCCGCGGTCGCCGACAACGCTGCCCGCGCCGTCACGCTCGACGACGGCGCCTCGGTCAACTTCCTGTCGACGGCGAACAAATCCATCCCGCTGCCGTACCTGTCGACGACCGCCCCCGTGCGGGTCGGGGCGCCCGTGACCTTCACCGCCCCGGTGATCCTCGACTACCGCAACGAGCTGTGGAACTTCCAGCCGACCGAGCAGCTGACGCTCGAGAACGCCTCGACCGTGCAGCCCGCGACGTTCGCGAACACGCGTGAGCAGTCCCCGAAGGATGTCGGCGGCGACATCCAGATCGCCAGTTTCAACGTGCTCAACTACTTCACGACGACCGCGGCAGACTGGGTCGCAGCCGGTGGCAGCTGCACGTACTACACCGACCGCGACGGCAACCGCGTGACCGCGAGGGACTGCGGTGACGGACCCCGCGGCGCCGCCGAGGACGACGACCTCGCCCGCCAGCAGGCGAAGATCGTCGCCGCGATCAACGAGCTCGGTGCGGAGGTCGTCTCGCTCGAGGAGATCGAGAACTCCCTCATCGCGGGAGACGACCGCGACGCGGCGGTGGAGACCCTGGTGACAGCGCTCAACGCGGCGCTCGGGTCGGAGCAGTGGGCGTACGTCCCGTCGCCTTCCCACGTCCCCGCGGACGAGGATGTGATCCGCACCGCCTTCATTTACAAGAAGGCGGCCGTCGAGACGCTCGGCGACTCGGTCATCCTCGACGATCCGGCGTTCGGCAACGCCCGCCGCCCGCTCGCGCAGGCCTTCGTGCCCGCCGGCGGTGATGCGGCCGACGCCGTCATCGCGATCGTCAACCACTTCAAGTCGAAAGGCTCGGGTGAGGGTGCAGATGCCGACATGGGCGACGGGCAGGGCGCATCCAACGCGTCGCGGGTCGCTCAGGCCGAAGCGCTGGTGGACTTCGCGGAGGCGATGAAGACCGACATCGGAACGGACGCCGTCTTCCTGATGGGCGATTTCAACTCCTACACGCAGGAGGATCCGATGCAGGTCCTCTACGGGGCGGGCTACGTCGACATCGCCCCCGAGGGCGAGTACACGTACTCCTTCGACGGCGCGGTGGGCTCGCTCGATCACATCCTGGCCTCCACGGCCGGGGAGCAGCTCGTGACGGGTTCGGACATCTGGAACATCAACTCGGTCGAGTCGATCGCTCTGGAGTACAGCCGCCACAACTACAACGCCACGAACTTCTTCGACGAGTCGCCGTTCCGTTCGAGCGACCACGATCCGCTTGTGGTGGGCCTCGACCTCGATCCGACGGTGGAGCTCAACCTGCTCAACATCAACGACTTCCACGGCCGGATCGATGAGAACACGGTGAAGTTCGCCGGGACGGTCGAGCAGCTGCGCGCCGAGTACGGCGAGGAGAACACGCTGTTCCTCTCGGCGGGCGACAATATCGGCGCATCCCTGTTCGCGTCATCCCTCGCGAAGGACAAGCCCACCATCGACGTGCTGAACGCCCTCGAGCTCGACGCGGCGGCGACGGGGAACCACGAGTTCGATCAGGGCTACGGCGACCTCACGGGTCGCGTGGCGGAGGCGGCCGAGTTCCCGTACCTCGCGGCCAACGTCTACCACCGGGGGACCACCGATCCGGCGCTCGCCGAGTACGAGCTCCTCGAGGTGGACGGACTCACGGTCGCCGTCATCGGCGCCATCACCGAGGAGACCCCCACACTGGTGTCGCCCGGTGGCATCGCGGATCTCGACTTCGGGGACCCCGTCGAAGCCGTGAACCGGGTGGCGGGCGAACTGACCGACGGCGACCCCGCCAACGGCGAGGCGGACGTCATCGTCGCCGAGTACCACGAGGGCGCGACCGAGAGCGCGAGCGACGAGCTCGGCTCGGAGCACACGCTCGAGGACGAGCTCGCCGAGGGCGGCGCGTTCGCGTCGATCGTCACCGACACCGCGGCGGCGGTGGACGTCATCTTCACCGGTCACACGCACCAGCAGTACGCGTGGGACGCTCCGGTGCCGGGTGAGGCGGGCGCGACGCGCCCCGTCCTCCAGACCGGCAACTACGGCGAGCACATCGGGCAGATCGTGCTCGAGATCGATCCCGATACCGGCGACGTCACCGGCTATTCGCAGGAGAACGTGAGCCGGCTCGCGTCGGAGGTCTTCGAGGACGACGACGACGCGACGGATGCGGCCAGTGCCGCTCTCGATGCGGAACTGATCGCGACGTACCCGCGGGTCGCCGAGGTCGCCGGGATCGTCGATGCGGCGCTCACCCAGGCCGAGATCGTGGGCGCTCAGCCGGTCGGCTCGGTGATCGCGGACATCACCACGGCCTTCCGCGGCGGCTCCGTCGTCGACGGCGTATACACGGGCGGCCAGCGCGACGACCGCGGCTCGCAGTCGACGCTCGGCAACCTGGTCGCGGACGCGCTCCGCGAATCGCTCGCGGATGCGGACCGTGGCGGCGCCGAGATCGGTGTCGTGAACCCCGGCGGCCTGCGCGACGAGCTCTACCGCGCACCGGACGGCGTGATCACCTATGCGGAGGCGAATGCGGTCCTGCCGTTCGTGAACAACCTTTGGACGACGACGCTCACCGGCGCGCAGTTCGTGGACGTGCTGGAGGAGCAGTGGCAGCCGGACGGCTCGTCGCGCACGTACCTGCAGCTCGGATTGTCCGAGAACGTGTCCTACACCTTCGACGCCGCGGCGCCGCGCGGCGAGCACATCACCGGGGTGTGGGTGGACGGGGAGCCGATCGATCCCACGGCCGAGTACCGCGTCGGATCGTTCAACTTCCTGTTGCAGGGCGGCGACAACTTCGGCACGTTCGCCGAGGGCGCGGACACCCGGGACTCGGGCCTGGTCGACCGTGACGCCTGGATCGCCTACCTCGGGGCGCACCCCGACCTCGCCCCCTCGTTCGCGAGCCGCAGCGCGCAGGTCACCGGCGTCCCGGATGCGGTGGCGGCGGGGGAGACCCTGACGTTCCAGGTCTCCGGGCTCGACCTCACCTCGCTCGGGAGCCCGGCGACCACCTCGCTGCTCGCGAGCGTCGAGGGGAGCACCACGGTGTTCGATCCCATCCCGGTCAGCGGGGGCGCGGCGAGCGTCTCGCTCACGGTGCCCGCGGACGCCGCGGCGAACAGCACGGTCGTGCTGCAGGCCCCCGAGACCGGTACCGAGGTGCGCGTGCCGATCACCGTGACCTCGACGACGGTTCCGCCGACGCTCCCGGGCACGGGTCCCGGCACCCCGCCCACGACGACGCCGCAGCCGGCGACGCCGGCGGAACTGGTCGCGGCGCTGAAGGACGCCATCCGGGTGCTGCTCGGCGAGCTCCGCGCGGGCGCCACGATCACGATCTCGGTCGGCACGCAGTACGCCGGCCAGTGGGTGACGGTCTGGCTGCACTCGACCCCGCGTCAGCTCGGCGGATGGCAGCAGGTGAGCGCCGCCGGAACCGTCACGGTGCAGCTGCCCGCCGACCTCACCGGCTCCCACCGCCTCGTCGTGCTGGATGAGAACGGCGACGTGATCGGCTGGCAGGACGTGTCGATCGCCGCTCGTGCGGGCCTCGCCGCGACGGGCGGACAGTACGGCTGGGTCGGCGGCACGGCGTTGCTCGGCGCGCTGCTCGTGGGGCTCGGCATCACCGTGCGGATGACACGCCGGCGCGCCTGACACGGCGGGTCGGAGCGGGGTCCCGGCTGCGGCCGGGGCCCCGCTCGTGTGTCACTCGGCGGGCGCGAGCCCTCCGTCGACCACGGTGGCGGATGCGGCGGCCGCGGCCGGTCCCGTCGAGTTGCGCACCACGAGGCGGGGCTTCAGCCGCATCGCAACCGGTTCCGCATCCGGCTCGGCGATCTGTCGCAGGAGCAGCTCGACGGCGGTCTCGCCCTGTTCGCGCGGGTTCTGCCGGAGGGTGGTCAGGGCGAACATCTCTGCGTGCTCGTGGTCGTCGATGCCCACCACGCTGAGCGCCGCCGGCACCTGGATACCCAGCCGCCGCGCGGCGATGATCGCCCCGATCGCGACCTCGTCGCACACTGCGACGATCCCCGTGGGGCGCGCGCGCGAGTCGCTCAGGAGATCCACGGCGGCGGCGTACCCCGCCGGCATCGACAGCGCCGCCGGCGTGTGGGCGATGTACGCCGACAGATCGGCTTCCCGCATCGCCTGCTCGTACCCGGCGACGCGGGTCGTCTCGACCCGCGGCCAGCGGGTATCGGCGCCTGCCCCGAGGAACACGATCCTCCGGTGCCCGAGCGCGATCAGGTGCTCGGTCGCGCGCTGCGCGGTATGGGAGTCGTCGAGCGAGACGACGCTCGTCCGGGTCGCGTCGCCGATGACGCTCACGACGGGCTTGCCGAGCGCCAGCATGCGGTCGAGCTCGTCCTCGGCCGGGTCGAGCCCCACCGCGATGATTCCGTCGAACCGTTTGCGAGCGAGGACGTCCTCGAAGATCCGGCGCCGCCCGTCGGTGCCCGGCTTGGCGTCGTAGAGCATGAGGTCGAGTCCGCGGGCGAGGAGGGCCTGCTGGATGCCCTCGAGGACCTCGGCGAAGAACCACCGGTTCACGAAGGGCATGACCACGCCGATGCTCTGCGTACGTCCGGTCGACAGGCTCTGCGCGGCCGTCGAGGGCACATACCCGAGCGCTGCCGCCGCCGACGCGACACGGCTGCGGGTCTCCTCCGAGACGTAACCTGCGCCGCTGAGCGCGCGGCTCGCGGTCGACTTCGACACTCCGGCCGCGCGCGCGACGTCGGCGATCCCGCTCACCGGCGACCACCTCCCTTCTTCCTCGACGGGCAAGGTCGTCCCACATGCTAGACGATTCCGGGCAGAAGTAAGGAACCGGTTCCACAAATTCGACTTGTGCGCAGGAGCGCTCCCACGGACAGATCGAAGGTGCGGGAGCGCTCCCAGGTAACGTTTATCGAGTCGTAATCGAACGCGGTTGTGCGTCTTGCGCAAGTGGTTTACGTTTACGTGGAATCGGTTCCTGAGTGAAGCCGATGCGTGTGTGCAGGGAGCATCCACGCACTCAATGAGGAGGAATCACATGGTCGGATCGCAGCGGCGACGTCTTCTCGCCCCGATCGCGCTGTTGGGAGTCGCCGGGTTCGCGCTCGCGGGATGCGCCGAGGGCGGCTCCGGCGACGAGGGCTCGGGCGAGGGTCAGACGGTGCAGATCGCCGGCGGCATCACCGGTGGCGAGGCGGACGCGCTCAACGAGGCGTTCGCGCAGTTCACCGAGGACACGGGCATCACGGTGGAGTACACCGGGGACAAGAGCTTCGAAGGCAACATCGTCACGAAGGTCGCCGGAGGCTCGGCGCCCGACATCGCCATCGTCCCGCAGCCGGGTCTGCTCAAGACGCTGATCGAGACCGGCGAGGTGCAGCCCGCGAGCGACGCGGTGTCGGCGAACGTCGACGAGTACTGGTCGGAGGACTGGAAGTCGTACGGGTCGCTCGATGACACCTTCTACGCGGCGCCCATGCTCGCGAACGTCAAGGGCTACGTCTGGTATTCGCCCTCGAGCTTCGCCGAGTGGGGCGTCGAGGTGCCGACGACCTGGGATGAGCTCATGACGCTCACGCAGACCATCCAGCAGACGACGGGCGCGGCGCCGTGGTGCGCCGGCTTCTCCTCGGATGCGGCGTCCGGCTGGCCGGGCACCGACTGGATCGAGGACCTGGTGCTGCGGCAGTCGGGTGCCGACGTCTACGACGACTGGGTGGCCGGCGATGTGGCGTTCACCGACCAGCCCATCAAGGACGCGTTCGACACGCTCGGCACCGTGCTGCTCGACCCGGCATACGTGAACGCCGGCTTCGGCGACGTCAAGAGCATCAACTCGACGGCGTTCGGCGACGTCGCGGCGAAGGTCGCGGACGGCAGCTGCGCGCTGACGCACCAGGCGTCGTTCCTCTCCTCGAACTTCCTCGAGGTGCAGACCGCCGACGGCGAGACCCCCACGGTCGCGCCCGACGGTGACGTCTACGCGTTCCTCCTGCCCGGCTTCGATGCGGATGGCGAGACCTACGTCGAGGCCGGTGGCGAGTTCGTCGCCGCCTTCTCGGACGACGACGCGGTCCAGCAGGTCGTCGAGTACATGTCGACGCCGGAGTTCGCGGACGCGCGCGTGGAGCTGGGCGGTGTGATCTCCGCCAACAAGGGCGCCGACCCGTCGCTCGCGTCGAGCCCGTTCCTCACCGACGCGATGACGCTGCTGCAGGACCCGAGCACGGTCGTGCGTTTCGACGCCTCCGACCTGATGCCGGCCACGGTCGGTTCGGGCTCCTTCTGGAAGGGCATGGTCAACTGGATCGACGGCCGGTCGACCGATGACGTGCTCGCCGAGATCCAGGCCGGTTACGACAACTGACCGACCACGAGGACGGCGGAGTCGCGATCGTGGCTCCGCCGTCCTCTCACCGGTACCGTCCGAAGACTCAGTAAGGGGAGGCAATGTCGACGCCGACAGCCACCGATGCGCCCGCACCGCCCGTTCCCGACGAGGCGACGCCGCGCACCAGGAAGAACACCGTCCGACGCGCCGCGGGCGTCGGCGCCGTCGTCGCCGGAGTGGCCGCGGTCGCGCTGCTCGTGCTGCTGCTGGCCAGCGGCGGCGATGAGGACGCCGCACCGACGACCCTCGGGTTCTCGCTCAACAGCTTCTTCGTCTGGTTGGGCGACCTCTATCCGCTGGTGCAGATCCCGATCGTGCTCGTGGTCTTCGCCGTCGTGGTCGGCGCGATCCTCGTGCTCATCGAGTTCGCGCCCCGCCCCGGGCGCGGCTATTTCTGGCTGCGGCTCGGCGCCAGCATCCTGATCCCGGTCCTCGCGTTCATGCTGCTGCGGCCGTACCAGAATGCGGTCGTCTACGTCGTCGCGATCGGTCTCGCCGTCGGCGCGCTGCTGTTCCTCGCCGACTACCGCGCTCGCGGGGGAGCGGGCTACATCTTCCAGCTCGTGATCTTCCTGGCGCCCGCGGCGACGCTGCTGCTCGTCGGCCTCATCTACCCCGCGATCTCGACGGTCTTCCAGTCGTTCTTCGACAAGACCGGCGACACCTTCGTCGGGCTCGAGAACTACATCTGGACCTTCACGAACCCCGAGGGCTTCTGGTCGGTCATCAACACGCTGATCTGGGCGCTCGTGGCGCCGATCGTGTCGACCTCGATCGGGCTCGCGTACGCCGCGTTCATCGACCGGGCGCGCGGTGAGAAGGTGCTGAAGGTCCTGGTCTTCATGCCCTACGCCATCTCGTTCGTCGGCGCGGGCATCATCTGGAAGTTCGTCTACGACAACCGGCAGGGCGAGCAGATCGGTCTGCTCAACGCCATCATCACGCTGTTCGGCGCCGAGCCGGTGTCCTGGCTCGACGCCCAGCCGCTGCTCAACACCTTCTGCCTGCTCGCCGTGTTCATCTGGACCCAGACCGGATTCGCGATGGTCGTGCTGTCCGCGGCCGTCAAGGCGGTGCCGACAGAACAGCTGGAGGCGGCGCAGCTCGACGGCGCCGGCGCGTGGGAGAGGTTCCGCAGCGTCGTGATCCCCGGCATCCGCTCGTCGCTGATCGTCGTCCTGACCACGATCACGATCTTCTCGCTCAAGGTGTACGACATCGTCGCCGTGATGACGGGCGGGCGCTCCAACACGACCGTGCTCGCCTTCGAGATGGTCAACCAGCAGCAGCGGTTCCAGAGCTACGGGCACTCGTCGGCGCTCGCCGTCGTGCTGTTCCTGTTCGTGGTGCCGCTTCTCATCTTCAATGTCCGTCAGATGCGCAAGCAGGAGGAGATCCGCTGATGGCCACCATCGACACGGTTCCGACGCTGGACCGCAAGGCGGTGCGCGATGAAGCGCGCCGCACCCGCAAGAACGAGAGCGAGGCGCAGAAGCGACTGACCTCTCGGGGCGCCACGATCGCCGCGGTCGTCATCGCGGTGATCTGGACCATCCCGACGTTCGGGCTGTTCGTGACGTCCTTCCGCCCCGGTGCCGATTCGGCCACCACGGGGTGGTGGACGGTGTTCGTGAATCCGGACTTCACGCTCGGCAACTACTCCGAGGCGCTCAACGCCGGCGGTACCGCGCTGACGCTCGGGCAGTCGTTCATCAACTCGCTCGCGATCTCGATCCCGGCGACGATCATCCCGATCGCGCTGGCGGCGCTCGCCGCCTACGCCTTCGCGTGGATCCCGTTCCGTGGCCGCGGCTTCCTGTTCGTCGCCGTCTTCGCGTTGCAGATCCTGCCGCTCCAGATGGCGCTGGTGCCGCTGCTCTCGTTGTTCTCGCGGGGCCTCACGATCGGGGACGTCAACATCTTCCCGGGCTTCGGTCTGCGCGATGTCGACCACAGCTTCGCGACGGTGTGGATCGCCCACGTGATCTTCGCGTTGCCGCTGGCGATCTTCCTGCTGCACAACTTCATCCGGGAGATCCCGAGCGAGCTGATCGAGGCGGCACGAGTGGATGGTGCCGGACACGGGCAGATCTTCTTCCGGATGATCCTGCCGCTGGCGATGCCCGCGATCGCCTCGTTCGCGATCTTCCAGTTCCTCTGGGTGTGGAACGACCTGCTCGTGGCCACCATCTTCGCCCCCACGTCTTCGCTTCCGCTCACGCAGACGCTGAATTCGCTGTCCGGCTCGTGGGGCAACAAGTGGTACCTGCAATCGGCGGGTGCGTTCATCTCGATCATCGTTCCGCTGATCGTCTTCTTCGCGCTGCAGCGGTTCTTCGTCCGCGGTCTCATGGCGGGGGCCACGAAGGGCTGAACCCGACCCGACGCGCGACCGTCATGCGAGGGTGCAGCCGAACGGCGCATCCTCGCATGACGGTGCGGTGGGCGTCGTCTGGCTAAGGTGAGCGGCATGGATACGGGGGATGGCGTCATCGACAGCGTTCGGCCGGCCGAGTCGACCGGCGGGCTGAGCGCCGCCGAGGTGGCGGAACGGGTGGCGGACGGGCGGACGAACGTCTTCGTCGCCGACTCGAGCCGGAGCGTCAGGAACATCGTCCGCGCCAACGTCTTCACGCTGTTCAACGGCATCGTCGGGGCGTGCTTCCTCGTGCTCCTCCTGGTGGGGCGGTGGCAGGACGCGCTGTTCGGACTCGCCGCGTTCGCCAACGCGATCATCGGAACGGTGCAGGAATTCCGCGCCAAACGCGCGCTCGACCGGCTCGCCCTGATGAACGCGCCGCGCGCGCGGGTGAGGCGGGACGGCGAGGAGCGGGAGATCCTGCCGACCGAGGTGGTGCTCGACGACCTTCTCGTGCTGCGGGCGGGCGACCAGGTGGCCGCGGACGCGGTCGTGGTGACGACGCGGGGACTCCAGATCGACGAATCGATGCTCACCGGCGAATCGGACGCCGTCGACAAGCGGCCCGATGACGAGGCGCTCTCGGGGTCGGTGGTCGTTGCGGGCGAGGGGGATGCGCGGGTGAACCGCGTCGGCGCGGATTCGTACGCCAATCGGTTCCAGGCGGAGGCCAAGCGCTTCTCACTCGTCTCGAGCGAGCTGCGCACGAGCATCGACCGGGTGCTGAAGTGGGTCAGCTGGGGGATCGGGCCGATCGGTCTGCTCGTGCTCAACGCCCAGGTGATGGTCGCGGGCGGATGGGGCACGGTCTTCGAGGACGGCCGGTGGGTGCAGGCGGTGGTCAACACCATCGCGGCGCTCACGGCCATGATCCCCCTGGGGCTCGTGCTCATGACCTCGATCGCGTTCGCGGTGGGCGCGGCGAAACTCGCCGGCAGGCAGGTGCTCGTGAACGAGCTGCCCGCGGTCGAGGGCCTGGCGCGCGTCGACGTCATCTGTCTCGACAAGACCGGCACGCTCACCGCGGGCGAGATCACGTTCGACGCCGCGCACCCGCTTCCGGACGTCGCCGCGGGCTGGGAGGAAGCGCTCGGCTGGTACGGCGCCGCGCCCGACGCGAACGCGACGGCACGATGCCTGCGCGAACCGTATCCCGCCCGCGGATCGTCGTCGGTCACGGCGCGGATCCCGTTCTCGTCCGCCCGCAAGTGGAGCGCCGTCTCGTTCGGGGACGGCGCGACCTGGGTGCTCGGTGCGCCGGAGATGGTCTTCGGGGATGCGGCGACGGATGCCGCATCCGCACTCGGCGCGACGGTCACCGCCCTCGCATCGAGCGGGCTGCGGACGCTCGTGCTGGGCTTCTCGCCCGCGGCGCTCACCGACGCGGACGTCGCGGCGGAGCGGCTGCCCGAGGGGCTCCGCGCCGCCGTGGTGGTGACCTTCCGCGAGCAGGTGCGGCCGGATGCCGCGCAGACCCTGGCGTACTTCCGTGCGCAGGGGGTCGGGGTGCGGATCATCTCCGGCGACAACCCGCGGACGGTCGCCGCGATCGCCCGCGAAGTGGGCCTGGACGTCGCCGAGGGGTACGACGCGCGCACCCTGCCGGACGAGCCCGCCGCGCTCGCCGAGGTGCTCGAGACGCACACGGTGTTCGGGCGGGTGACGCCGGAGCAGAAGAAGAACATGGTCGTGGCGCTGCAGAGTCGGGGGCACACGGTCGCGATGACCGGTGACGGCGTCAACGACGCCCTCGCGATCAAGACCGCTGACATGGGCATCGCGATGAACTCGGGAGCGGCGGCCACGAAGGCCGTGGCGAGGCTCGTGCTGCTGGATGGGAAGTTCTCGCATCTGCCCGACGTGGTCGCCGAGGGGCGGCAGGTGATCGCCAACATCGAGCGCGTGTCGATGCTCTTCCTCACGAAGACCGTCTACGCGACGGGCCTCGCACTGCTGTTCGGACTCCTGGTGCTGGAGTTCCCCTTCCTGCCCCGCCAGCTGTCGATCACCGACGGTCTCACGATCGGGATCCCGGCGTTCTTCCTCGCCCTCATGCCGAACGCGCGCCGCTACATCCCCGGTTTCCTCCGCCGCTCCCTCTCGTTCGCCATCCCCACCGGCGTCATCATCGCCCTCACCCTCACCGGGTACACGCTCGTCGCGAACGCGATCGGCGTCGACCAGGACGAGCTGCGCACCGGCGCGACGATCATTCTCGCGATCATCGGGATCTGGGTGCTGTCGATCCTCTCGCGGCCGCTCAACCGGTTCAAAGTTCTCGTCGTGGGGGCGATGTTCATCGCGTTGACGGCCATCTACACGGTGCCGCTGGCGATCGGTTTCTTCGAACTCGTCGATCCCGGCCGGGACGCGGCCTACGTGGTCACCCTCTTCACGATCGGGGCGATCGGGGCGATTGAGATCGTCCGCGTCTTCCACGTGCGGTTCGTCCGCCGTTCGATGCTCGCGCACGACGCCTTCGCGCCGGAGGCGGGGTCGGAGGAGGCGCCTCAGGGCAGGTAGGGGTCGGCCGCCGGCATCCGCGAACGGAAGAAACGGGAGCCCGGAGGCGCCCACACGACGACCACGAGTGCGATCTGCAGCACGATCTGCACGGTCGACGAGATGTCCCAGGTGTCCGTGGTCGCGATCGCGATCGCGTGCAGCACGAACTGGATCGCGAGGTACACCGTCAGCAGCAGGCGCGACAGCCGGCTGCCGCGGGCGATCCCCGACGCGATGGCCAGGGTGAGCAGCCCGAACAGGATGATGCCGATCCCGACCAGCGAGACGGGGAGCACGTCGGCGCTGTCGACGTCGTACCGACTGAGCAGGATGAGGATTCCCAGGGCCGTGCTGAGCACGCCGCTCACGGCGACGAGGGCGACGGCGACCGAAAGGACGACGGGACGGCGCGATCCGGAGGCGGGCACGCGACCACCCTAGCGCCGAGGTCAGCCGGAGCAGCCCAGGCGCGTCTGTGCGGCCGTCATGGCGTCGATCTCGGCCGTCTGATTCGTCTTCATCGTCTGCGCCACCTGCAGCACCCGCGGAACGCTGCCGAGATCGAGCACGGCATCCGTCATCTCGATCGCCCCCTGGTGGTGGCGGATCATGAGTCCGAGGAACATGCAGTCCGCCGCCGTCCCGCTCGCCGCCTCCAGCGCGTCGAGCTCGTCGTCGGTGGCCATTCCCATCGCTGCGAGGAGTTCCTGCTCCGAGGCCTCCGCGGGCGCGGAGTGCGCGTGCTCCGCAGAGTCCGACATCCACGACATCAGCTCACCCGTCTGGGGCAGGTTCCACTGCACGAGCCAGTCGAACATCTCACCGCGCTGCGCGGCCTGGCCGGTCGCGATGTCGTACGAGAGGGCGCGGATCTCCTCGTCGTCGGTCTCGCGGTAGACGGTCATCGCCATCTGCACGGCCTGCGCGTGGTGGACCTGCATGTCGCGCGCGAAACCGGTGTCGGCCGCGTTCGGCACGGCGGCACCGTTGTCGAACAGCGTGAACCGGCCGACGGCGAACGCGAGCGCCGCCACGCCCACGATCGCGAGCGCGATGAGCGGCCAGCGTCGAGGGCGGGCGACGGTCTCGGTCATGCGGTCACTGCCGCCCTTCGGCGTCGACGCCGCCGCTGCAGACGGCATTCGGCTCGGGGGCGTTCTGGCTGCGCCAGTACTCCTCGAAGAACTCCGGGATTCGGCTGTCCTGTGCGTCGTCGACCTTCAGCTGCGCGTTCCATGCGCTGAGGACGATGGGGGAGTCGAGGTCCTCGTAGGGGGACATCAGCGTGTAGGTGGCCGGGAACTGGGCGCGCAGCGCCGCGAGATCGGCATCGCTCACCTGGGAGGCGTCGTAGGTGACCCAGACGGCGCCGTGCTCCATGGAGTGGACGGCGTTCTCGTTGGGGACCGGCTGCGTGTAGATGCCGCAGTTGAGCCAGACGGGCGAGTGCTCGCCACCCGCCGGCGGCGTCTGCGCGTACTCCACGGGACCCTCGACGTGGGTCGTGATGTTGTCGAAGGTCTCGACGCCGGTGATGTCGGCGCCGGTCGAGTCCTGGGCGCCGTACGTGACGGGCCGCGGCGTGAACACGAGGGAGGCGACGACGACCGCGATGACCACGACGGCCGCGGTCGAGCCGACGACCCACCACACGAGCTTGCTGCGCTTGCGGCGCGCGATCTGACGCTGGTACTCGGCCAGCTTCTCCTGGCGGCGCTGCTCGCGCTCCTGCTTGGCGGTCTGCGAAATCTTCGCCTGTTCGGCGGGATTGCCGCTGCGGCGCTTGTCGGGCGTCGTGCTCATGAGATGTGCGGTCCTCAGATCGGCGCGGACGAGTGCCGCGGGTTCCGTACGGGGTCGCGCGGACGGTGCGGTGCTCCGCGCAGGTCAAGCCTATTCGAGTGCATAAGGGCGAGGGCTGGGAGAGCGCCCAGGACGCCGTCCACAGCACCGGCCCCCGCGGATGCCGCATCCGATAGCATGGACCGGCGCCATTCGAATCGTTTCGAGATCGGTCGGCGCTTCGCGAATCACGCTGCGGCGCCCAGGGCGATGGGCGCTCCGACACCCCACCGAACTGGTCCTCCATCGTGCCTGAAACCACCCCCGTCCCCGCCCTTCCCCCCTCCGCATCCGGTCCGGCCGCGGAACCGGGGCGCACCGCCACGGGGTCGATCCGGACCTCGACCGGAACGGTGCGGACGGCGACCGGTGCGATCCGCACCCTCGGCTCGAACCCGCGCACCGCCCCGGTCGTGCTGCACCCGGGAGACGCGATGCCGCATTGGCGGCGCGTCGTCTACATCGTGCTGCTCGGCGCGCTGACGGCCCTCGGCCCGTTCACCATCGACCTCTACCTGCCGGCCTTCCCGGTGCTGGAGGCCGACTTCCAGACGACCGCGGCGATGATCCAGCTGACGCTGACCGGCACCATGATCGGCTTCGCGCTGGGCCAGCTCGTCGTCGGACCGCTCAGCGACAAGGTCGGCCGCCGGGTCCCGCTGCTCGCCGTCACGGCGCTCCACGTCGTCGCGAGCGCCGCCGCAGCCGTCGCCCCCGACCTGCTGATCCTCGGGATCACCCGCGTGCTCATGGGGGCCGGTGCCGCGGCCGGTGGCGTCGTGGCGGCCGCGATCGTGCGCGACCTGTTCGGCGGGCGACGGCTCGTCGTGATGCTGTCCCGCCTCGCCCTGGTCTCCGGGGTCGCCCCCGTGCTCGCCCCTCTCGTGGGGTCGTGGCTGCTCGGCATCATGCCCTGGCGCGGGCTGTTCGTCGTCCTCGCGATCTACGGCGCCGTCATGCTGGTCGCGGCCGTCATCTTCGTCCCCGAGACGCTGCCGAAGGCGCGGCGCCAGGATCGCGGTGCGACCACCGTCTGGCAGCGCTACCGCAGCGTGCTCGGCGACCGCGTGTTCATCGGCGTGCTCGTGATCGGCGGGATGGCCTTCAGCGGCCTCTTCTCCTACCTGTCCGCCTCCTCGTTCCTGTTCCAGCAGAGTTTCGGCTTCAACGCGCAGCAGTACGGACTGCTCTTCGCAGTCAACTCCCTGGGAGTGGTGCTCGGCGTGCAGGTGGCGTCGCGGCTGGCATCGCGGTTCGGTCCGCAGTGGGTGCTGGCGTTCTCGACGGGCGCCCTGGTCGTCAGCGGGATCGCGATCGTGCTCGCCGACCAGCTGGGCGGCGGCCTCTGGGGGATCGTGATCCCCCTCTTCTTCTTCATGACCGCATGCGGCTTCACGATGCCGTGCGTGCAGGTGCTGGCGCTCGATCGCCACGGCAACGCCGCCGGCACCGCGCAGTCCATCGTCGGTGCGACGAACTTCGGCGTCGCGGGACTCATCTCGCCCGTGGTCGGCTGGATCTCGAACGAGTCGGGGATCACGGCGACGACGATGGCCTCCGTCATGGTCGGATGCGGGATCGTCGCGGTGATCGCGCTCTGGGGGCTGGTGCGCCCGCGCACGGTGGCACAGCTCGCGCCCTGACGCAAGATCGCGCCCGTGCCCCGCGAGCGCCCAGAATAGGGCGATGAGCACAGCCGCCGCCGGTTCCTCGCCTCGCGTCCTCGGGGCGGTCGGCGCGGGCCTGCTCGTGCTCTCGGTGCTGCTGGGGGCATGGGTCTTCGCGCGGGGGAATGCCCCGTTCGCGCCGGATGCCGCGTGGAACACCTTTCTCGTCGGTATCGATTGGCCGCCGCTCGACGCCCTCGCCCGGTTCATGAATCTCGCGGGCGGCGTCCTGGCCAGCTCGCTCGTCGTGCCGGCCGTGGGGATCGTCCTGCTGCTGGCGACGCGTCGGCCATGGTCGGCGCTGTACTTCCTCGCCGCGGTCGCGCTCAGCGGACTCGTGGTGCAGGTGCTCAAGCACGTGTTCGGCCGCGCCCGGCCGGAGGAGATCCTCGTGATCAGCGACTACGGGTCCTATCCGTCGGGGCATGTCGCGAACGCCGCGACGCTCGCCACCGTGCTGATCGTGCTGCTCCCGCGGGCGTGGGCGGTGGTCGTGGGGGCGGCATGGGTGCTCGTCATGGCGTTCAGCCGCACGTATCTGCACGCCCACTGGCTGAGTGACACGCTCGGCGGCGCGCTGGTCGGGGCGGGGGCGGCGCTCGTGTGCGCGGGGCTCCTGCACCGCCTGCTCGCGCGAGACCGTCGCGGCACCGCGGCGACCGCATCCGCCGACGGCTGACGAGCCGAGGGCCCGGGCGGAGGCCGCAGCGGGCTTAGCATCGACGCATGGTGACGAAGCCGCCGGCGAGCGATATCGACGAGACCGCACTCACGGTGTCGACGCCCCCGCGCGTCGCGGTCGGCGTTCCGGCGGTGCGGCATGCCGTGCAGATGTCGATCGAGCAGATGGGCCTCGTCCGCTCCGCCCGGACGCTGCTGCGCGTCAACCAGAAGGACGGCTTCGACTGCCCGGGGTGCGCGTGGCCCGACCCCGACCATCGGCATATCGCCGAGTTCTGCGAGAACGGCGCGAAGGCGGTCGCCGAGGAGGCGACGGTGCGTCGGGTCCGGCCCGAGTTCTTCGCCGCCCATCCGATCGCCGAGCTCCGCGCGCACGACGACTGGTGGCTCGGCCAGCAGGGCCGGCTGACGCATCCGATGATCCTCGACGAGGGCGCCACCCACTACCGGTCGATCCCGTGGGACGAGGCGCTCGGCGAGATCGCCGATGCGCTCCGGTCTCTCGAGGACCCGGATGAGGCGGTCTTCTACACGTCGGGGCGCACCTCGAACGAGGCCGCTTTCCTGTACCAGTTGCTCGTGCGCGGAGTGGGCACCAACAACCTGCCGGACTGCTCGAACATGTGCCACGAGTCGTCGGGATCCGCCCTGACCGAGACGATCGGCATCGGCAAGGGCACGGTGTCCCTCGAGGACATCCACACCGCGAGCCTGCTGATCGTGGCCGGTCAGAACCCCGGCACCAACCATCCCCGGATGCTGAGCGCCCTCGAGAAGGCGAAGCAGAACGG
>JAVBUN010000262.1:0-10851 GCA_031555335.1 Microbacterium sp.
ATCGAGGAAGAGGCCATCGAGGCCGCGAACGACGCCTCGCGCGAGCACCCGATGCGGGTCATCGTGCTGATGCTCGACGACCCGCGCCGCGAGCCGCGTCTCGATGCGCAGATCCGCGTCGGCGGCGACGCCGGCGCCAGCGAGGTCATCCTGCTGCACGCGCACGGCCCCGCCGGATCGAACGCCGAGAGCCTCGTCACGGGGCTCCTCCTGCCGGACGCTCCCGTCGTCGTGTGGTGGCCCGAGGACACGCCCGAGACGCCGTCGCGCTCGGCGCTCGGCCGCATCGCGCAGCGCCGCATCACGGATGCCGGCACCCAGGCCGACCCGCATGAATGGGTGCGCAACCTCGGCACCCATTACGCACCGGGCGACACGGATCTGGCGTGGACGCGTCTCACGCGGTGGCGCGAGCAGCTCGCTGCCGTTCTCGACCAGCCGCCGTACGAGCAGGTCACGGCCGCCGAGGTGCTGGGCGGGCAGGACTCCCCCTCCACCCCGCTCCTGGCCGCGTGGCTGGCGTTGCAGCTCGGGATCGACGTGTCGTGGCGCTATCTCGACGCGGACGAGTGGGAGCACGGCATCAAGTCGGTGCGCCTGACGCGCGCCGGCGGAGACATCCTGCTCGAGCGACCGACCCCGACGGTCGCCGTGTTGACGCAGCCCGGACAGCCGACGCACGACCTCGCGTTCCCGCGCCGGTCGCTGCGGGAGTGCCTCGCGGAGGAACTGCGCCGCCTCGATCCCGACGTGCTCTACGGGCGGGTCGTGACGGAGGGGTGCGCGCTCGTGGAGCCCGCGACGCGGTAGAAAGAGACCATGACGCAGAGCATCGGTGAGAAGCAGGTGGTCGTCCGGGCCGATCCGGACACGCTCGCGAAGTCCGTGGCGACCCGCCTGCTGAGCCGCGTCTCCAAGCGCGTGGTGGAGGGCAAGCTCGCGCACGTCTCGCTGACGGGCGGGACGATGGGCGAGCGCGTGGTGGAGGCGATCGGCCGTCACCCGCGGCGCGCCGAGATCGACTGGTCGCTCGTGCACTTCTGGTGGACCGACGAACGGTTCGTCCCGCGGGAGTCCGCCGACCGGAACGATCGCGTCGCGTACGCGGCGCTGCTCGATCTGATCGACATCCCCGCCGCGAACATCCACACGATGGCGGGGAGCGACGACGGTCTCGACCTCGATGACGCAGCCGCGGCCTATGCCGCGGAGCTCGCCCGGTTCGCGGATCCTGCGGTGGGCGCGTGGCCGTCGTTCGACGTGTGCGTCCTCGGCGTCGGTCCGGACGCGCACATCGCATCGCTCTTCCCGGACCGCCCGGAGATCACGGTGACCGACGGCGCGGCGCTCCCCGTCCGCGAGTCGCCGAAGCCGCCGGCCGAGCGCATCACGGTGACCCGCCCGGTCATCAACTCCTCGAAGCGGGTCTGGCTCGTGCTGGCGGGAGCCGACAAGGCCTCCGCCCTGGGCCTCGCTCTGGCCGGTGCGAGCTATCAGAGCGTGCCGGCGGCGGGAGCCAAGGGACGCAAGCGCACGGTGTTCTTCGTCGACGAGGCGGCGGCCGCCAAGGTCCCGCCGGAGCTCATCGACAGCGACTACTGAGACGCCGTACGACCGGGCGTACGAAGAGGGGCGGATGCATCAGCATCCGCCCCTCTTCGTACGCGTCAGTTCTGTCCGCGCCGTTCGCGCAGCTTCAGCAGTGCCTCATCGAGGAGCTGCTCCGCCTCGTCCTCGGAGCGGCGTTCCTTGACGTAGGCGAGGTGGGTCTTGTAGGGCTCGCTCTTCGCGAGGGCCGGCGGGTTCTCCTTGTCGCGGCCGGCGGGAAGGCCGGAGTGCGGGGAGTCGATCGTCTCGGGGATCTCTTCGTCCGGGATGCCGGCCGCGAAGTACCGGACGGTCTCGTTGCCGAGCGCGTCCCAGTAGGACACCGCGACACGGTCGGCGTGGTAGCCGTGGTCCTGCTCGCCCATGGGACCCGCACCGACACGGGTGCCGCGGATCGCGTTGCCTCCGGTCGCCACGGTCAGACCAGCCCGGAGAACTTGGTGACGAGGCCGAGGGCCACGATCGAGATGAACCAGGTGAGCGCCAGCACCACCGTGAAACGGTTGAGGTTGCGCTCGGCGAGGCCGGAGGAACCCATCGTCGAACTCATGCCGCCGCCGAACATGTCGGAGAGGCCGCCGCCGCGACCTTTGTGCAGCAGGATGAGCAGGGTCAGCAGCAGGCTCGTGATGCCGAGAAGCACCTGGAGCACGAACTCGAGGATCTGCACTGTGGTCGTCGCCTTTCCCGGCGGCCCAGCGGACCGCACACAAACGTCAAGTATAGCGAGGCCTTCCGAGCGTTACGGGAGGCCGGCCGCGCCGGCCTCCCGACGCCTCAGACGCCGACGTGCTTCTGATAGCGGATGATCGCGGCGAACTCGTCGGCGACGAGGCTCGCGCCGCCGACCAGGGCGCCGTCCACATCGGGCTCCCGCAGGAAGCTCGCGATGTTGGTGGACTTCACCGAACCGCCGTACAGCACACGCGTGCGCGCCGCCGCATCCGCACCGAGCGTCTCGGCGACGACCTCGCGGAGCTTCGCGCAGACCTCCTGCGCCTGGTCGGGCGTGGCCGCCTGGCCGGAGCCGATGGCCCAGACCGGCTCGTACGCCACGACGATGTCCGCATCCGTCGACACGCCCTCGAGCGCCGTCCGCAGCTGGCCCACGGGCACCGCGCTCGCACCGAACTCCTCGAGGTCCGCTGCCGTCTCGCCGACGCAGATCACCGGGCGGAGCCCGTGCTTCAGCGCGGCAGCGACCTTCGCCGCCACGACCTCATCGCTCTCGGCGTGGTACTCGCGCCGCTCCGAGTGGCCGATGATGACATACGCGCACTCGAGCTTGGCCAGGAACGCACCGGAGATCTCGCCGGTGTACGCGCCGGAGTCGTGCACCGACAGGTCCTGCGCGCCGAGCGCGAACGGGATCTTGTCGGCGTCGATCAGCGTCTGCACGGTGCGCAGATCGGTGAAGGGCGGGAAGAGCGCCACCTCGACCGTGTCGGCCTCGTGCTTCGCGTCCTTGAGCGTCCAGTGCAGCTTCTGCACCAGCGCGACCGCCTGCAGGTGGTCGAGATTCATCTTCCAGTTGCCGGCGATGAGCGGCGTTCTGGTCACAGCGACCATCCGAGGACCTCCAGTCCGGGAAGCTTCTTGCCTTCGAGGAACTCCAGGCTCGCACCGCCGCCGGTCGAGATGTGACCGAACTGGTCGTCCTGGAAGCCGAGCTGTCGCACCGCCGCGGCGGAGTCGCCGCCGCCGACGACCGACAGCCCGTCCACCTCGGTGAGCGCCTGCGCGACAGCCTTCGTGCCGGCGGCGAACGCCGGCATCTCGAACACGCCCATGGGGCCGTTCCAGAACACCGTCCTGCTCCCGCGGATCGCGTCGGCGAAGATCTTCGCCGTCTCGGGTCCGATGTCGAGCCCGAGACCCGAGCTGCCGAAGGGCGTGTCCTCGATCGCGTCCGCCGCCGCCACAACGTGGTCGGCATCCGCCGCGAACGAGGCCGCGACGACAGCGTCCACCGGGAAGATGAGCGTCACGCCGCGCTTCTCGGCATCCGCGATGTAGCCCTTGACCGTGTCGATCTGGTCCTTCTCGAGAAGGCTCGAGCCGACCTTGTGCCCGACCGCCGCGAGGAAGGTGAACATCATGCCGCCGCCGACGAGGATGGTGTCGACGCGGGGCAGCAGGTGTTCGATGACGCCCAGCTTGTCGCTGACCTTCGAGCCGCCCAGCACGACCGCGTAGGGACGCTCGGGCTTCTCGGTGAGGCGGTCGAGCACGTCGACCTCGGCCTCGATGAGGAGCCCGGCCGCGGACGGCAGGAGCTCGGCGAGGTCGTAGACGCTCGCCTGCTTGCGGTGCACGACGCCGAACCCGTCGGAGACGAGGACGTCGCCGAGGGCGGCGAGCTGCTCCGCGAAGGCGCGACGCTCGTCCGCATCCTTGGAGGTCTCACCGGGGTTGAAACGGAGGTTCTCGATGACCGCGATGTCGCCGTCCTCGAGCGAGGCCGCGGCCTCGTGGGCCGACTCCCCCACCGTGTCGCGAGCGAACGCGACCGGCTTGCCGAGCAGCTCGGACAGCCGCTGCGCGACCGGCTCGAGGCTGTACGTCGGATCGGGGGCGCCATCGGGTCGGCCCAGGTGCGAGCAGACGATGACGCGGGCGCCCTGGTTGATCAGGGTGTTGAGGGTCGGAAGCGTCGCCCGAACGCGACCATCGTCCGTGATGACCCCGTCCCGCAGGGGGACGTTGAGGTCAGCACGGACGATGACGCGCTTACCGGCGAGCGACCCCAGCGTGGCGAGGGTGCGCAGAGCCATGATGATCAGAGACGCTCGGCGACGTACTCGGTGAGGTCGACGAGGCGGTTGGAGTAACCCCACTCGTTGTCGTACCAGGCCGAGACCTTCACGAGGTTGCCGCTGACGTTGGTCAGCTCGGCGTCGAAGATCGAGGAGTGCGGGTTGCCCTGGATGTCGCTCGAGACGATCGGGTCCTCGGTGTACTGCAGGTAGCCGGCGAGGCGACCCTCGGCGGCGGCCTTGGCGTACGCCGCGTTGATCGTGTCGACCGTCAGGCCCTCGGTGGAGGTGACGATCGTCAGGTCGACGATCGAGCCGGTGGGCACCGGCACGCGGTAGGACGAACCGCTCAGCTTGCCGTTGAGCTCGGGCAGCACGCGGCCGATGGCCTTCGCGGCGCCGGTCGAGGCGGGAACGATGTTGATCGCGGCGGCGCGGGCACGGCGCAGGTCGCTGTGCGGGCCGTCCTGCAGGTTCTGGTCCGCGGTGTAGGCGTGGGCGGTCATCATGAAGCCGCGCTCGATGCCGAAGGCGTCGTTGAACACCTGTGCGAGCGGGGCGAGGCAGTTCGTGGTGCACGACGCGTTCGAGATGATGACGTCGGTCTCGGGGTTGTAGTCGCCCTCGTTGACGCCCATGACGATGGTCACGTCGTCACCGGTCGCCGGAGCGGAGATGAGGACCTTCTTGGCGCCGCCCGCGATGTGCTTCTTCGCGTCCTCGGCCTTGGTGAAGCGGCCGGTCGACTCGATGACGATGTCGACACCCAGCTCGCCCCAGGGCAGGTTCGCGGGATCGCGCTCCGCGAGGACCTTGATCTTCTGGCCGCCGACGGTGATCGAGTCCTCGTCGTACGAGACGTCCTGCGACAGGTTGCCCCCGACGGAGTCGTACTTCAGCAGGTGGGCGAGGGTCTTGTTGTCGGTGAGGTCGTTCACCGCCACAACCTCGAGGTCCGCACCCTGCGCGAGAGCCGCGCGAAGGTAGTTGCGTCCGATACGGCCGAAGCCGTTGATGCCGATCTTGACAGACACGGTGTCTCCCGTTTTCTCGTCGCGCCGCAGCGCAATTTCCTTCCCGGGATGAGCTCCCGGGCGCAGTCGTACCACTGTGGGCATCGACTCGGAGGAGGAGGATGCCGGAGCCCCCGCGAGCGAGGGCTCCGCGGCATCCTCACCCGATCACGACACTACCAGCAGGCCCGCCGTCTTCTCCCGAGCCGTCACGAAGCGGCTCTGGACGTTGGCCCAGTTCGCGATGTTCCAGAACGCCTTCACGTAGTCCGCGCGGACGTTCTTATAGTCGAGGTAGTACGCGTGCTCCCAGACATCGAGCAGCAGCAGGGGAACCGAACCCGCCGCGAACTGCGACTGCTGGTCGAAGAACTGCTGGATGATGAGGTTCTCACCGATCGAGTCCCAGAACAGACCCGCCCAGCCGGACCCCTGCACGCCGAGCGCGGCGGCCGTGAAGTGCGCCTGGAACTTGTCGAACGAACCGAAGTGGTCGTCGATCGCCGACTCGAGCTCGCCGGTCGGCTTGTCGCCGCCGTTCGGGGAGAGGTTGGTCCAGAAGATCGAGTGGTTGGTGTGACCGCCCAGGTTGAAGGCCAGGTCCTTCTCGAGCTTGTTGATGTTCGCCAGGTTGCCGGAGTCGCGGGCCTCGGCCAGCTGGTCCAGGGCGGTGTTCGCGCCCGTCACATATGCCTGGTGGTGCTTGCTGTGGTGCAGCTCCATGATGGTCGCGCTGATGCTGGGCTCCAGCGCGGCGTAATCGTAGGGGAGCTCGGGCAAGGTGTACTTCGCCATGTTCTCTTCTTCCTGTCGGCGCCGCGCCGAAGACCTCGGACGCGACGAGGGGACGATCTCATCCTAGTGAGGGGCAACCCCGGTTCGGAGGGCTTGATTCCCTCGTAGTCCGCCGGTAGCCGCGCACACGGCGCGACCGCAGAAGCGAGGCGGGCGTCAGTCCTCGGCGCCGACGGGGACGGCCGACTCGGTGCCGGGAATGCCCTCGGCCTCGGCCTTCTTGTCGGCCATCGCGAGCAGGCGACGGATGCGGCCGGCCACGGCGTCCTTCGTGAGCGGCGGGTCCGCGTGGTGTCCGAGCTCGTCGAGGCTCGCGTCGCGGTGCGCGAGGCGCAGGTCCCCGGCGGACTTCAGGTGCTCCGGCACCGTGTCCCCGAGGATCTCCAGCGCCCGCTCGACGCGTGCGCACGCCGCGACTGCGGCCTGCGCGGAGCGACGCAGATTGGCGTCGTCGAAGTTGACGAGGCGGTTCACTCCCGCCCGCACCTCCCGACGCTGGCGCAACTGCTCCCAGTCCTGGGCGGCCTTGCGCGCGCCCATCTCGTGGAGCGCGGTACGGATGGCCTCCCCCTCGCGCACGACGACGCGCGGCACGCCGCGCACCTCGCGGGCCTTGGCGGGGATGCCGAGCCGGTGCGCGGCGCCGACGAGCGCCATGGCCGCCTCTCCCGACGGGCAGGAGATCTCGAGCGCGGCCGAGCGGCCCGGGTCGCTCAGCGTGCCGTTGCCGAGGAACGCCCCGCGCCAGATGGCGGCGAGGTCGTGGCGCGCACCGGTCGTGAGCTTGTTGGGCAGACCCCGCACCTGGCGGCGACGCTGGTCGAGCAGCCCCGTCTGACGCGCGAGCGTCTCACCGCCCTCGATGACCCGCACGGCGTACGAGCCGCCCGTCCGGGCAGAGGTCGCCTGGACGTGGGCGAGCTCGGGGCGCACCCCGTACAGCTCGACGAGCTCGCGTGCGACGCGACGGGCCAGCGCCTCGGAGTCCACCTCGGCCTCCACGGCCACGCGCCCCGCGATCGAATGCAGTCCGCCGGCGAAACGGAGGATCGCCGTCAGCTCGGCCACTCGCGCGGTGGGACGCGGGTCGCGTCCGGCGATCAACTCGGCCTTGACGTCGGCGGTCAGGGGCACGGCACTCCTCGGGGTGTGGGGCTGGGGGGACGACGTTCCAGCCTACTCGCGCCCGAGGTCGCGATGGGTAACACTGACGGCGACCCCGGGTTCCTGAGCGAGCCGTGCGGCGATCTCCTGGGACATCACGACGGACCGGTGCTTGCCGCCGGTGCATCCGACGGCGACGATCGAGTGCCGCTTGTTCTCGCGCTGATAGCCGGCGAGCACCGGCGCGAGCGCGGTCGTATAGGCGTCGAGGAAGTCCTGCGCACCCTCCTGGGCGAGCACGAAGTCGCGCACCGCGGCGTCCTCGCCCGTCAGCGGGCGCAGCGCATCGGTCCAGTACGGGTTCGGCAGGAAGCGCATATCGGCGACGATGTCGGCATCCGGTGGCAGCCCGTACTTGAACCCGAAACTCATCACGGTCAACGTGTGGGGCGCGGTCCCCTCGGCCGAGAAGAGCTCTGCGACGCGGCTCGTGAGCTGGTGGATGTTGTACGACGAGGTGTCGAGGATGATGTCCGCGCTCTCGCGCACGGGGGCCAGCCGCGCGCGTTCGCGCTGGATCCCGTCGACGATCGTGCCCGTGCCCTGCAGCGGGTGCGGTCTGCGCACGGCCTCGAATCGCCGGACGAGCACGTCGTCGTTCGCATCGAGGAACACGATCCGCAGGTGCCGGCCGTCCCGGAGCGACCGGGTGACCTCGGGGAGGCTCGCGAACAGCTCACGCCCCCGCACATCGACCACGACGGCAACCCTCGGGACCGCGCCGCCGGCGAGGTCCGAGAGCTCGAGGAGGGGCCGGAGCATCTTCGTGGGCAGGTTGTCGACCACGTACCAGTCGAGGTCCTCGAGCGCGTTCGCGACCGTCGAGCGCCCGGCACCGGACATGCCCGTGACGATCAGCACCTCGCCGGCGCTCGTCACCGCAGGATCCGACATGTCCTCCCCGCCCCTGTCGTCGTGTCGACCAGACTATCGACTCAGATGGGCGTGCACGGTCGCGGCGAGCTTCGGCCCGATCCCCGGCAGCTCCTCGATCTGCTCCGTCGTCGCCTGACGCAACGCCGAAACCGATCCGAAGTGCCGCAGGAGCGCCTTGATCCGCGCGTCCCCCAGCCCCGGCACCTCGGAGAGCACGCTGGAGATGTCGCGCTTGCGACGTTTGCGCTGATGCGTGATCGCGAACCGGTGCGCCTCGTCGCGAAGACGCTGCAGGAGGTACAGCGCCTCGGAGGTGCGGGGCAGGATGACGGGGAAGTCCTCCCCCGGCAGCCAGACCTCCTCGAGCCGCTTGGCGATGCCGCAGAGGGCGATCTCGGTGGGGCCGGAGTCCGCGCGCGCGCGAGCGGCGGCGGCGACCTGCGGCTGACCGCCGTCGACGACGAGCAGCTGCGGCGGGTAGGCGAATCGGGGGCGCTTGCGCACGGTCTCGACAACCTCGTCCCCGTCGGCGGCAGTCGCCGGATCGAGTGCGGCGGCGGCGATCTCCGCATCCGTCTGCTCCTCGGGGCGGTCGAGGTGCGCGAGGCGGCGGGTGAGCACCTGGTGGATCGAGTCGGTGTCGTCCGTCGTCTCGGGGATGCCGAACGTGCGGTACTGGTCCTTCCGCGGCAGACCGTCCTCGAACACCACCATCGAGGCGACGACGTTCGTGCCCGAGAGGTGCGACACGTCGTAGCACTCGATGCGCAACGGCGCCTCGGCGAGACCGAGCGCCTCCTGCAGATCGGTCAGCGCCTGCGTGCGGGCGACGTAGTCGCTCGTGCGCCGGGTCTTGTGCAGCAGCAGCGCCTGCTGGGCGTTGACCGTCGCGGTGCGCATCAGATCGGCTTTGCCGCCGCGCTGAGCGACCTGGATGGTGACGTTCTTGCCGCGCTTGTCCCGCAGCCACTGTTCGAGCTCGGCGGCGTCGTCGGGCAACGTCGGCACGAGCACCTGCTTGGGGATGTCCGCGGGCGACGCGTCGCCATAGGTGCGCTGGATCACCTGGTCGACCAGGTCGGCACCGGAGATGTCGAGCTCCTTCTCGATCGTGGTCGCCCGCACGCCGCGCACGCGACCGCCGCGCACGACGAAGTGCTGCACGGCGGCGGCGAGCTCGTCCTCGGCGATGCCGAAGAGGTCCGCATCCGTGTCGTCCGGCAGTACGAGCGCGCTCTTGACCAGGACGGCGTCGATCGCCTGCAGCTTGTCGCGGTAGCCCGCCGCGGACTCGTAGTCCATGACCGCGGCGGCCTCCCGCATCCGCGCCGTCAACGCGCGCGTGAAACGCTGGTCGCCGCCGGACATGAAGGCGATGAAGTCCTCCACGATCGCGCGGTGCTCCTCGATCGTGACCTTCATGGAGCACGGCCCGCCGCATCGCCCGATCTGGCCCGGGAAGCAGGGGCGCCCGGTCGCCATCGCCTTCTTGTACGACGCGTCGGAGCACGTGCGGATCGGGAAGACCTTGATCATCAGGTCGATGACGTCGTGCACGGCCCAGATCTTCGGATAGGGCCCGAAGTACTTCGCTCCGCGGATGCGGCGATTCCGCGTCACGATGACGCGCGGGGCCTCATCGGCGAGGGTGATCGCCATGTACGGGTAGGACTTGTCGTCCTTGTAACGCACGTTGAACGGCGGCGAGAACTCCTGGATCCACATGTACTCGAGCTGCAGCGCCTCGACGTCGCTGCCCACCACCGTCCATTCGACGGACGAGGCGGTGGTCACCATCCGTCGGGTGCGCTCGTGCAGCGTGTGAAGCGGCGCGAAGTAGTTCGACAGCCGGGCACGCAGGTTCTTCGCCTTGCCGACGTAGAGGATGCGGCCCTCCGCGTCGCGGAACCGGTAGACGCCGGGCGTCGTGGGGATCTCCCCCTGCTTCGGCCGGTAGGGCAGGACGGACGGCACGCTCAGCCGGCCTTGCGCCGCTCGCCGAGGTCGAGCACCTCCGCGAGGAACGTTCCGGTGTGGCTGCCCTCGGTGCGCGCGACGCGTTCGGGTGTGCCGGTGGCGACGATCGTGCCGCCGCCGGACCCGCCCTCGGGCCCGAGGTCGATCACCCAGTCCGCGGACTTGATGACATCGAGATTGTGCTCGATCACGATGACCGTGTTGCCCTTGTCGACGAGTCCGTTCAGCACGCCGAGCAGCAGGTTCACGTCCTCGAAGTGCAGGCCGGTGGTCGGCTCGTCGAGCACGTAGATGCTGCGGCCGTTCGAGCGGCGCTGCAGTTCGGTCGCGAGCTTGACACGCTGGGCCTCGCCGCCGGAGAGCGTCGTCGCGGACTGTCCGAGGCGCACGTAGCCGAGACCGACGTCGACGAGCGTGCGGAGGTACCGGTGGATCGCCTGGATCGGCTCGAAGAAGTCGGCTGCCTCCGAGATGGGCATCTCGAGCACTTCGGCGATGTTCTTGCCCTTGTAGTGCACCGAGAGCGTGTCGCGGTTGTAGCGCTTGCCGTGGCAGACCTCGCAGTCCACGTAGACGTCGGGCAGGAAGTTCATCTCGATCTTGATCGTGCCGTCGCCCGAGCACGCCTCGCAGCGCCCGCCCTTGACGTTGAAGCTGAACCG
>JAVBUN010000189.1:0-8728 GCA_031555335.1 Microbacterium sp.
GGAGGCTGCGTCCTCGCCCTGGCTGCCGATGCCGCGTCCGCGGCTCCCCTCGCCGACGCCCTGCGCGCCGCCGGCGCGACGGACGTCTGGATCACCACGCTGGAGAAGACCCGATGACCCACGCGACCGCGCGCGCCCACCCGAACATCGCCCTCGTGAAGTACTGGGGCAAGCGGGATGCGGCGCTGAACCTCCCCGCCACCGGCAGCCTGTCGATGACGCTCGACGTGTTCCCCACGACCACGACCGTGCGGGTGGAACCGGGCCTCGACCGCGACGTCCTCGTGCTCGGCGGGGTGGAGCGCGAGGGTGTCCCCCGTGACCGCGTGGAGCGCTTCCTCGACATCGTGCGCGCGGCGGCCGGGTCCGCGGATCGGGCCCGCGTCGAGTCCGTCAACACCGTGCCCTCGGCGGCCGGGCTCGCGTCGTCCGCATCCGGTTTCGCCGCCCTCGCGGGCGCCGCCGCCCGCGCCTACGGCCTGGAGCTGGACCTGCCCGCGCTCAGCCGGCTGGCGCGACGGGGCTCGGGCTCCGCCTCGCGATCCGTGATCCCCGGCTTCGCGGTGTGGCACGCCGGCCACGACGACGCCTCCTCGTTCGCAGAGGCCGTCGCCGCGCCCGACCTCGCGATGGTCGTCGCGATGGTCGACCGCAGCGAGAAGCCCGTCTCGAGCCGCGAGGCCATGCGCCGGACGGTCCTGACCTCGCCGTTCTACCCGGCCTGGGTGACCTCGACGACGGAGAGCCTCGAGTCCGCCCTCACCGCGTGCGCCGCCGGCGACGTCGAACGCCTCGGGCGCATCACCGAGACGAACGCGCTGCGCATGCACGCCGTGATCCAGTCGAGCGACCCGCCGCTGCGCTACCTGACGCCCACGAGCGTCGCGATCTTCGACCGCGTCGCCGCGCTGCGCGACAGCGGCGTGCCGGCCTACGCGACCGCCGACGCCGGTCCGAACGTGGTCGTGCTGTGCCCGCCCGGGCATACGGCGGAGGTCGCCACGGCCGTCGGCGACCTCGCCGAGACCGTGGTCGCGCACCCCGGACCCGGGCTGCAGGTGTTCGACGGGGACGCCCGATGACCGGCGGCGGGGGCACGATCACCACCCGCGCCCCCGGCAAGCTCTTCATCGCCGGCGAGTACGCCGTGGTGACCCCGGGCGAGCCCTCCGTGCTGGTGGCGGTCGACCGCTTTCTCACGGTCGCGCTCACCGAGAGCGTCGGCGCCGGCAGCATCCACTCGCCCGAATACGGTCGCATGCCGCTGTTCTGGACGCGCGGCGAGGACGGTCTGACGATCGACCGAGAGCACCACCCGTACGACTACGTCCTCGCGACCATCACGATCGCGGAACGGCTGCGCGCAGAGCTCGGCCTCGCTCCGCGCTTCTTCGACCTGCGGATCGACAGCGGCCTCGACGACGTCTCGGGGCGCAAGTTCGGGCTCGGATCCTCCGCCGCGGTCACCGTCGCGACCGTCCGCGCCATCGACCAGTTCTACGGCTTCGGGCTCGACCGCACCGCGCAGTTCAAACTCGCGCTGCTCGCGACGATCCAGGTGGCGCCGACGGCCTCCGGCGGCGACCTGGCGGCCAGCACCTTCGGCGGCTGGATCGGCTACCGCTCCCCCGACCGCGCGCTGCTCCTGCGGCGTAGCGCCGACGAGCGGGTCGTGGACCTCCTCGGCTCCGACGCCTGGGCGGACCTCGAGATCCGCCGCCTCGCGCCGCCCGCCGACCTCTCGTTCCTCGTCGGCTGGACCGGGGCCCCCGCATCCACCGAGCGCCTGGTGGGCGAAGTCGGTCGCAGCACCCGGTCCGGCGCGTTCGACCATCCGGCCTTCCTCCTCGACTCGCGAGCCTGCGTCTCGGACCTCTGGGCCGCACTCGATGCCGGCGACGACGACGCCGTCCTCGATGCCGTGCGGCGGGCGCGACGGCTGCTGCGTGCGCTCGGCGCACAGTCGGGCGTCTCGATCGAGACGCCCGCGCTGACGGCGCTCTGCGACGTGGCGGAGTCGGTGGGCGCCGCCGGCAAGCCCTCGGGTGCGGGCGGCGGGGACTGCGGGATCGTGCTGGCGCCCGCGGATGCGGACGTCCCGGGCATGCTCCGGGCGTGGGAGGCCAACGACATCCGGCACCTGACCGTCTCGGTGCACCCGCCCGAGGGGAGCGCGCATGGTGAGTGAGAGCGCCGCGGCGGGACGCAAGGACGATCACGTGCGTCTGGCCGCCGACCAGCAGAACGACGAGCAGGCCGGCAACGGCTTCGACGACGTGACCTTCCTCCACCACGCGCTGGCCGGTATCGACGCCGATCGGGTGCGGCTGGAGGTCGAGGTGGCCGGGACGACATGGCCGGTGCCGTTCCACATCAATGCGATGACCGGGGGCAGTGCCCACACCGGCCGGATCAACCGCGAGCTCGCGATCGCCGCGCGCGAGACGGGCATCGCGATCGCCTCCGGATCGCTGAGCGCCGGACTCGACGACCCGTCCGCCATGCCGACCTTCCGGGTGCTCCGCGACGAGAACCCCGGCGGCGTCGTCTGGGCGAACCTCGGTATCGAGCGCAGCGCCGACGACGCGCGCCGTGCCGTCGACGCGCTCGAGGCCGACGCGCTGCAGGTGCACGTGAACAGCGTGCAGGAGACGGTCATGCCGGAGGGCAGCCGGCACTTCTCCGACTGGGAGCGCTCGCTCGCCGCCATCCGCGACGCGGTCGACGTACCCGTGATCGTGAAGGAGGTCGGGTTCGGCCTGAGCGCCCGCACCCTCCGGCGCCTGCGTGAGCTCGGCATCGACTACGCCGACGTCTCGGGTCGCGGCGGCACCGACTTCGTGCGCATCGAGAACTCGCGCCGCGCGGGCGGCGACTTCGCGTACCTGATCGGCTGGGGACAGTCGGCCGTCGAGTGCCTGCTCGACGCGCCCCCCGACGCGCCCGTGCTGCTCGCCTCCGGCGGCGTCCGTACCCCGCTCGACGTCGTGCGGGCGCTCGCGCTCGGCGCCCGCGCCGTGGGCGTCTCGGGCACCTTTCTCGGTGCGGTGCTGGAGGGCGGCGCGGACGGGCTGATCGAGCGGATCCGCGAGTGGACCGCGCACGTGCGGGCACTCGCCGCGGTGCTGGGCGCCGAGACGCCCGACGCGCTCGCGAGCACCGATCTCATCGTCGACGGCCCCACCGCGCGGTACGGCACCGCACGCGGCATCGATCTCACCGCACTCACGCGTCGCTCGGACGCGACCCGACCCGAGGAGAGGACCCGCCATGACCGGTGACGCGACCTTCACCCAGATCCCGACGAGCTGGGTGGGCCCCCTGCGGCTCAGCGGCGACGTCGTCGGTGAGCAGGAGGTGCCGCTGGCCACCTACGAGACGCCGCTCTGGCCGTCCGTCGGTCGCGGCGCACGCGTCTCGCGGCTCGTGCCGGACGGCATCCGCGTGAGCGTCGTCGACGAGCGGATGACGCGTTCCTCGCTCTTCGTCGCCGAGACCGCGGCCGCCGCGGTCGCCGCGTCGCGCGACATCCTGGCGCGTCATGACGAGCTCGCCGAGGTGGTCTCCGCGCAGAGCCGGCATGCGAAGCTGATCGATCTCGACACCGAGATCGTCGGCAACCTCCTCTTCGTGCGCTTCGCTCTCACGACCGGCGATGCGTCCGGCCACAATATGGTGACCCTCGCCGCCGAGGCGCTGATGGCGCGGATCCTCGCCGCGCATCCCGAGCTCGACTACGGGTCGATCTCGGGCAACTACTGCTCGGACAAGAAGGCGACCGCGGTCAACGGCATCCTCGGACGCGGACGCAACGTGATCGCCGAGATCCTCGTGCCCGCCGAGCTCGTGACCGCCCAGCTGCGTTCGAGCGCGGCCCGGATCGTCGAGCTCAACACGCGCAAGAACCTCGTGGGGTCCACGATCGCGGGGGCCCTGCGCTCGGCCAACGCCCACTACGCGAACATGCTGCTGGCCTTCTACCTCGCAACCGGGCAGGACGCCGCGAACATCGTCGAAGGCTCGCAGGGCATCACGTACGCGGAGGTGCGCGGCGACGGGGATCTGTACTTCTCGTGCACCCTGCCGAACCTGATCGTCGGCACCGTCGGCAACGGCAAGAATCTGACCGGCATCGACGCCGCGCTCGAGCGTCTCGGATGCCGCGAGGACCGGGAGTCCGGCGCCAACGCGCGCCGGCTCGCGGCCCTCATCGCCGCGACCGTGCTCTGCGGCGAGCTGTCGCTCCTGTCCGCGCAGACCAACCCCGGTGAGCTGATGGCGTCCCACCTCCTCCTCGAACGACGTACGGAAGGCAACCGATGAGCATGGCGATCGGCATCCACGACCTCTCGCTCGCCACCGCGGGCTATGTCCTCGACCTGGCGGATCTCGCCGCCGTCACCGGGGTCGACCCCGACAAGTACCGGATCGGACTCGGCCAGGACGAGATGAGCGTGCCCGGACCCGACGAGGACATCGTCACGATGGGCGCGGCGGCCGCGCTGCCGATCCTCGAGCGGCACGGTCGCGACCGCATCCGGACTCTCCTGTTCGCCACCGAATCGGGAATCGACCAGTCGAAGTCCGCGGCCGTATTCGCCCACGCGCTGCTGGGGCTGCCGGCCACGTGCCGGGCCGTCGAGCTGAAGCAGGCCTGCTACAGCGCGACCGCCGCGCTCCAGTCCGCGCTCGGTATCGTCGCGCGCAACCCCGAGGAGCAGGTGCTGGTGATCGCGAGCGACATCGCCCGCTACGAGCTCGACACGGCGGCGGAGCCCACACAGGGCGCCGGTGCGGTGGCGTTCCTCGTCACCGCGGATCCCGCCCTGCTCGAGATCGAGCCGGCGGTCGGCCTGCACACGGTGGATGTGGACGACTTCTGGCGTCCGAACGACAGCGTCACCGCGGTGGTCGACGGCAAACTCTCGATCGACGCGTATCTCGACGGCTTCACCGCCACGTGGGACGACTTCCGCGCGCACGGCGGGGTCGAGGTGACCGAGATCGATCGGTTCTGCCACCACCAGCCGTTCACGAAGATGGCGACGAAGGCGCAGCGCCGGCTCGCCGAGCACACCGGCACGGAGCTCGGCGCCGAGACCTTCCTCACGAGCACCGCGTACAACCGGCGGATGGGGAACTCCTACACGGCGTCGCTGTACGCGGCGCTGGCGGCGCTCCTCGACGGCGAGGACGACCTCGCCGGTCGCCGCATCGGGCTGTTCAGCTACGGTTCCGGCAGTGTGAGCGAGTTCTTCACCGGCATCGTCGGCCCCGACTACCGTCAGCACCGTCGTGCGGCCGAGACCCTCGCGCACCTCGACGCGCGCGAGACCGTCACCGTCGAGCGCTACCGCGCGCTGCACGCGTCCGCGAAGCTCGACAGCGTGGTGGATGTGGCGATCGCGCCCGAGACCCGCACGCCGTTCCACTTCGTCGGCATCGAGCACCGCGCCCGCCAGTACCGCGCCTGACCCCCTCCCCGCCCTCACCACCCCGCGAGACAGCATCCGTTCCACGAGACAGCGCGTATCCCGTGCTGTCTCGTGGGATCGGTGCTGTCTCGCGGTGTGAGGGGTCGCCGGTGGGTGTCGCCGGGTCGCTGAGGAGACGCTGAGCAAAGGCAGAGAGCGCGCCGCAGCCGCGCTCGGTGAAGGGCACCCGCCAGTGAATAGCATCCGAGGATGCGTGTCATCAGAGTCCCGGGCGTGGGCGGCGACTTCTTGGTCCCGCGCGGTTGGCCGCAGCCCACCGACCGGTGGATCAGAGAGAACCTGTACTGGCAGCCACCGGCCGGGTGGGTGCCCCAGCCCGGTCTGCGGCCCGCGCCCGCTCATTGGCGCTATTGGCGTCCGAATCCGCTCTGGTACCAGATGAGTGCGCCGCTGTTTCGCGGGATCGCCCCGTGGCGCACCGCGGGTCTGACCTTCCTCTGGGTCTGGTTGGCGATGGCGGTCGCCGTGCTCGTCCTTCCCCTCACGGCGGTCCAGACACTGCTGGGAACGATTGCGACGTTCGGCGCGCTCGTGACCTTCATCGTTCATCGCACGCTGAGGCACCGCCGGATGCGGACGGCGCTCGTCCGCATCCGAATCGAGGCGGAGACGCAGCGCACCGGGCGCCTGATCCGCGAGTACCAGGCGTATCTGAGCGCGGGATCGTGACGCTGGACGAGGCGCGCGAGGTGCTCGGAATAGCGCGCGGAGCGACCGGGGCACGGGTCCGGGAGGCGTATCGGATCCGCGCGAGGCACGTGCACCCCGATCGGCATCCCGACGCGGACGAGGCCGAGCGGCGTCGGCTCTCGCGCGAATTCGCCCGCGCGCGGGAGGCTCACGACATCCTCCTCCTGGTGTCGCCCGACACGGAGCCGGAAGAGCCGGCGCGGGCCAGGACGGCCGGTCCGGATCGTCCGCCGTCGGCACGGTCCGGCGACGGCCCTTCGTCGGCGGCGCGGCCGAAGACCCGCGCGGAGCGCCGCGCCGAGGAGGAGCGAGCG
This sequence comes from Microbacterium sp., assembly GCA_031555335.1. Classification (GTDB taxonomy): domain Bacteria; phylum Actinomycetota; class Actinomycetes; order Actinomycetales; family Microbacteriaceae; genus Microbacterium. The sequence goes on from JAVBUN010000189.1 coordinate 6,500, forward strand.
CGCCCGCGGACGCCCCCGGTCGCGTCGACACTCCGCTTCGACGATTTCGTCCGTGCGGTCGACGCGGCCGGGTTCGCGGTCGGGCAACGCACGAGGCGCTATCGCGACATCACCCGGATCGTGGTGTGGTCGCTCCTCGGCGGAGCGGTGGCAGCCGTCACCGCGGCCGCCGTCGCGGCCAGCCTGCTGGCGTGAGATCGCCCCGCCGGGGGCGGGAACGGGTCAGACCGCGGCGGGGGACGTCGCGTCGCGGTACAGCGTGTCCTCGATCTGGCGCGACCGGATGGGGTGACCCTGCGTCGTGAGGCAGCGGCCCGAGGTCAGGTCCCACTTCCAGTCGTGCAGGCTGCAGGTGAGCACCCCGTCCTCGATCTTGCCGGTCTTGGTGAGGTCGGCCCGCAGGTGCGGGCAGCGACGCTGCACGACCCAGTCGCCGATCTCCGCATCCTCGGTCTGATCGGACTGCTCCGCGTACCAGTTCTCGACGTACTCGATCCGGTCGCGGGAGAGGCACTTCAGGAACGTCGTCAGGAACTCGTTGAACTTTCCGCTGCGACCGACCTCGAACTGCATCGACAGGAAGATCGAATTCGACCAGTCGATCTCGTGGTCGGCGATGTTGGTCGACACGAGATCGGCGGGGATCGTGTACCAGTACACGCACTCCTCCCCCGCGTACTCGCGCACTTTCGCCTTCGGGAAGTCCACGACCATGTCGAGCTCGCCGATGCGGAATCGCACGTTGCCGCCCACACCGTTGCGGATGGTGCGCGCGCGCCGCAGCAGCGGCTCCCACCACTCCTTGATCGCGGCGAGCATCTCCTCGGGCGGCAGCGCCGGGGCCCGGCGCGCCTCTTCCGCGGCGATCTCGTCCTGACGCGAGGCGCGCTGCTCCTCGAGGTACGCCCACTTGTCCGTGAAGATGCGCTCGATCTCCGCATCCGTGTACAGGGTCTGACTCACCACGAGCTCGCCGTGATTCAGGTCCACCTGGGTGCCCGGGACGAACAGATAGCCCTTCTGATCGGGCGACTGCACGGCCATGTGCGCGAGGAACTCGGCCTGGTCGGTGAAGATCGAGTCGTCGTCCTGCCCGGTGCCGTTGTAGCGGAACAGCTCGTCGCGCAGGAACATCGGCGGCCCCGCCATCGGGAAGACGTGCTCGGCGGCGACCTTGTCGATGTAGTACATCGCACGCTTGTTCTGCGCCTCGCGCTTGAGGTGCGCGAAATTCTGCTTCGCCTCGCGGGGCAGGTCGTAGACCATCGGCCACCAGATGGCGCCCGAGACCTGCGTGAAGTACGCGTCCGGCTTGCCGAACGACAGCAGCCGGTCGAGGTCCAACGGATGCGAGTCGTTCTGGTTGAGGACGGATGCGGTGCCGTCGTCGACGCTCAGTGACGAATCGCCGATGGGGCCGTCGCTCGGCGCGCGGAGCGGCGTGACCATGATCTTCACGCCCTCGTGCTCTAAGGGCACACCCGCCTCGGTGTAGACGATGTTCTCGTAGCCGAGTGCGCGCAGGTCGTTCTCGAGGTCGCCCGTCGGGTAGTCCGGCAGGAGCACCGGGATGTCCTTGCGCACGTAGCGCTCCAGCAGCCGCGGGTCGAAGTGGTCGCGGTGGCGGTGGGAGATGTAGAGGAAGTCCGCAGCACCGAAACGCTCCCAGTCCAGCGATCGGTTGTCCGGGAACGGGAACCACGAACCGAAGAACGACGGTCCGATGACGGGGTCGCACAGGATGCTGCCGCCGGCGGTCTCGATGAACATGCCCGCGTGGCCGAGGCCCGTGATGCGCATAGCGAAGGATCCTTTCCGCATCCGAGTCTAAGCAGCGGGCGCGGGGTGTCGAGTCGGCGTCGCCGGAGAAAAGCCGGTACCGCGGCCGCCCGCCGGGCCCGGCAACGGGAACGGGGCGGGTGTCAGCCGGCGCGGGCGATGCGCGCGAGCACGCCGTGGACGAACGATCCGGCCTCGTCGGTCGAGAACTCTTTCGCGAGCTCGACGGCCTCGTCGATGGCGACGGCCACCGGAACCTCGTCGTTGTAGAGGGCCTCCCACACACCGATGCGCAGCACGGCGCGATCGACGGCCGGCATCCGGTCGATCTTCCAGTCCTTGGCGTGCGTGATGATCTGCTCGTCGATCTCGTCGCGGTGGTCGATCACGCCGTCGACGATGTCGCGGGCGTAGAGCCAGGACGCCTGCCGCGCCGGTTCGCCGGTCGCG
>JAVBUN010000185.1:0-5395 GCA_031555335.1 Microbacterium sp.
CATGGATGCGGGCACCCCGATCATCAACCCGGGCGAGGTCGGCATCGTCGCGCTCGGCGCGATCCGGCAGAAGCCCTGGGTCGTGGACGGCGAGGTGCGCCCCCGCTGGGTGACGACCGTGTCGGGCTCGTTCGACCACCGTGTCGTCGACGGCGACGGTGTGTCGCGCTTCATCGCCGACATCGCCGCCGTGCTGGAGGAACCCGCTCTGCTCGTGGAGTGACCTCCCTCGCGGATGTCGCCGTGACGACGCCGATTTGAGAACGATTATCAGTAGGCATAGACTCCCCGCATGCCTCTGAACGCTCGTCTCGTCGTCGTGCCCGCTCTCGCTGCCGCGTCCGCCCTCGCGCTCGCCGGCTGTGCGGGCACGTCGGCCGCCGCGGGTGGCGACGACACGTACACGATCGTCGCCTCGACGAACGTCTACGCATCGATCGCGGAACGGGTCGCCGGGGATGCGGCGACGGTCGACGCCGTCATCACCTCAGCCGCCCAGGACCCCCACGATTACGAGGCGAGCGCCGCAGATCAGCTGACGATGCGCGCCGCGGACCTGATCATCGAGAACGGCGGAGGGTACGACCCCTTCATGGACGCCATGATCGAGGGGTCCGCATCGACCGCCCCGGTCATCACCGCTGCCGAACTGTCGGACGCGTGGCCCGCGGACGACGAGCACGACGCGGCCGACGAGCACGGCCACGACCACGTCGAGGGGTTCAACGAGCACGTCTGGTACGACCCGCACACGGTCGGGAAGGTCGCCGAGACGATCGCCGAGCGGCTCGCCGCCGACCTTCCCGACCGTGCCGCCGAGATCGACGCGAACACCCAGGAGTTCCTCGCCGATCTCGCGGGCATCGAGGCGAGTCTCGCCGAGATCGACGCGGCGCACGCGGGCGAGCAGGTGTTCGCGACCGAACCGGTGCCCGGCTACCTCGTCGCCGAGGCAGGGCTCGCGGATGCCACGCCCGCCGAGTTCAGCGAGGCCGTGGAAGAGGGGCAGGACGTCGCTCCCGCCACTCTGCTCGAGGCCCTCGACGCCGTGCGCTCGGGCGATGTGCGCGTCGTCATCGTGAACGCCCAGACCGGTGGCGCCGAGACCGACGAGATCATCCAGGCAGCGGATGATGCCGGTGTGCCCGTGCTCGAGTTCTCGGAGACGCTGCCCGAGGGCCAGACTTACGTCTCGTGGATGCAGCAGAACGTCGCGGACCTCGCCGAGGCGCTCGCGTCGTGAACCCGCTCGTCATCGAAGGGGCGGCGCTCCACCGCGGCGGACGCCGGCTGTGGAGCGGACTCGACCTGACGCTGCATCCCGGCGAGCTGGTCGCGGTGCTCGGCCCGAGCGGATCCGGCAAGACCACCCTGTTGCGCGCGATCCTTGGCCTCGATCGGCTGAGCGCGGGCCGCATCGACGCCCTCGGGGAACCGGTGCGACGCGCGGGCAACCGCCGGGTCGGCTACATCCCGCAGCAGCGTCCGCTGCCGCGGGACACGGCCATGCGGGGGCGGGATCTCGTGGCGCTCGGGGTGAGCGGGCATCGTTTCGGCCCGCCCGTCCCGCGCCGGCGGGACGCGGAGCGCGTCGAGAGCCTCATCGCGGCGGTCGGTGCCGAAGATTTCGCCGATCGTCCCGTCGGGCTGCTCTCCGGCGGCGAGCAGCAGCGGCTGCGCGTCGGGCAGGCGTTCGCGGACGACCCGCACCTGCTGCTGTGCGACGAACCGTTGACGAGTCTCGACCTGTCGAACCAGCGGGCCGTCGTCGGCCTCATCGATCACCACCGCCGCGAGAGCGGAGCGGGGGTCCTGCTGGTCACCCATGACATCAACCCGGTGCTCGGGGCGGTCGACCGCATCCTGTACCTCGCGAACGGGGCCTTCACACTCGGCACTCCCGACGAGGTGCTCGACTCCCTCGTGCTGAGCGAGCTCTACAACGCCCCGGTACAGGTGCTCCGCGCGGGCGGACGGCTCGTCGTCGTCGGCGCTCCCGACGCCGAGGAGACCCACCATCACCACGACGAGGCGCACGGATGAACTGGACCGACATCGCGGACGCACTCTTCGGCGGAGCGGCGCAGTACGGCGACATCCTCGCCCTCGTGCAGAACTCGGTGTGGGCCGGCGCCGTGCTCGGGGTCGTCGGCGGGCTCATCGGCGTGTTCGTGATGCAACGCGACATGGCGTTCGCGGTGCACGGGATCAGCGAGCTCTCGTTCGCCGGGGCCGCCGCCGCCCTCCTGTTCGGCTTCGACGTGGTCACCGGCTCGATCCTCGGCTCGATCGTCGCGGCGGGGCTGATCGGGTGGCTGGGCGCGCGGGCACGGGACCGCAACTCGATCATCGGCGTGCTCATGCCGTTCGGTCTCGGTCTCGGCATCCTGTTCCTCTCGCTCTACACCGGTCGGAGCGCGAACCGGTTCAGTCTGCTGACCGGGCAGATCGTGTCGGTGCAGTCCGGACAGCTCGGTGTCCTGATCGTCATCAGCGCCATCGTGCTGGTGGGGCTGCTCCTCATCTGGCGACCGCTCCGGTTCGACTCGCTCGATCCCCAGTCCGCGGCCGCGCGGGGGGTGCCGACCGCGTGGGTGTCGTTCGGGTTCATGCTGCTGCTCGGGCTCATCGTCGCCGTCGCGGTGCACATCATCGGGGCGCTGCTGGTCATGGCACTGCTCGTCACCCCCGCCGCCGCCGCGATGCGCGTGTCGACCGGACCCGTCGCGGTGCCGCTGCTCGCGGCGGGCTTCGGTGTGTTCTCGGCGGTCGGCGGAATCCTCCTCGCGATCGCCGGCACCCTGCCCGTCAGCCCCTACATCACGACGATCTCGTTCGCGATCTACCTCGTCTGCCGCCTCGTGGGTGCCCGCCGCGACCGCGTCACCCGGGCGGCATGAGCGTGCGCCGCGCACCCGGTGCGCGCCCAGACGCCGGCGGTAGACTCCCGGCCATGGCTCAGCGCAACACCTGGCAGCGCGAGCGCGTCCGCGAGGCTCTCACCGACGCGCAGGGCTTCGTCAGCGCCCAGTCGCTGCACGCCCGGCTGCGGGACGACAACACCGGCATCGGCCTGGCCACGGTGTATCGCGCGCTGGCCGGGCTCGCGGCCCGCGGTGATGCGGACTCGCTCCAGAGCCCCGAGGGCGAGAACCTCTATCGCGCCTGCCTCACGAGCGGCCACCACCATCACCTGATCTGCCGCGCGTGCGGGCTCACGGTCGAGATCGAGGCATCCGAGGTCGAGCAGTGGGCGCAGCGCACGGCCGCGGCGAACGGTTTCAGCCAGGCCGAGCACATCGTCGACATCTTCGGCCTCTGCGCGTCTTGCGCGGCGACCCGGGCGAAAGAGCGTGACGCGCACTGATCTCGAGGGCGTGCGCGCCCCTGAAGCGGCGCGCCGACGCCCTCGGGGGAACCGCACGTTCGTCGCCCTGACGATCGGCCTCGCGCTCGTCGCCGCCGTGGTGGTCGCCGACCTGTTCGCTCCGGCGATCCTGCCCCTCGATGCGCCGACCCGCCTGCAGGACGGGGTCACCCTCGCGCTCAGCGTGCTCATCGAGTCGCTCCCGTTCGTCGTGCTCGGGGTCGTGCTGTCGATCCTCGTGCAGGTGTGGGTGCCGCCGGGCGTCCTCGAGCGCTGGATGCCGCGGCGGGCCTGGGCGCGGCGAGCCGTGCTGTCGCTGCTCGGCATGGTGATCCCGGTCTGCGAGTGCGGCAACGTGCCGTTCGCGCGGGGCCTTCTGATGCGCGGATTCACGGTCTCCGAGACGATGACGTTCCTCATCGCCGCGCCCATCGTGAACCCGATCGTCATCATCACGACCCACCAGGCCTTCGGGTTCAGCGACGGGATCCTCGTGGCTCGGCTGCTCGGCGGATACGCGGTCGCGAACCTCATCGGCTGGCTGTACAGCAGACACCCGTCTCCCGACGCCCTGCTCACCGACCGTTTCCGGGCATCGTGCGAGATCACGGGATCCGAGCCGGGCGGGCGCGGCCGCCGCAGCCTCGCCCAGTTCATCGTCGAGTTGCGCGCCGTCATGCCCGCGCTCGTCATCGGCTCGGCGCTCGCCGGGGCCGTGCAGGTGCTCGTGCCACGGGACGCGCTGCTCGCGATCGGGTCGAACCCGGTGCTGTCGATCGTGGCGATGATGGCGCTCGCGATGGTCGTCGCGATCTGTTCGAACGTCGATGCGTTCTTCGCGCTCTCGTTCGCGTCGACCTTCACGCCCGGGTCGCTCGTGGCGTTCCTGGTGACCGGGCCGCTCGTCGACGTGAAGATGATCGCGCTGCTGCGCACGACCTTCTCGACCCGCGCGATCGTCGGCATCGTCGCGATCGTGCTGCTGTTCTCCTTCGCGCTCGGGGCGGCGGTGAACCTCCTTGCGTGAGCTGCGCCGCGTGGGCACCCGCTGGCTCGGCGTGGGGCTTTCGAGCGTGATCGCCGTGATCACGCTCACGCTCGCCGCCTCGGGGCGGATCGCGCTGTACATCAACCCCGAGGGAGCCTGGTTCGCGGTCGCGATGGCGATCGTCGCGCTCGTGGGGGCCGTGCTGAGCTTCCTGGTGCCGCTCGGCGCCGAGGCCGACCACGGGCACGACCACGACGACCACGGGCACGCGGATGCTGCCGGCCCCGTCGCGCTCGCCGGCGGCCTCGTCGCCTCCGGGATCGTCGTCGGGATGCTGGTGCTGCCGCCGGCGTCGCTGTCCGCCGAGCTGGCTGCATCCCGCGATGTGGGCGCCCCGCCGTTGTTCGCCGGATCCGATGCGATCGCGCTGGCGGCGACCGGGGACACCGCATCGTTCGGCGTCGGGGACTGGGCGAGCGTCTTCGCGACCGCCACGAACCCCGATGCCTTCGACGGGGATGCGGTCACCCTCACCGGGTTCGTGAGCGACGACAGCGGCGGCGGGTTCGACCTGTCGCGCCTCGTCATCACGCACTGCGTCATCGATGCGCAGCCGGCGAGCCTCACGATCGCGACCGACACCGCCGCCCCGGCGACCGGACAGTGGGTCGAGGTCACCGGGACCGTCCGCAGCTCGGGGGCGGGGGGACTCGCCATCGTGGCCGAGAAGGTCACCGCGATCCCGGAGCCCGGAGACCCGTATGAGTACTGAGCCCGCATCCCGCCGTGCGCGCTCGCAGCGCCGCCGCGGCCGCTCGTACGCGCTCTCGTTCGGCATCGTCGTGGTCGCACTCGGGCTCGTGGGCGCGGCGGCCGGCCTCGTCGGGGTGGCGCAGGGCCCCCGGGTCACCGCGGTGCAGTTCGACGCCGACGCGGCGGTCGCGTCATCCGGGTCGCGTCTGATCCTCACGACGAGTCAGTCGCTCGCCGAGATCGACCCCTCGCAGGTCAGCATCACCCCGCGCACCGAGGTGCAGGTC
>JAVBUN010000136.1:0-3341 GCA_031555335.1 Microbacterium sp.
CAGGACGGCATCGGAGGACTCCGCTCCGGCTACGAGTACGGCCGCAGTGGCAACCCGACCCGCACCGCGCTCGAGGCGCAGCTGGCCGCGATCGAGGGCGCCGCGCACGGCATCTCGTTCTCGTCGGGCCTCGCAGCCGAAGACGCGCTCCTTCGCGCGACCCTCAAGCCGGGTGACGAAATCCTCCTCGGCAGCGACGTGTACGGCGGCACGTACCGCCTCATCGCCCGCATCCTCGGCCCGTGGGGGGTCGCGCTCCGCGTCGTCGACATGAGCGACCTGGATGCGGTGGCCGCCGCACTGAACGAGCGGCCCGCCCGCATCCTGTGGGTCGAGACGCCCTCGAACCCGCTGCTGAAGATCAGCGACATCGCCGGGCTCACCGCGCTCGGTCGCGCGGCCGGCGCGCTCGTCGTCGTCGACAACACGTTCGCCTCGCCCGCGCTGCAGCAGCCGCTCGCGCTCGGCGCCGACGTCGTGGTGCACTCGACGACCAAGTATCTCGGCGGTCACTCCGACGTCGTCGGCGGCGCCGTCGTTCTGAACGACGACGCCCTCGCCGAGAAGGTGCGGTTCCTGCAGTTCGCGGCCGGCGCCGTGTCGGGGCCCCTCGACGCATGGCTCACGACCCGCGGCATCAAGACGCTCGCGATCCGGATGCAGCGGCACAGCGAGAACGCCGATGCGGTCGCCCGCTTCCTCGCCGGCCACGACCGCGTCGCCCGGGCGCACTACCCGGGCCTCGAGTCGCACCCGGGGCACGCGCTCGCCGCCCGCCAGATGCGTGGTTTCGGCGGCATCGTGTCGCTCGAGCTCGCCGACGGCCCGACCGCCCGCCGCTTCGCCGAGGCGACGCGGCTGTTCACGCTCGCGGAGTCGCTCGGCGGGGTGGAGTCGCTGCTGAACTACCCGGACGAGATGACGCACGCATCGGTGCGCGGCACGGAGCTCGCCGTTCCGGTCGAGCTGGTGCGTCTGTCCGTGGGGATCGAGGATGCGGACGACCTCATCGCCGACCTCGACCGTGCCCTGAGCGCGCTGTAGGAAATCCCCCAGGTTTCCCCGGGAACGGGGTGCCCCCGCGCTACAATCGCCGAGTTGAGGGGCGCGCCCGAACGTGCCCGGGGGAGTCGAGGATGCTTGTCGCGCGCATGCGATGCGGCGTGCCGGGAGGTCCCGTGAGCGGCGGCCGCGGATGAGTCCGGCGCGCGCGTACGCGGATCTCCGCGGCAGTCGCCCGCGGCAGCTGGCGCGCATGATGGGGCGCGTGTGGTGGGCGACCGTCACGAGCGGACGCTTCTTCACCGGGTGGACGGCGGGGGTGTCGTTCGTCGTGAGCGTCACGGTGCTCGGCGCGTACGTCGGCATCGATCACGCCCGGGAGTACCTGCCGGCCGTCGGCGCCTCGGCGATCGGCTGGGCGATTCTGCTCGTCGCGGTGCTGCCGGTGGCGTGGGCGGAGCGGCGCATGGACGCCGCGCCCGCGCGGGGCGCGCTCGTCATCGGGACGATCGTCGCCGTGTCGGTCGTCCGGCCCTTCCTGAACGACGCGATCAGCGTCCTGCTCGTCCCCGCTCCGACGGTCGGCGGCTGGCTGCAGCGGATCCTGACCAACCTCCTGGTGTGGATGATGCTCCTCTCGCTCGTCGCGATCGCGACGGTCGGGTACGCCACGACCGGGGCGGTGAACCTGCGGCTGCGCGCCGCGATCGCCGCGCTCGGTGCGGCGGAGCGTCGCGCCGACGCGTTCGATCGCGCCGCCCGCGATGCCCTCGCCGCGACGGTGGAACGCGTGCGCGCCCGCCTCGCGGTGCTGGTCGACGGTGTCCCCGGGTTCGAGGACGTGCGCGCCTTCTCGCAGGCCGTGCGCGCCGCCAGCCACGAGCTCGAGGACGATGCGCACCGGGGCCTCGACCAGGTCGAGACGGTACCCGCGGACGCGGCAGCCGAGGGTCCGTCGCAGCCCGTGCACCGGCCGTTCCTGTCGCGGCTGCGACCGCCGCCGGTGCTGTTGATCTCGCTCGTCTACATCTGCGCGAGCCTGCCGTACACCCTGCAGGCGGCGCGGTGGTGGCTCGTCCTTGCGGGCGTGGTGCTCGCGCTGGGGCTCGGCTACGGCGCGGACATCGCGTCCCGCCGGGTCGCGCGACGCCCTCCGCGGGTGCGGGGTCTCGTGCTGGTGATCTCGTGGGCGCTCGCCGGTGTGCTCTTCTCGATCGCCGCGTTCGTGCTGCTGCCGAGTTCGGGCGCCGTCGCCCTCGTGCCCGTGATCGCGTTCCCCGGTGCGGCCGTGATCGCGGCCCTCAGCACGGACGCCATCCGTCGCTCGATCGTGCAGACCCGCAAGCTCACGCATGTGCTGGCCGACGAAGCCGCGGCCGTCGCCGCGCGCACCGCCCGCGCCCGCCGGCTGTTGCGGGACGCCGCCGAGCAACTGCACGGCCATGTGCAGGGGCGCTGCGTCGTGTTCGCGGCGTCGCTCGACGAGCGCGACTCCACTCCCGCCGAGGCCGCGGCGTTCGCCGAGACGATCGAGCTGGCGCTCGAGGCGGTCCTGGCGCCGCCCCCGCCCGCCGTGGCGCAGGTGAACGAGCTGAGTGACACCATCGCGATCTGGGGGCATGTGCTCGAGATCACGACGGATATCGACCCGGATGCGGTCGACGTGCTGCGCGACGGGCGCGTGTCGCGCGAGGTGTCGGACATCGTGTCGGAGGGGTTCCTCAACGCGGTCAAGCATTCCGGCGCCCGCGCCGCCCGACTGCGCGTGACCGAGACGCCCGGCGAGCTGCGGGTGGAGGTGATCTCCCGCGGAATCCTGCGTGAGACGCGGCGCGCGCCCGGCCGAGGCGTGGCCCACTTCGGACCCCGCGCCCGGGTGTACCAGAACGGCGCCGAGGTGGTGCTGGAGGCGATGGTGGCCCTCGAGGCCCCCGACCCGCCCTCCGCGCCGCGCCCGCCGCATCCGTCGCAGCGAGGCGAACCCGCGGCGACCGCGGCCTGACGAGCGCGGCGGCACCGGCGCCTCATGTCACCGCCCCTCATGTCACCGTCCTTCATGTGACCGTGTCGACCGGTGCGTCGCTGACGTCGACGTGGACGACGCCGGGGCCGAGTGTGAACCGCACGACGGTCCCGGCGGCGAGTGCGCCCGACGTGGTGCGCGCGCCGCCGGCGGACTGCGACAGGATCGTCAGATCCGCCGGGGCGGCGATGCCCGGGGCGCCGCAGGCGACGGTCGGCGGCCCGACGCCGGTCTCGACGGTGCGCAGCACCATGATGCACAGGATGCCGTCGAGGGTTCCGGAGGCGACCTGCATGCCGCGGTAGTCGGCGTAGGT
>JAVBUN010000197.1:0-5991 GCA_031555335.1 Microbacterium sp.
GAGGACAACGTCTGCTTCTATGCCGACGAGAAGGCGATCGGTCCACTCTGGAAGGGCCTGCGGTTCTCTGCCGACGCCTGCGTGAGCGGGTGGTCGATGGGGCACCGCGAGACGGTCGTGATCCCCGATGTCTTCGCCGACGACCGGGTGCCGCACGACGCCTACCGCGTGACCTTCGTGAAGAGCATGTGCATGACGCCCGTGCGGGTGAGCGATCCGATCGCCGCGATCGGCACCTACTGGTCGGACGGGCGCACCCCCACCCCGGCAGTCGTGCGGCAGCTCGAGATCCTCGCCGACACGGCCGCCGTCGCGCTGGAGAACCTCGAGCTGCGCGGGTCGCTCGACCGCCGCGCCGCCGAGCGCGACACCTACGCCGAGCGCGCCGACGAGCTCGAGTCCGCCATCCACTCGCTCGTGCACGATCTGCGCAGCCCCCTCGGCGCGATGATCGGCTATGCCGACCTGCTGGCCGACGACGCCGAGACCGAGCGCGCCGCGCGCTATGCCGAGACGATCCTGCGGGCGGGGGAGAGGATGTCCGCGCAGATCGAGCGGATGCTGTCGATCTACCGCATCACGCACCATCCGCTGGCACCCGCCGCCGTCGACCTCACCCGGGTCGGCCGGGAGCTCGCGGACAGCATGCTGCTGCGTGCGACTGGCCGCCAGGTGCGGATCGACGTGGAGGACGGCCTCGATGTCGTCGCGGATCCGGTGCTCACCGAGCTCGTCGTGGACAATCTGCTCGCCAACGCCGTGAAGTACACCGGCAAGACACCCGACGCGCGCATCGAGATGGGCCGCGTCGATCGGTCGCTGCCGATGTCGACCTTCGCCGTGCGCGACAACGGTGCCGGATTCGACCAGGCGGACGCCGACCAGCTCTTCCGCCCGCTCACCCGTCTGCACTCCGAAGAGGACTTCCCCGGGACGGGGCTCGGGCTCGCCTCGGTCGCGCGCATCATCGAACTGCACGGCGGAACGGTGCGCGCCGAGGGCGCCGTGACCCGCGGGGCGTCGTTCTACTTCTCGCTCCCCGTCCCCGCCTGAGCGCGGCCGACACGCCCCAGCCTGCGCAGTCCCTCACAGATCGCGGCCACCCGGGGGTGGTCGGAGTGGGTCGCAGTAGGATAAGGGCACTACGCGAACGGAGCACCCTTCTATGTGGGAATGGCTGATCCCGGTCATCATCGTCGTCGTCGTCGCGGCGATCGTCGGCATCTACCTGTGGGCCACCTACAACTCGCTCGTGCAGCTCAACGTGCGCGTCGACGAGGCGTGGAGCGACATCACGGTGCAGCTCAAGCGGCGAGCGGATCTGCTTCCGAATCTCATCGAGACCGTGAAGGGCTACGCGGCGCACGAGAAGGCCGTGTTCGAGAACGTGACGCAGGCGCGCGCCGAGACGATCTCCGCCACCGGACCCGCCGACGCGGGCATCGCCGAAGGCCACATGCAGCAGGCGCTGAAGTCCCTGTTCGCCGTCGCCGAGGCCTACCCGCAGCTCCAGGCGAGCCAGAACTTCCTGCAGCTGCAGCAGTCGATCGTCGACACCGAAGACAAGATCCAGGCGTCGCGCCGCTTCTACAACGGCGGTGTGCGCGAGCTGAACACGAAGATCAAGGTGTTCCCGAACAACCTGTTCGCCCGCAACCTCGGCTTCTCGGAGCGGGAGTTCTTCGAGGTCGTCGACGGCGCCGCCATCTCCGAGCCCCCGCGGGTGCAGTTCTGACCTGAGCCGCGGCGCGGCTCAGGCGCCGCGCGCGGGCATCGCGCCCCGAACCGCGCGGAACGCGGCTACACCACGTCGGCGACGGGGACCGCAGCGGGCGGCATGCCGGCCTCGTGCCGCGCCGCGCCGAGCTCGGCGGCGATGGCATCCGTGGCGTCGCCCCAGCGCGACACGGTGATCTCGTCGAGTCCCTGCCAGCGCGCCGCACGTCGCAGCACGTCGGCGACGGATGCGGCCGCATCCGCCCGCGCGTCCGGCTCCCACCACGCGGACTGCACCCGCAGCGTCGCCGCCGCCCGATCGGCCTTCAGATCGACGCGACCCGCGATGCGGTCGCCGAGGAGCACCGGGAGCGAGTAGTAGCCGAACCGGCGCTGCGCCGCCGGGGTGTAGATCTCGATGCGGTACGAGAAGTCGAACAGGCGCTCGGCGCGGTCGCGCGACCAGACGAGCGGATCGAACGGCGTGAGCAGGGTCGCGGCCTCGATGCGGCGCGGCACCACCGCCTCGCGGTGCAGCCAGGCCGGCACCGCGCGGGAACCCCGCTGCCACCCGGCCACGCGCACGGGCACCAGCTCGCCGGAATCCTCGAGCTCGTTCACGATGCGTGCGACGGTGCGCTGATCGCGCAGCCGCCAATAGTCGTCGAGGTCGGCGAGCGTCGCGATCCCGTACGCGCGGGCCGCTCGCCGCACGAGCTCCCGCAGCGCGTCGTCCTTCGACACGGAGCGAGACAGTGCCTCGGCGGGCAGGACGTGCTCGGCGAGCCCGTACACGCGCTCGAACCCCCGGCGACCCGCGATCGCCACCTCTCCCGTGAACCACAAGTACTCGAGGGCGCTCTTGACCGCGCTCCAGTCCCACCACGGCCCCCGCTGCGCACGCGCCGCGTCGTCCTCGATCTGCGCCGGCCGGAGCGGGCCCCGAGCGCCGAGCTCTGCGCGCACCCAGTCGAGGGTGGCGTCATCGACCGAGAACCAGCCGGTGCGCGCCCGCCGCTCGCGATGCGCCTGCATCCGGAACGCGAACAGCGGCCAGTCTTCGGCGGCGATGAAGGAGGCCTGATGAGCCCAGAACTCGACGAACGGCCCGCGACGCGAGAAGAGCAGTCGGTCGAGCTGCGCGGTGTCGTATGCGCCGAGCCGGGAGAACAGCGGCAGGTAATGCGAGCGGGCGAAGACGTTCACGGAGTCGATCTGCAGCGTCGCCATGCGGTGGATCTCGCGGGAGAGGCGCCGGCGCGTGACGGACGGAACGTTCGCGCCGCCGAACCCCTGGGCGCGCAGGGCGACGCGGCGGGCCTCATGGGCGCTCAACATCTCTCGCACGCGCGCCAGCCTAACGATCACCGCCGACACTCCCGCGGCCTAGACTGGCGGGATGAGCGAACCCGACGAGAAGCCTCGCGGATCGCTGCTCGACGCCCTGCGCAACCGCACCGTCACGACCGAGATCAGCGGCGGGATCCCCCGGGGACTGCGCGTCGCCACCGCATACTCCTGGCGCTTCATCGTCATCGCCGCAGCGATCGGCGTCGCGATCTGGCTCGTCATCCAGCTGAAGCTCCTGGTCATCCCACTGCTCGTCGCCATCCTCATCGCCGCGCTGGTCTGGCCGGCGTTCACCTGGATGCTGCGTCACCGCGTGCCGCGCTGGCTCGCGATCATCGTCTCGGTGCTCGGCACCATCGCGATCGTCACGGGCCTCATCTGGCTGGCCGTCTGGCAGATCACCCGGCAGTGGGCGTCCGTGCGCGACCGCAGCATCGAGGCCGTCACGCAGTTCCGGGACTACCTGATCGACGGCCCGCTGCACCTGACGGCGGGGCAGATCGACGACATGCTCGGCCAGGGTCTCGACCTGCTGCAGCAGCAGGCGGAGCTGCTCCTGTCGGGGGCGCTCGCCATCGGCTCGACGGTCGGTCACGTCGGCACGGGTGCGCTGCTGACGGTCTTCATCCTGCTCTGCATCCTCGCGGACGGCGGGGGCATCTGGCGCTGGACCACCCGGCTCTTCCCGGCCGCCGCCCGCCCCGGCGTCGACGGCGCCGCCCGCGCCGGCTGGGTCACCGTCGTCAACTACGCGCGCACCCAGCTGCTGGTCGCCACGATCGACGCGATCGGCATCGGGCTCGGCGCATTCCTCCTGGGCGTTCCCCTCGCGATCCCGGTCGCGGTGCTGGTGTTCCTCGGCGCCTTCATCCCGTTCGTCGGCGCCGTCGTCACCGGGGCGCTCGCGGTCTTCCTCGCCCTCGTCTACAACGGCCCCTGGATCGCGCTCTGGATGCTGATCATCGTGCTGGCCGTGCAGCAGATCGAGGGCCACATCCTGCAGCCGCTCCTCATGGGCTCGGCCGTCAAGGTGCACCCCCTCGCCGTCGTGCTCGTGGTGGCAGGAGGCGCGATGATCGCCGGCATCCCCGGCGCCCTGTTCGCGGTGCCGCTCGCCGCCTTCGTCAACGTCGTCGCCGTCTATCTGTCGCGGCGCTCCTGGGAGACGGGCGTCCGCCCCGACCCCCGGGATCTCATCTGGAGTACCGTCCCTCGACCGAGGAGGAACCGGGCGTGAACCTGCCCTCGCTGGCCGACTTCGAGGATGCCGCACGCACCCTCCAGGGCCTCATCACCCGCACGCCCATCGACGAGTCGCACGCACTCAGCGAACAGCTGGGCGTGCCCGTCATGCTCAAGATGGAGAACCTGCAGCGCACCGGCTCGTTCAAGATCCGCGGCGCCGCATACCGGCTGTCGCGGCTGAGCGACGAGGAGCGCGCACGCGGCGTCGTCGCCGCATCCGCCGGCAACCACGCGCAGGGCGTGGCGTCCGCGGCGCAGCGACTCGGTATCCCGGCCACGATCTTCATGCCGCTGGGCGTTCCGGTGCCGAAACTCCTCGCCACCCGCGGCTACGGCGCCGAGGTGATCCTCGAGGGCGCGACCGTCGAAACCCCGCTGCGGCTCGCGGCGGAGTTCGCGGAGCGCACCGGTGCCATCCTCATCCACCCCTTCGACCATCGCGACATCATCGTCGGGCAGGGGACGCTCGGACTCGAGCTCTTCGACGACGTCCCCGATCTCGACACCGTCATCATCGGCATCGGCGGGGGAGGGCTGATCGCCGGCGTCGCCGCGGCGGTCAAGGCGCGTGCCGCCGCCGTGGGACGCACCGTCCGGATCATCGGCGTGCAGGCCGAGAACTCCGCCGCGTATCCGCCCTCGCTCGCCGCGGGCGAGCCGCTCGAAGTCGCGACCACGCCGACGATCGCCGACGGCATCGCCGTCGCCCGCCCCGGCAACACGCCGTTCGAGATCATCAGCGCGCTCGTCGACGAGGTCGTCACCGTGAGCGACGACGACATCGCCCGTGCGATCCTGATGCTCCTCGAACGGGCGAAGCTCGTCGTGGAGCCGGCCGGCGCAGTGGGCGTCGCCGCGATCATGACCGGCAAGGTGGCGGCCACCGGCACGACCGTCACGGTGCTCTCGGGCGGCACCATCGACCCGCTGCTGCTGCAGCGCGTCGTCGCGCACGGGCTCGCCGCATCCGGTCGCTACATGACGCTGCAGATCCCGCTGCCGGACCGCCCCGGTCAGCTCGCGCGGGTGTCCGAACTGCTCGCGCAGGTCGGGGCCAACGTTAACGAAGTGCTGCACACCCGCCACGGGCAGGGCCTGCAGATCAGCGAGGTGATCCTTCAGCTCAGCGTCGAGACGCGCGGCGAGGAGCACCGCGCCGAGGTCATCACCGTCCTGCAGGCGGCCGGCTTCGACCCGACCGTCGTGCGGGACTGACCCGGCGCGGGATCACTGACCCGCGTAGGTCTCGACCTTCACGACCTCGACCGGGATCTCCCGGCCGTTCGGCGCGGTGTAGGAGGTCTTCTCGCCCTCCTTGAGCCCGAGGATGGCCGAACCGAGCGGCGAAGCCTCGCTGTAGACGTCCAGCTCGCTGCCCGCCGCGATCTCGCGGTTGCCGAGCAGGAACACCTCTTCGCCCCCGGCGACGACGGCCGTCACGACGGTGCCGGATTCGACCACGCCGGTCGACTGCGGCGCCTCGCCGACCTTGGCCGTCTTCAGCATGCTCTGCAGGGTGCGGATGCGGGCCTCCTGCTTGCCCTGCTCGTCCTTCGCGGCGTGGTAGCCGCCGTTCTCCTTCAGATCTCCCTCTTCGCGGGCGATTTCGATGCGCTTGGCAATCTCTTCGCGTCCGGTCGTCGAGAGGTGCTCGAGCTCGGCCACGAGCCGGTCGTAGGC
>JAVBUN010000289.1:0-13751 GCA_031555335.1 Microbacterium sp.
GCGGCGAGGCCGACGCCGGGCGCCGTGTCCATCGTCTCGTACATGTCGGCGACGAGCGTGCGGATCTCGTCCGTGATCTCGGCGACGGGGGAGGCGGGGGAGTGCAGGACGGGGTCGCCCATGATGCGAATCGGGAGTACGGCCACGCCTTAAGCGTATCGAGGCGAGCCTGCCGTTAGTGTCGAAGGGTGATCTGGACGGAAGTGTCTCTGAACGATGTGGCCGATGATCTCATCGGCGTGTTCCGGGACCCCGCGATCCTGATCGGCATCCCGCTCGCGCTGCTCGGCGCGGTGTTCATGTCCTTCGGCGCGCAGTACCAGCATCGCGGCGTCATGAAGGTGGAGCGGCTCTCGCAGGCGTCCGGATCGAGCGGTCTCAGCGGCTCGCAACTGCTGCAGCTGCTGAGCCGACCGTCCTGGGTGGCGGGCACGATCATGCTGGGGCTTGCGATCGCCTGCCAGTTGGCCGCTCTGGCGTTCGCGCCGCTGATCCTCGTGCAGCCGCTGGGGGCGGTGTCGCTCGTGATCACGACGCTGCTGAACGCCCGCGTGTCGGGACACCGGCCGACACCCGCGTCCATCCGCTCGATCGCGGCATGCATCGGCGGCATCCTCGTCTTCGTCACGATCGCCGCGTTCGTCGCGACCGAGCAGCCGATCTCCGAGAACGAGCTCGTGACGATCCTCGTGCTGCTCGCCATCGTGCTGGTCGTGCTCACCACGCTCTGGTTGATCCTGCGCCGCGCGCACGGCCAGGCCCTGTTCTACATCGCGGCCGCCGGTATCCTCTACGCCTTCGTCGCAACGCTCGCGAAGGTCGTCATCAAGAACATCCAGACCGGCGATTTCGGCTGGCTGAGCGTGCTCTGCATCGTCGGTCTGCTGCTCGCGGTCTCGGTGGGTGCGTACTTCGTGCAGACGGCGTACTCGGTGGGACCGCCCGACCTCGTGATCGCGGGCCTCACGGTGATCGACCCGATCGTCGCCGTGCTCATCGGACTCGTCATCCTGCAGGAGGCGGCCACGGCGGGCCCCTGGGCGCTCGTCGGGTTCGCGGTCGCCGGCGCCATCGCCGTCTACGGGGTCTTCTCGCTGACGAGGAACCACCCGCAGGTGGTCAGCGACAGCCAGGAACTGCCCATCGCACGCGGCGGCAAGGGAACCGCGGGCGATGCCGCGGGGGAGCGATAGGCTTCTTCGCAGCAGGGGGCGGTGGCCAAGCTGGTGAAGGCAGCGGGCTCATAACCCGACGATCGTGGGTTCAAGTCCCACCCGCCCTACGAACCGAGGAATCGCCCGCAGGGCGGTTGACGAACCGAGGAATCGCCCGCAGGGCGGTGTCGGATGCGTCGCGCCACGCCGTTCGGAATCACAGGCTTGTGATTCCGGACGCTGCCGGAGATAATTGCCGCATCACAATCTCATAACCACCGCAGTCGTTCGGTCCGGAATCAGGTCGTAGGGGAAGACGTACCTGAAGAACGGAGACAAGATGGCTGCTCACATGGCGCGCGGAGTGGTGCTCATCCACTCGGCGCCACGCGCTCTGTGCCCCCACCTCGAGTGGGCGGTCGGTCGCGCCCTCGGGCGTGCCGTGAACTTCGACTGGATCGACCAGCCGGTGCTGCCGGGCGCGCGCCGCGCCGAGTTCTACTGGGAAGCACCCACCGGCACCGGCGCAGCCCTCGCCAGTGCCATGCACGGGTGGGAGCACCTGCGGTTCGAGGTGTCGGAGGACCCCACGCCGCGCAGCGACGGCGGTCGGTGGCTCCACACGCCCGATCTCGGCATCCACTTCGCGCAGACGGACACCGCCGGCAACATCGTGGTCGGCGAGGATCGGATCCGCTACGCCGTGGAGATCGCGGGAGGCGATGCGCTCGAGCTGCAGCGCGAGCTCGCCGTGGCGCTCGGCACCGCGTGGGACGAGGAGCTCGAGCCCTTCCGCCACGCCGGCGACGAAGCGCCCATCGTCTGGCTCCACAAGGTGGGCTGAGCGCACCCCGATCTCGGGCGACGGGGGCGTCACTAACCGATGCCGGTCGACGACGTCCCGGCGCGGAGAAACCGCACCGTCGCCCGATACGAAGAGGAACGGCCCCCGGAGCGATCCGGGGGCCGTTCGTCGATCGTCGGGTCAGATGTTGGTGAACGCGGCGACGGCGTTGTGGCCGCCGAAGCCGAACGAGTTGCTGATCGCCAGCTGGTCGCCCGCGCCGAGGTCCTGCGGTGCCGCGGAGATCCGGAAGGGCACCGCGGGGTCCTGCGTGGTCAGGTTGATCGTCGGCGGCGCCTGGCGGTCGCGGATGGCGAGGACCGTGAAGATCGCCTCGAGCGCGCCGGTACCACCGAGGAGGTGGCCGGTGGACGCCTTGGTCGCCGAGACCGGGATGTCGTCGATCCGGCTGCCGAAGATCGTCCTGAGCGCCTGGTACTCGTTCGGGTCGCCGACCGGGGTGGAGGTGGCGTGGGCGTTGATGTGCGTCACGTCGTCGGGCGAGGCTCCCGCCATCTCGAGCGCGAGGGTGACGGCACGAGCGGCGCCGTGGCCCTCGGGGTCGTTCGCGGTGATGTGGTACGAGTCGGCGGTGACGCCGCCGCCGACGACGGCCGCGTAGATCTTGGCGCCGCGGGCCCGCGCGTGCTCCTCGGTCTCGAGGATGAGCGCTGCGGCGCCCTCGCCCATGACGAAGCCGTCGCGATCGACACTGCCCGGGCGCGAGGCGTGCGCCGGGTCGTCGTTGCGCTTGGAGAGCGCCTGCATCGACGAGAACGACGCCATCGTGATCGGGTGGATCGCCGACTCCGTGCCGCCGGCGATCACGACGTCGGCGAGACCGGCGCGCAGGTGCTCGACCGCGTTGACGATCGACTCGGTGCTGGATGCGCATGCGCTCGCCACGGTGCGGGCGAACGCCCGGGCGCCGAAGTGGAGCGACAGGTTGCCGGCAGCGGCGTTCGGCATGAGCATCGGGACCGTCATCGGCAGGACCCGTCGCGGGCCCTTCTCGCGCAGGGTGTCCCAGGCATCGAGCAGGGTCCAGACGCCGCCGATGCCGGTCGCGAAGTCGACGCCGAGGCGTTCCGGCTCCACGTCGGGGCTGCCCGCATCCGCCCACGCCTCCATGGCGGCGACGAGCGCGAACTGAGAGGCCGGGTCGAGCCGCTTGGCGACGGGTCGCTCGAGGATGGTATCGGGGCGCACGAGCGCCTCGGCGGCGAAGGTGACGGGCAGGTTGTACTGCTCCACCCACTCGTGGGGGAGGGTACGGGCGCCCGAGGCGCCGCCGAGCAAGGCGGACCAGCTGTCGGGTGCGGTGCCGCCGATGGGCGACGACGCTCCGATTCCGGTGACGACGATGCGGGAGGTGCTCATGTTCGCTCTCTGGTTCGTGCGGTGGGGGCGATCGGCCCCCACCGCGGCGGGGTCACGCCTGGCTGCTGGTGATGAAGGTGACGGCGTCGCCGACGGTCTTGAGGTTCTTGACCTCGTCGTCCGGGATCGTGACGCCGAACTTCTCCTCGGCGTTCACGACGATCGTCATCATCGAGATGGAGTCGATGTCGAGGTCGTCGGTGAACGACTTCTCGAGGGCGACCTCGTCGGCCGAGATGCCGGTCTCGTCCGTGATGAGCTCGGCGAGTCCGGCGAGAACCTCGTCAGTGGTGAAAGCCATGATGTCTCCTTGTATTGATGGGGCGGGGGTCGGTGACCGCGAATCAGTCTATGGGCGGTGTCGACGGCTCACGGGAGCACGACGACCTGCGCGCCGAAGACGAGTCCGGCGCCGAATCCGATCTGCAGGGCGAGCCCGCCGCTCAGCTCCGGGTGCTCTTCGAGCAGCCGGTGGGTGGCCAGCGGGATGGATGCGGCGGACGTGTTGCCGGTCGTCTCGATGTCGCGGGCGATGACGACCGACTCGGGCAGGCCGAGCTGCTTCGCGAACTCGTCGACGATGCGCATGTTGGCCTGGTGCGGCACGAAGGCGGCCAGATCGGATGCGTCGACGCCGGCGACCTCGAGTGCGCGCCGGGCGACCTTCACCATCTCCCAGACGGCCCAGCGGAAGACCGTCGGGCCCTCCTGGCGGAGCGTGGGCCACGCAGCGGTGCCATCCCGGAACTCGGTCAGCGTGGCATTCATCCCGACCGCATCGGCCTTCGAGCCGTCGGAGCCCCACACCGTGGGACCGATCGCGGCGGTATCGCTCGGGCCGACGACCACCGCGCCCGCCCCGTCGCCGAGGAGGAACGAGATGCTGCGGTCGGTGGGATCCACGACATCCGAGAGCTTCTCGGCGCCGATGACGACGGCGTAGTGCGCGGCGCCGGCGCGGATGAGCGCGTCGGCCTGTGCGACGGCGTACGTGAATCCCGCGCAGGCCGCGTTCGCGTCGTAGGCAGCGGCGGGGTTCGCACCGATCCGGTCGGCGACGACGGCGGACATCGACGGCGTCTGCTGCACATTGCTGATGGTCGCGACGATCACGAGGTCGATCTGGTCTGCCGGGATGCCGGAGCGCTCGACCGCCTCTGCGGCGGCCGCGGTCGCGAGGTCGGTCGCGCTCGTGCCGGCTGCGGCGCGCGTGCGCGTGATGATGCCGGTGCGCTGGCGGATCCACTCGTCGCTCGAGTCGATGGGACCGACGAGGTCGTCGTTGGGCACCGCGTTCTCGCCGCGTGCGGCGCCGTACGCGTAGATGCGCGTGAAGGCGGGGCCGGTGGCCTGCTGGATCGTCAGGGTCATGCGTTCTCCTCGTTCAGCAGGGTGACGGCCGCATCCAGGTCGTCCGGAGTCTTGATCGCGACCGCCGGCGTACCGCGGAGCGCGCGCTTCGCGAGCCCGGTCAGCGTCCCGCCGGGGGCGAACTCGATGAGGCCGGTGACGCCGTGGTCGGCGAAGGACGCCATGCAGAGGTCCCACCGCACCGGTGAGGCGACCTGGCCGACCAGCAGCCGCAGCGCGGCGTCGCCGTCGGTGACGACCGTGCCGTCGGCATTGGTCCACAGCATCCGGTCGGGAGTTCCGGGCGCGAGCGCCGCAGCGGCGTCGCCCAGCGCGTCGACCGCCGGGCGCATGAAGCGGGTGTGGAAGGCGCCAGCGACCTGCAGGGGGATCACGCGGGTTCCGCGCGGCGCATCGGAGGCGAGCGCGGCGAGCGCGGGCAGGGCGCCGGCCGCCACGATCTGGCCGCCCCCGTTGTAGTTCGCGGGCGTCAGGTCGAGCTCGTCCAGCTGTGCGAGCACGGCGGCCTCGTCGCCGCCGAGGATCGCGCTCATGCCGGTCTGCTCCTGCGCGGCCGCGTCGGCCATCGCCCGACCCCGGATGCCCACCAGGCGCAGGGCCTCGTCGTCGGACAGCACGGCGGATGCGGCGAGCGCCGCGATCTCTCCGACGGAGTGTCCGGCCGCTCCCGTCGGGGTCGCCGAGGTGCGCTCCCGCAGGGCGTGCCAGGACAACAGGCTGGCCGCGACGATCAGAGGCTGCGCGACCTTCGTGTCGCGGATGGCGTCGGCGTCCCATTCGGTGCCGGCGGCGACCAGGTCCACCTCCGCCGCATCAGAGTAGGCCGCGAGGCGTTCGCGCGCTCCGTCGAGGTCGAGCCAGGGGGAGAGGAACCCGGGGGTCTGAGAACCCTGACCGGGGAAGAGGCCGATGATCACGAATCCATCCTGTCAATCTTCTGCGGGTGATTCTGGGGATGTCGGCACAGAAATCCCGCGATCCTTTATCGTCATCCGATAAATCTCAGCGCGTGCGGCGTGTCGTGGACGGCCGACGGCGGGTCGCATCCGTTCCGATCGCACCCAGCACGAGCGCCGTCTGCAGGATGAGGGCCTCGCGGGGACCGGTGGCATCCCACCCGATGACATCGGAGACGCGCTTGAGCCGATACCGCACGGTGTTGGGATGCACGAACAGCTCGCGCGCGGTCGCCTCCAGAGAGCGGCCGTTGTCGAGGTAGCTCCAAAGCGTCGTCACGAGGTCGGCGCTGTGGGCCCGGAGCGGCCGATAGATCCGCTCGACGAGGGTCTGCTTGGCGAGCGGATCGCCGGCGAGTGCGCGCTCGGGCAGCAGGTCGTCGGCCTCCACCGGGCGCGGGGCGTTCCGCCACGCGCGTGCGACGGCGAAGCCGGCGAGCGAGGCCCGAGCACTCACGCTGGCATCGACGAGGGCGGGGACGGTGGGCCCGAGCACGAGATGGCCGGCCCCGAACCCGGGCTCCAGGCGCTTCGCGATCTCGGTGAACGCCAGATCGGACTCGTCCTCGATGGCGCGATGGGCGGGGTCGGTGCGCCCGATGACGAGCACGAGGCGGGACCCCTGCACGCCCACGAGCACGTCCACTCCCAGCTTTCGCGCCATCCGCCGCAGCTGGTCGACGTCGAACTGCGGGGGCGTCGTGCCCACGAGGACCGCGACCTCGCCGTGGCCGTGCCAGCCGAGCGCGGCGATCCGACTCGGCAGCTCCTCGTCGGCCTCGCCGGAGAGGATCGAGTCGACCACGAGGGCCTCGAGGCGCGCGTCCCATAGCCCGCGCGCCTCGGCTGCGCGGGCGTACACGTCGGCGGCAGTGAACGCGACCTCGCGGGAGTACAGCAGGATCGCCTCCCGGAGATCCTCTGCGCGGTCTGCCACGCGCTCCTCGGTGACCTCGACCGTCACCCGGATCAGCTGCAGAGTCTGCTGCAGGCTCACGCTCCGCAGCAGCTCGCGCGGAGCGGCGGCGAAGATGTCCGCAGCGATCCAGGGAGTCGAGGTCGGGTCCTCGTACCACTGGATGAACGAGGTGATTCCCGCCTGAGCGAGCAGGCCCACCGAGGACCGCCGCCCCGGCGGCATGTCCGCGTACCAGGGCAGCGTGTCCTCGAGACGCTTGATCGTGACGGTGGCCAGGTCCCCGGAGATGCGCCGCAACCAGGCGAGTGTCTCCGTCTTGTCCGGCGACTCCGGGGATCTGGCCATTCTCAGCTCTCGCCGCCCGCGTTACCGGAGGTGCCGGCGTTTACGTCGTGGAGCCGGTACTTCTCGATGGCCTGACCGATCAGCGCGCGATCGATCGTGCCCTCCTCGGCCAGACCCTGCAGGGTCCGGACGACGACCGACGGTCCGTCGATCTTGAAGAAGCGACGCGCCGCCGCGCGGGTGTCGGAGAAGCCGAATCCGTCCGCGCCGAGCGTGAGGTACCGGTTCGGGACCCACTGGCGGATCTGGTCCTGCACCGCGTGCATGAAGTCGCTGACCGCGACCACCGGGCCCTGCGCATCGCGCAGCTTCTCGGTCACGTAGGCCGTGCGCGGCTCGTCGGCGGGGTGGAGGAAGGTGTGCTCGTCGGCGGCGAGGCCGTCACGACGGAGCTCGGTCCACGAGGTGACCGACCAGACATCCGCCACGACACCCCAGTCCTCGCGCAGCAGCTTCTGCGCCTCGAGCGCCCACGGCACGCCCACGCCGGAGGCGAGGATCTGCGCACGGGGACCGTCGCCGGCGCCCTCGGAGATGCGGTGGATGCCGCGGACGATGCCCTCGACGTCGACGCCCGCGGGTTCGGCCGGCTGCACGAGCGGCTCGTTGTACACCGTGAGGTAGTACATGACGTTGGGGTCCGGGTGCTCGCCGCCGTACATGCGCTCGAGGCCCGACCGCACGATGTGGGCTATCTCGTACCCGTACGCCGGGTCGTACGACACCGTTGCCGGGTTCGTCGATGCCAGCAGGTGGGAGTGACCGTCCGCGTGCTGGAGGCCCTCGCCCGTGAGCGTCGTGCGACCGGCGGTCGCGCCGATGATGAATCCGCGCGCCATCTGGTCGCCGGCGGCCCACTGGGCGTCGCCCGTGCGCTGGAAGCCGAACATCGAGTAGAAGACGTAGACCGGGATGAGCGGCTCGCCGTGCGTCGCGTAGGACGTCGCGGTGGCCGTGAACGCCGCGAGGGCGCCGGCCTCGTTGATGCCCACGTGCATGATCTGGCCCTGCGGGCTCTCCTTGTACGCCAGGAGCAGCTCGCGGTCGACCGAGGTGTAGTTCTGGCCGTTCGGGTTGTAGATCTTCGCGGTCGGGAAGTACGCGTCCATGCCGAACGTCCGCGCCTCGTCGGGGATGATCGGCACGATGCGGTGCCCGAAGTCCTTCGCGCGCAGCAGATCCTTCAGCAGGCGCACGAACGCCATCGTGGTGGCGATCTCCTGCGTACCCGAGCCCTTCTTCGGCAGCGCATAGGCGCTGTCGTCGGGCAGGGTCAGGCCGACGTGGTGCGACCGGCGGTCGGGGATCAGACCGCCGAGCTCGCGACGACGCTCCAGCATGTACTGGATCGCCTCGTCCTGCGGTCCGGGGTTGAAGTACGGCGGCTGGTACGGGTTCTCCTCGAGCTGCGCGTCCGTGATCGGGATGTGCATCGCGTCGCGGAAGTGCTTGATGTCCTCGAGGGTCATCTTCTTCATCTGGTGGGTCGCGTTGCGGCCCTCGAAGTGCGGTCCGAGACCGTAGCCCTTGATGGTGTGCGCCAGGATGACGGTCGGCTGGCCCTTGTGCTCGACGGCCGCCTTGAACGCCGCATAGACCTTGCGGTAGTCGTGCCCGCCACGCTTGAGGTTCCAGATCTGGTCGTCGGTGTAGTCCTTGACCAGGGCGGCCGCGCGCTCGTCGCGACCGAAGAAGTGCTCGCGCACGTAGGCGCCGTTCTCGGTCTTGTAGGTCTGGAAGTCGCCGTCGGGGGTGACGTTCATGAGGTTGCGCAGCGCGCCGTCCTTGTCGCGGGCGAGCAGGTCGTCCCATTCGCGACCCCAGATGACCTTGATGACGTTCCATCCGGCACCGCGGAAATAGCTCTCGAGCTCCTGCATGATCTTGCCGTTGCCGCGCACCGGGCCGTCCAGACGCTGCAGGTTGCAGTTGACGACGAAGGTGAGGTTGTCCAGGCCCTCGTTCGCGGCGACCTGGAGCTGGCCGCGGCTCTCGACCTCGTCCATCTCGCCGTCGCCGAGGAAGGCCCAGACGTTCGAGTCGGACAGATCCTTCAGACCCCGGTTGGTGAGGTACTTGTTGGTCATCGCCTGGTAGATGGCGTTGATCGGGCCGAGGCCCATCGACACCGTGGGGAACTGCCAGTAGTCCGGCATGAGGCGGGGGTGCGGGTACGACGGGATGCCGTTCGCACCGGCGGACTTCTCCTGACGGAAACCGTCGAGCTGCTGCTCGGTGAGGCGTCCCTCGAGGAAGGAGCGGGCGTACATGCCGGGGGAGGCGTGGCCCTGGAAGAAGATCTGGTCGCCGCCGGACGGGTGGTCGGGGGCGCGGAAGAAGTGGTTGTAGCCGACCTCGTAGAGGGCGGCGGAGGAGGCGTACGTCGAGATGTGACCGCCGACGCCGATTCCCGGGCGCTGCGCGCGGTGCACCGTCATGGCGGCGTTCCAGCGGATCCACGCCCGGTAGCGGCGCTCGATCTCCTCGTCGCCGGGGAACTCGGGCTCATTCTCCGGAGCGATCGTGTTGATGTAATCGGTGGTCGGCACCATCGGTACGCCGAGGTGCAGCTCGCGCGAGCTCTTCAGCAGGCTCAGCATGATCTCGCGACCACGCCCGTGGCCCTTCGCGTCGACGAGCTGCTGCAGGGACTCCTGCCATTCCGCGGTCTCTTCGGGGTCGCTGTCGAGGGGGCCCTGAGAGTACGGATCCTGATCGTGGACAGTCACTGGACGCCTTTCATCACCCGGCAGATCTTGCCGGAAGGAACCATGGGATCGGTGCAAGCCTTGTTCGGCAACAACAACGCACCGCCGTCCAGCTTAGCGAGTGGATGCCGCCGCAGACCCGTCGGAACGCCGTCGGCGTGGTGCCCGCATCCGGGTGCCCGACCGGTCATCGCCTCACCTACCCGAGAGTCCTATACCCCTTCGTTCGGGTAGGAGGAACCGTGCGGCCGGGCGGCCGCGCCCCGGGGGAGCGAGGCGAAGGATGGAATGCGGGCCGCCGCCGAGGCGAGCCTGTCGGAGCCGCCCGCGACGGCGACCCGATCCCCAGACGCGACACGAGGACGACCTACCCATGCCACCGGTGCAGATCACGTCGGAGCACAACCCGCTGCGGCCTCCCGCCGACCGCCGTCTCGATCGCATCGCGGGGCCGAGCGCACTCATCCTCTTCGGCGTGACCGGAGATCTGTCGCGCAAGAAGCTGCTCCCGGCAATCTACGACCTCGCCAACCGCGGCCTGCTCCCACCCGGCTTCGCCCTGGTCGGGTTCGCGCGCCGCGACCGCGACGACCAGGACTTCGCGCAGATCGCACACGATGCGGTCGCGGAGCACGCCCGCACTCCGTTCCACGAGGAGGTCTGGCAGCAGCTCGCCCGCGGCATCCGATTCGTGCAGGGCTCCTTCGACGACCCGGCGGCGTTCCGCGAACTGAAGCGGACCCTCGACGAGCTCGACCGCGAGCGGGGAACGATGGGCAACCACGCGTTCTACCTCTCCATCCCGCCCGGCGCCTTCCCTCTCGTCACCGAACAGCTGCGTGCGGCCGGGCTCGCCGACGAGTCCGCGGACGGTTCATGGCGGCGCGTGGTCATCGAGAAGCCGTTCGGGCACGACCTCCCCTCGGCGCGGGAGCTGAACGCGGTCGTCGAGCGGGTCTTCGAGTCGGATGCTGTGTTCCGCATCGACCACTACCTCGGCAAGGAGACGGTGCAGAACCTGCTCTCGCTGCGTTTCGCCAACCAGATGTACGAACCGCTCTGGAACAGCAAGTACGTCGACCACGTGCAGATCACGATGGCCGAGGACATCGGCGTCGCGGGACGCGCCGGCTACTACGACGGCATCGGCGCCGCGCGCGACGTCATCCAGAACCACCTCCTGCAGCTGCTGGCGCTGACCGCCATGGAGGAGCCGGTGAGCTTCGCCGCGGCGGACCTCCGCATCGAGAAGCAGAAGGTCCTCTCGGCGGTGCGCCTGCCCGACGATCTCGGGGCGGGTACCGCTCGGGGCCAGTACGCCGGAGGATGGCAGGGCGGCGAGAAGGTCGTGGGCTTCCTCGAGGAGGCGGGGATGAACCCCGAGTCCGTCACCGAGACCTTCGCGGCGATGAAGCTCGAGATCGCGACGCGTCGCTGGGCGGGCGTGCCGTTCTATCTGCGGGCGGGAAAGCGCCTCGGTCGACGCGTCACCGAGATCGCGATCGTCTTCACGCGGGTTCCCGACACCGTGTTCGGTCTCGGGGACGGCGATGAGCTGGGTGAGAACGCGCTCGTGATCCGGGTGCAGCCCGACGAGGGCGTCACGCTGCGGTTCGGCGCGAAGGTACCCGGTATCGGTACCCGGGTGCGCGACGTGACGATGGACTTCGGGTACGGCCACGCCTTCACCGAGGCGAGCCCGGAGGCGTACGAACGGCTCATCCTCGACGTCCTGCTCGGCGACCCGCCGCTGTTCCCCCGCCACGAAGAGGTCGAGCTGTCCTGGAAGATCCTCGACCCGATCGAAGAGTTCTGGGCGACGCAGGGTCGGCCGGAGCAGTACCGCCCCGGAACGTGGGGCCCCGCATCCGCCGATGAACTCATGGCCCGCGACGGCCGGACCTGGAGGCGTCCATGAAATCCGTACTCCGCGAGACCACGATCAGCCAGGTCTCCCGCGCGCTCGTGAAGATCCGGGAGGAGCACGGCGTCATCGCGCTGGGCCGCGTGCTCACGCTCGTCATCTCCACCACCCGCGGTCACGAGGAGGAGGCGATCGCCGCAGCCAACGACGCCTCCCGTGAGCATCCGATGCGCATCATCGTCGTCTCCGGCGACGGCACACCGCCCGACGGCGGCGGCTCCCGCCTCGATGCCGAGATCCGCGTCGGAGGCGACGCGGGCGCGAGCGACGTCGTCCTCCTGCGCGCGTACGGTGAGGTGGCCGCCGACGAGGAGAGCCTCGTCACCGGGCTGCTGCTGCCGGATGCGCCGGTGATCGCCTGGTGGCCGGGACGCGCCCCCGCGGTGGTCTCCGATTCCTCCCTCGGCCGGATCGCGCAGCGGCGGATCACGGATGCGGCCGCGCAGCCCCACCCGCGCCAGGCGATCCTCGATCTCGCCGCGTCGTATCGTGCCGGCGACACCGACCTCGCCTGGACCCGGCTCACCCGGTGGCGCACGCAGCTCGCCGCGGCCCTCGACCAGCCGCCCTACGAGCCGGTCACCGCGGTCGAGGTCACCGGGGCGGCCGACTCGCCGTCGGTGCTCCTTCTCGCGGCCTGGCTGCGCCTGCTGCTGCAGGTACCCCTCACGCGCGCATTGACGACCCAGGCCACGGGGTCCAGCGGCATCCTCAGTGTGAGGCTGCACCGCCCGTCCGGCATCATCGAACTCGAGCGCTCGATCGCCGACGTCGGCACGCTCACCCAGCCCGGCCGCCCCGTGCACGAGCTCGCGCTCCCGCGGCGGAGCCTGCGCGACTGCCTGGCGGAGGAGCTGCGCCTGCTGGATGCGGATACGCTCTTCGGCGACGTCATCCGCACGGGCGCGGCGCTGCTGTCCGACGACGCCCGACGGGTTCCGGACGACGGGAGTGCCGCGCATCTCGACGCGGGTATCCCCGTCCTGCAGTGATCTCTTCCCACCATCCCGGCACCGCGCGCCCCGGCATCATCCCCGCCGGCGCGCACATCAGAAAAGGAACTCCATGCACATCGGCCTCGTAGGTCTCGGCAAAATGGGCGACAACATGCGGACGCGACTGCGCGAGCGCGGCGTCGAGGTCACCGGATACGACAACAACCCGGCCGTCTCCGACGTCGCGAGCCTTGCGGACCTCGCGGCAGCGCTTCCGGCGCCGCGCATCGTGTGGGTCATGGTGCCCGCCGGCGACATCACCGCATCCGTGATCCGCGAGCTCTCGACCGTCCTGTCGGAGGGCGACCTGGTCATCGACGGTGGCAACTCGAAGTTCACCAGCGACTTCGTCAACGAGGCGCTGCTGGGGGAGAAGGGCATCCGCTACGTCGACGCCGGCGTCTCCGGAGGTGTGTGGGGACGTGAGAACGGGTACGGCCTGATGGTCGGCGGATCCGCGGAGGACGTCGCATCCGCGATGCCCGTCTTCGACGCGCTCCGCCCCGAGGGCCCCCAGGCCGAGGGGTTCGTCCACGTGGGTCCGGTCGGCGCCGGGCACTACGCGAAGATGGTGCACAACGGCATCGAGTACGCGATCATGCAGGCCTACGGCGAGGGATTCGAGCTGCTCGAGGCCCGCAAGGACCTCATCGCCGACGTGCCCGCGGTCTTCACGGCATGGCAGCGCGGCACGGTGGTGCGGTCGTGGCTGTTGGAGCTGCTCGTGCGCGGTCTCGAGGCGGACCCGAACTTCGACGCGATCTCGGGCTACGTGCAGGACTCCGGCGAAGGTCGGTGGACTCTCGAGGAGGCCATCAACAACGCCGTGCCCATGCCGGCGATCAGTGCGTCGATCTTCGCGCGGTTCGTGTCCCGTCAGGGCGACGGATCGCCGACCATGAAGGCCGTCGCCGCGCTGCGGAACCAGTTCGGCGGACACGCCGTCGTGCCGGCGAACGACTGACGCCGGGTGTGCGGGCCGGTCCGCGGTCGAGCCGTTCGTCGCTCGCTCGTAGACTGAGTCCGAAGGGCCTTTAGCTCAGCTGGTAGAGCGCCACGTTTACACCGTGGATGTCGTCGGTTCGATCCCGGCAGGGCCCACTTCCGATCTCGATGCGCGGTTGCCCTTTCGCGCTCCGACTTCCTCCGCCATCT
>JAVBUN010000142.1:0-4223 GCA_031555335.1 Microbacterium sp.
GACGAACTGGTGCTCCGGGTTCTGGAACACGAACCCGATGCGCGAGGGCAGGGTGCGCGGGTCGGCGCGCGCGACATCGACGCCGGCGACCTGCACGGTGCCGCGGGGCGCCGGCACGACGCCCGCGATGGCCTGCAGCAGCGTCGTCTTGCCGGCGCCGTTCGCGCCGACGATCGCGACGAACTCGCCGGGGGCGACGTCGAGTGAGATGTCGTGCAGCACCTCGCTGCGCCCGCGCCGCAGGGTGAGGCCCCGCACCCGCACGATGGGCCCGGGGCGGGCACCCGCATCCGCGTCTCGGTGTCTCCTGGCGCGAGGAGAATCGGCCGCGGCGAGGACGTTCGCGGTGGAGGCGTCCTCGCCTCGGCCGGTCGTCCTCGTCGCCGCGTCGGCGGCCGCGGTCGAGAGGGCGAGGGGCGGATGCTGCGCCAGCGCGTCGTGCAGCTCTGCCGGGCTGAGCGGCAGCGGCTCGAGCACGTACCCCGCGTCGCGTAGGCGCAGCGCGGCGAGGGCGGAGGTGGGAAGCCACACGCCGAGGCGGTGGAGGTCGAGCGCGCGGTGGCGCAGCACGTCGTCGACGGCGCCGTCCGCGACGAGGTGCCCCTGCTGATCGAGAACGACGACGCGGTCGACGAGCCCGATCGCGGCATCGAGGTTGTGCTCGACGAGGAGGATCGAGCGGTCGCCGTCGGCGACGAGGTCGGACAGTGTCGCGTAGACGTCCTCGATCCCCTGCGGGTCGAGGTTCGCGGTGGGTTCGTCCAGCACGAGGAGCGGCGAGCCCATGGCGAGGGCCGCCGCGATCGCGAGTCGTTGGCGCCCGCCGCCCGAGAGCGTGTCGGGGTTCTCGTGCCGGCGGCCCCAGAGCCCCACCCGGCGCAGGGACTCCTCGCTGCGTCGCCGCACCTCGGCGACCGGCATCCGCAGGTTCTCGGGTCCGAAGGCGACCTCGTCGAGCACGGATCCGGTGACCAGCTGCGCGTCGGGGTCCTGGAACACCATCGCGACCTGCGTGCTCAACGCGGCGACGGTGGTCACCGCGGTGTCGGTGCCGCCGACCTCTATCCGGCCCGTCAGGGTCGCCGGGACCGCATGCGGGATGAGGCCGTTCAGGGCGAGGGCGAGTGTCGATTTGCCCGAGCCGCTCGGGCCGAGCAGCAGCACGACCTCGCCACGACCCACGCTGAACGACACGGATGCGGGTGCCGCGTGCACCGCTCCCTCGTGCGTGATGCCGAGCTCCCGTACGCGCAGCAGCGTGTCGCCCGGGCCCGTGTCGACGCGGGCGGGCGCCGACGACGAGGGTGATTCGGGCACGGGATTCCAGGGATCTCTGCGGGTGGGACCCTTCAAACTTAGCCGCGCCTCACCCGACCGGATAGCGTCAGCGTCGGCCGGTGCGGACGACGCCCGCGCGGCGGAGCCCCGCTCCGGCCCAGAGCCCGACGGCGGTCCAGGCGACGGGCGCGATGATCGACAGCGCGAGGTAGGCGATCTGCGCCCAGAGCGGCAGCGCGGCGATGTGTGCGGCGAACGCCACCGCGACCGCGACGACCGCGCCGATCACGACCGCCGAGACGAAGAACCGCCAGGCCTGCCACGACCGGTACCGGGTGAGGGCGGCCACCAGCTCCTGGATGCCGCCGAACAGGATCGCGGTGCCGAGGTAGCGCAGCGTCCACTGCGGACTCGTGGCGCTCGCCACGAGAGCGGCGAGCACGTGGGTGAGCAGCGCCACCCACGGCAGGCGCAGCACCTCCTGGGCGATGATGCCGGGCAGGACGTGCACGCCCAGCACGAACCCGTACGCCCACGGTGCGACCGCCAGCACGCCGATCGTGACCCAGCCGGCGACGCCCCCGAGCAGCCCCGTGACGACACCGATCGCCGCGCAGACGAGCAGGACGCGCGTGGACATGACGACGGAACGGGCCACGTTCTCAGCGTAGCCGCGGCACGCGGGGCGCCGGCGGCCTCGGGCCGTGAGAAATGCCGGAACCTCAGATGCGTCGGCCGCGACGCCGCAGTCGCACCCCGGGCAGGGGCGGCGCGGGCACGCGTTCGTCACCGTGACCGACGACGTGACCGAACCGGGACGCCCCCGCTTCCCAGTCCTCGCGCGCGGCCGCGATCTCGTCATGGGTGCGGCCGACGAAGTTCCACCACATGACGATCTCGTCCTCGAACGGCTCCCCGCCGAGCAGGAACAGCGTCGCGCCCGTCGTCGAGGTCACCGTGACGGCGTCGCGGTGGATGCCGAGGTAGAGCAGCTGCAGCGGGTCGAGAGCGAGGTCCGCGTCCGCATCCGTCGTCACGATCAGGTCCCCGTCGACGCCGACGATCGCGTGCTCCCACTCCGGACGAAGCGGCAGTCGCACCCGGCTGCCCGTCGGGATCCGCACCTCGGCGCCCACGATCGGCGTGTACGCGTTCGCCGGCGAGGTCGCGCCGGCGAACGTGCCCAGCACCACGACCGCCTCCGCCGCCGCGCCCACGTCCGCCTCGAGCGCGACCACCGGAAGCGCGGTGTGCTGCTCGAACGCGGGCTCGCCGTGGCGGCGGGACTCGGGGAGGGCGACCCAGAACTGCAGCATGTCGAGCGGGATGGGCTCCTCGGTGACCGAGTACTCGCTGTGCGCGATCCCGGCGCCGCTGGTCATGAGGTTGAGCTGACCGCGCGAGATCAGCACGTCGCTGCCCACGGCGTCACGGTGGCGCACGTCGCCCACGAGAGGCCACGTCACGGTCTGCAGGCCGATGTGCGGATGCGGCTCCACCCGCATCCGGACCTCCTGCGGGCCGAACCGGTCGAGGAAGCACCACGCGCCCACCATCGGCAGGTCGCGCTGCGGGAGCGCGCGGAACACGTCCATCGCCCGCACACCGCCCAGCGGCACCCGCCGCGACTCGAGAAGCACCGCGCGAGGGCCGTCGCACGCGACCGCGGCCTCGGTCGACGGTGCCGGGTCGGGATCGAGGCGGGTCATCAGGCCTCGCCGATGAGCCGCGCGGGTGGCCAGTCGACGGTGAGTCCCTCGACCTCGTGGCCGCGCAGGTACTTCACCACGAACGGGCACAGCGGCACCACCGTCTCGCCGCGACTCGCGACATCCGCCATCGCCGTGCCGACGAGCCGCGACGCCAGACCCTGGCCCGCGAACGCGGGGTCGATCTGGGTGTGCGGGAACACCAGGCGGCCGCGACGGTCGGGTTCGAACCGGCTGAATCCCGCGAGCTGGTCGCCGACGTGGATCTCGTACTGGCCCTCGGCGTCGTTGCGGATCACCTGGACGGGTGCGTCGTCGGTCATGGCGCTCCTCTCGCGAATGCTCCCACGGTAGCCCTCCCGGCGGCCGCGGGCGTCCGGCGACGCGATCCGCGAGCGGGGACCGGCCGTCGCGAGATGACAGACTCGGGGGATGACCGCCACCCTCGTCGAACTGCTCCCCGACGGGGCGTACGACGCGGATGCGGTGTACGACGCGTTCCTCGCCTGGGCGACCGATCGCGGAATCGAGCTGTACCCCGCGCAGGACGAGGCGGCGATCGAGCTGGTGTCGGGCGCGAACGTCGTGCTGTCCACACCCACCGGCACGGGCAAGTCGCTCGTCGCGATCGCCGCGCATGCGGTGTGCCTCGCCCGCGGCGGACGCAGCTATTACACCGCCCCCATCAAGGCGCTCGTCAGCGAGAAGTTCTTCGCCCTGGTCGAGATCTTCGGGGCGGCGAACGTCGGCATGGTCACGGGGGATTCCGCGGTGAACCCCGATGCGCCGATCATCTGCTGCACGGCCGAGATCCTCGCGAACCTCGCCCTCCGGCATGGCGCCGACGCCGACGTCGACCAGGTCGTGATGGACGAGTTCCACTACTACGGCGACCCCGACCGCGGGTGGGCGTGGCAGGTGCCGCTGCTGACCCTGCCGCGCGCGCAGTTCCTGCTGATGTCGGCCACGCTCGGCGACGTGACGCCGATCACCTCCGACCTCGCGCGTCGCACCGGACGGGCGACCGTCGAGGTGACGGGCGCGGAACGCCCGGTACCGCTCCACTTCTCCTACGAGCGCCGTCCCGCCCACGAGCTCGTCGAGAGCCTGCTGGAGGGCGGGGAGGCGCCGATCTACATCGTGCACTTCTCGCAGGCGCAGGCCATGGAGCGGGCGCAGGCGCTCGCGAGCGTCAAGGTCGCGACGCGGGCGCAGCGCGACGAGATCGCGGAGGCC
>JAVBUN010000102.1:0-4320 GCA_031555335.1 Microbacterium sp.
ACTCGCGGCTCCCCGATCGTCCGCGCGCGCCAGTACAACTCGCAGAGCCACTCGACCAGCAGCGCGTTCTCGACCGCCTGCGCGAGGCTCGCGCCGAGCGCGACCGCACCGTGGTTGGCCATCAGCGCCGCGAGCCGGCCGTCGAGGGCGTCGCCCACCTCCCGCGCGAGCTCCGCGGTGCCGAACGGTGCGAATGCGGCGACCCGCAGCGCGCCGCCGAGGACCAGCTGCTGGTAGTGCACGACGGGAAGCTCCTCGAGGACGAGCGAGAGCGCGGTCGCGTAGCGCGAGTGGGTGTGCACCACGGCTCCGACCGTGCCCGGAGGCGCCGCTCGCAGCACCCCGAGATGCAGGGCCGCCTCGGAGGTCGGCGCCCACTCGCCCGCGACGACCGTGCCGTCGAGGTCCACGACCGTGACCTGTTCGGCGGTCACCTCGCCCAGCACGGCACCGGTCGCGGTGAGCGCCACGACCTCTCCCGATCGGGCGCTCACATTGCCCGCGGTGCCGATGAGCAGTCCCTGCTCGGCGAGCCCCCGCGCCGCCTCGGCGACGTCCTGACGCAGCGCGCGGATCTCCGACGTCGATGTCATACAGTGAGCATCGGGCAGCGTTCAAACCAAAGTCAAGTTTGATGGGAGGATCCATGCTGATCGACGAGGAATGGCAGACCCTTCCGCTGCGCCGCATCCCGACCCAGACGCGTTCGCGGGCGAAGGTGGTGCGGGCGCTCGAGGCAGCGGAGCTGCTGCTGCGCACGGACGGCCCCGAGGCGATCACGCTGCCGCGGGTCGCCGCGGCAGCGGAGGTCAGCGTCGGCGCGCTCTACCAGTACCTCCCCGACCGCGATGCGATCGCCCGCGCACTCACCGCGCGGTACCACGCACGACTGGAGCGCCTGCTCGAGGACGCCGTCGCGCGAGCCGTGCGTGACGCACCCCCGCCGCATCCGGTCGCCCACGTGATCGACGCGGTGGCCGCCGTCTACGGCGATCAGGAGCCGGTGCGCGCCCTGCATGCCCTCTCGGCGACGCCCGCCGGCAACGAGGAGCGCGCCGCGCACAAGCAGCGCATGGCCGCGACGCTCGCCCTGCTGCTGCAGGCGAGCGGGGTGCCGGCCGCCCGCACCCCCGACGACGCCGCGCGGACGGCGCGCGTCGCGTTCCTCGCCGCCGACGCGGTGCTGCACGACGCCTTCGCGGCATCGCCGGAGGAACGCGAGGCTCTGCTTGCAGAACTGCGCCGGATGCTGACGCTCTTCCTCGCGCCGCACACGCTCGAGGCCTGACCGGGTCAGGTGATCGGGCCGCGCATGTCGTCGAATCCGGCGGCCCGGTCGGACGGCCGGACCCAGTCGAAGACGATCTGCGTCTCGGTCGAGGCGACCGCCGGGTCCATGCTGAGCCGCGTGGCGACGAAGTCGCGCAACTGCTCGGGCGAGGTCGTGACGACGTGGATGAGGAAGTCGGTCTGCCCGCCGAGGAAGTAGATGTTGAGCACGTTCGGCAGCCGCGCGACCTTCGCCGCGTAGGTCTTGATCGCCGGCCGCGCCTGCGCCCGCATCCGCACCGCGACGATCGCCTGCAGGGGGAGCCCGAGCGCGGACAGATCGACATCGGCGTGCGCCGCGCCCAGCACACCCGAGGCACGGAGGGCCCGCACCCGGGTGTGGGCGGCCGAGGCGGACAGGCCCACCCGCGACGCGAGTTCGGCGTTGGTCAGGTCCGCGTCGCGTCGCAGCTCCCACAGGATCCGTTCGTCGGTCTCATCGACCCGCCGTTTCTGCGCGCCGATCGCGCGCGATTCGGGACTCACTGAACTTCCTCCTGATTGTCTGCCATGTTCAGAACAATATCCGTCTTCCACTGTGTGATGACTTCGTTTCTTCTATATTCGGGACGCTCGTCCGTTTATCGTCACCGCGCCCGTGCGCGGCACCCCCTGAGGAGAATCCATGCGCATCGGTGTTCCCGCCGAGGTCAAGAACCACGAGTACCGCGTCGCGGTGACGCCCGCCGGCGTGCGCGAGCTCGTCCAGCACGGGCACACCGTGACCGTGCAGGCCGGAGCAGGGGCGGGCAGCGCCATCCCGGATGCCGACTTCGTCGCCGCCGGCGCACTGATCGGCGACGTGGACGCCGCGTGGGCGGGCGAGCTCGTCCTGAAGGTCAAGGAACCGGTCGCCTCCGAGTACGGCTACCTCCGCCCCGACCTCACCCTCTTCACGTACCTGCACCTCGCCGCCGACGAGTCGCTCGTGGATGCCCTGCTCGCCGCGGGCACCACCGCCATCGCCTACGAGACCGTACAGCTGCCGGACCGCTCCCTGCCGCTGCTCGCCCCCATGAGCGAGGTGGCGGGGCGGATGGCGGTGCTCGCCGGCGGCTACCACCTGCTGGGCTCGCACGGCGGCCGCGGCGTGCTGCTGGCGGGCGTGCCGGGCGTGCGCCCCGCGAAGGTCGCCGTGATCGGCGGCGGCATGGCCGGCAGCAACGCGGTCGCGCAGGCCGTCGGCCTCGGCGCCGATGTGACCGTGCTCGACCTGTCGCTGCCGCGGCTGCGGGCGATCGACGATCTCTACCGCGGAAGCGTCCGCACGGTCGCCTCGAGCGCGTACGAGATCGAGCGCGCCGTGCTCGAGGCCGATCTCGTGATCGGTTCCGTCCTCATCCCCGGCGCCAAGGCGCCGAAGCTCGTCTCGCACGACCTCGTCATGCGCATGAAGCCGGGCAGTGTGCTCGTCGACATCGCGATCGATCAGGGCGGCTGCTTCGAGGACTCCCGTCCCACCACCCACGATGCGCCGACGTTCCCTGTGGGGGATGCCATCCTCTACTGCGTGGCGAACATGCCGGGTGCGGCGGCGGCGACCTCGACACCCGCCCTCACGAACGCGACCCTTCCCTACGCGCTCGCCCTCGCCGACAAGGGCGCCGAGCGCGCGCTCGCCGACGACGCGTCGCTGGCCCTGGGCCTCAGCACGGTCGGCGGGCGCATCGCGAACGCGAGCGTCGCCGCGGCCTTCCCGGCCAAGCCCGCCGTCTGACCGCCACGCGGGCGGACGGACTCGCGCTCCGCGGAACGCCCTCGAACATTTCGGGGGCGTTTCGCGTGGGTGAGAAATCACGCGCGACCTTGCCGCCCGGCATCCGGTGCGCTTTCATGATCGATGTTGGTCGCTCGACCAACTTCGATCGAGGAGGCATCATGGTCGACGCCCGGCGGCCCGTGACGGTCATCACCGGGGCCAGTTCGGGCCTCGGCCGCGGCTTCGCCGAGCGGTTCGCACGGCGACGGCACGATCTCGTGCTCGTCGCGCGTCGCGTCGAGCGGCTCGAAGAGCTCGCCGCAGAACTGCGCCGCACGCACGGCATCGCCGTCGATGTGCTGCCGGCGGATCTCGCGGACGGCGGCGCCCCCGCCGCGATCGCCGCGGCTCTCGCGGAGCGGGGCCTGCGCGCCGACGGCCTCGTCAACTGCGCCGGGTTCGGCACCGCCGGCCCGTTCGCCGATGAGGACGCCGCACGCATCGCCCAGGAGATCGCGGTCGATGTGACCGCCCCGACCGTGCTCACGCGGCTCCTGCTGCCCGATCTGCTCGCCGCGCCCCGCGGCGTGCTCCTCATGGTCTCCAGCACCGCCTCCCATCAGCCGATCCCGAATCTCGCGGTGTACGCGGCGTGCAAGGCGTTCGTCACCTCGCTGACGGCCGCGATCTGGCAGGAGACCCGGGGCTCGGGACTGCGCGTGCTCGCCGTCTGCCCCGGTCCCACCGCGACCGAGTTCTTCGACGTCGCCGGCTCGACGCAGTTCGCGGTGGGACGCATCGCGTCGATCGACGAGGTCGTCGACGAGACGCTCCGCACCCTCGACCGCCCGGGCGGCCCCGTCCTCACCCTGGGCTGGGGCAACCGCATCCAGTCGTTCGGGGCGAAGCTCGCACCCCGGCGCATGACGCTCCGGGTCGGGCAGCGCGCCACCGAACGGGCCGGGCGCGGGGCGGGCGCCTGATGCGCCGACTCGCCTACGCGGACCGGCGCGCGGAACTCGTCGACGCCGCCATCCGGGTGATCGCCCGCGAGGGGCTCGCCGGCGCCAGTACCCGGGCGATCGTCGCCGAGGCCGGGATGCCGCTCGGCGCGTTCCACTACGTCTTCGGAACCCGGGACGAACTCATCACCGCGGTGATCGATCAGATCACCGAGCAGGAGCGCCTGGCCGCGTGGATCGACGCCGGCGCCGCCGATCTCGAGGAGATCCTCGCCCGCGGCCTCGAGGCGTACCTGCGGCTGCTCGAGTCCGACCCGACGCGCGAGCTCG
>JAVBUN010000251.1:0-8879 GCA_031555335.1 Microbacterium sp.
GTCGAGCGCTCTCACGCCCGAGGTGCGCGAGGTGCTGGTCGTCGCGGGGTCGCTCGCGAGCCGTGCCGGCTACGGCGGCACCGCGCCGGTGCGGGTGGCCGAGCAGCGTGCCGAGCTCGTCTCGCGCACGCAGACGCTGGCACTCGCGCTCCAGATCTGACCCGCCCGGACGGACGCCTCACCGCGCCCGGTCCCCGTCACCCCGCGATCGACGGCTCTTCGTCTGCCGTTCATCTTCTCGTCGCCCGCGCGCGGCCTGGGGTGGGCAACCTTCGGACGCGCCCCGATTCCCGGCGGACGCAGGGGGGATCAGCATGTCGGCGCACTTTCTCTACGCGCGTTTCCCGACGGCGCAGCACCGCACGGCACTCGACTGGATGCGGGCCGCGGACGACGTCATCGCCCTCCACGCGGAGCGGGTGCGGGCGGAACCCGTCGACGCGTCGCACCACGGCCCGGTCGTCGGCTGGCGGTTGATGAGCGACAATCATCGCGAGCTCGCGCGCAGCTGCGGGCTCTTCCCGGGGGAGACGCTGGCGCGAGCCGATGCCGGGCGGCTGCTGCGCCGCGCCGCGGACGTCGCCGTTCATTCGGCGCCCGAACCGCGGATGCGCACCACGGGATGGTTCGCCACGATCGACGACGAGCTCGTCATGCTGCACGCGCGGCGGTACGAGAATCGTTCCGTCGCGCGCAACGCCGGGCTGCTCGCGGCTCGTCTCGTCCTCGCGCTCGGCGAGGTGGAGCGACGCGGCGACGCCGACGACATCGAACGCCTCGCGCCGGAGTTCGCGCTGTGATCGGGGCGTCCGCGTGATCGCGTCGGTGCGGTGACTGTCGACCTCGTCGCCGGCCGGTTCCGGCTCACGTCCCTGCTCGGCTCCGGCGGCACGGCGGCGGTCTTCGCCGCCGAGGACGAGCGGATGCGGCGACGCGTCGCCCTGAAGCTGCTGCATCCGCATCTCGCGGCCGAGCCCGCGTCGTGGGAGGCGTTCTTCGAGGAGGTGCGCGCCGCGCGGTCGATCGCGCATCCGCTGCTGGCCGAGATCTTCGACGCCGGTGTCCAGGAGGGGAACCCGCCGGTCGTCTGGATCGCGATGGAACTCGTGGAGGGCGTCACGCTGGAGGACCACGTGCGCGAGCGGGGACCGCTGGACCCCGCGGCCGCGCGCACCCTCGCCGACGGCATGCTCGATGCGCTCGCGGCGGTGCACGGCGGTGGGGTCGTGCATCGCGACCTCACTCCCGCGAACGTCATGTTCGATCCCGGCCCGCTCGATCCGTTCGATGCCGCGCGGTTCCGCGACGGCATCCGGCTGCTCGACTTCGGCCTCGCGGATGTGCCCGGTCGGTCGACCCGCGGCAGCGATGCGCTGCTGGCCGTCGCCGACGGCGGCGCCGGGGAGGG
The DNA here is from genome assembly GCA_031555335.1 of Microbacterium sp. Lineage (GTDB taxonomy): Bacteria > Actinomycetota > Actinomycetes > Actinomycetales > Microbacteriaceae > Microbacterium. The sequence continues at coordinate 1,409 of JAVBUN010000251.1, forward strand.
GGTGGTGGCGAGTGTGCCCTACGCCTCACCGGAGCAGCTGTCGGGGGCGCCCGTGACCGAGGCGAGCGACGTGTACCAGGCAGGGGCGACGATCTACTTCGCTCTCACCGGGCAGGCGCCCTTCCGGGGGAGCACGGCGGCCGTGATCGCCGCGCACCTGAGTGCGCCGCCGCCGGTGCCTTCGGCGCGCCGACGCGGCATCCCGAGCCGGCTCGATCGCGTGGTCGCCGGGGCCATGCTGAAACGGCCGGAGGATCGGTACCCCGACGCCGCGGCGATGCGCCGGGCTCTGGCGGCTGCTCCGGCGCCCGCGCCCGTGACGACGAGCGTGCCGACGAAGGCGAGCGCCGTCACGGCACTGATGCCGTTGTCGACCGCGCGCGATGCCCCGGAGGATCGGCGGACGGCCGTCTACCCCACGGCGATCCCGCTCCACGACCGGGCGCCCGATCGCGCGGACAGGACGGCGCTGCCGGGGGTGCGGCGGTCGCGCGCGCCGATCTGGCTCACGTCCGGAGCCGGCGCGGCGGCGATCATCGGTGTCATCGCGCTGTCCGCCGCCGCAGGATCCGCGCCCGCCGTCGTCCCCACCTCGACGACGACCGCGCCCGTGCCGACGGCCGCGGCGCCCCCGCCCGCGCCGTCGGTCGATGCGACACCGGGTGCGACACCCGGTGCGCTCGCGGAGGTGCCCGCCATCGTGGGGATGACCCTCCCCGACGCATCCGCGGCGCTCGTGCAGCGCGGACTCATGACGGGAGCTGTCACCCGTCTCCCGGGAACGGCGCCCCGGGACACCGTGCTCGCCGCGGACCCGCCGCCCGCCGCCCGCCGCCCGCCCGGCAGCTCCGTGGCGCTCGAGGTCGCGTCCGGTGAGAACCTGGTGCCGGAGGTGCGCGGTCTGCCCGTCGCCGATGCTGCCGGCTTGCTGGGCGCCGCCGGTCTGATCGGGACGGTCGAGGAGGCGGACGCGGGGGAGCCGGGGGCTGTCGCCTCGACATGGCCGACCGCTGGCGCGGTCGTGCCACTGGGCACGACGATCGTCCTGCGCGTCGGCCGTGCCGCGCCCGCAGCGACGTCGACGCCGACATCGCCCTCGACGCCCCCGCCGTCGACTCCGACGCCCACGCCCACCCGGCCGTCCTCGTGAGGCGTCACCCGTCGACCCGCATCACGACACCCGGCGGACACGTGCGCAGCATCCGCGGTTCATTCGTCGGCGGGATGCTGACGCGCATGCCCTGGGGAGGGCTCCGCCTGCCCGAAAGACGGAGGAATCGATGACGGATGCCGTCACAGAGGTGATCGCGCCCGCAGAAAGGTCGTCCGCGGCGCCGGTCCGGTCGCTGCGGTCGCTGCCGGTCTTCTCCGACCGCGTCTTCCGCACGGTCTGCTTCGCCGCCGGTGGTGTCACCGTCGCGATCATGCTCGCGGTGGGCGTCTTCCTCACCGCGCGCGGCGGTCAGGCGCTGTCCTCGTCCGGTCTGTCGTTCCTCTGGGTGCAGGAGTGGAGCCCGCAGGAGGGCGTCGCCGACTCGTTCGGCATCGCAGCCGTGCTCGTCGGCACCGTGACCATCGCGATCATCGCTCTCGCGTTCTCGTTCCCCCTGGCGTTCGGCACCGCTCTGCTGATCAGTGAGGTCCTGCCCGACGGGGTCAAGCGCGCGATGACGACCATCGTCGACCTCATGGCGGCCGTCCCGAGCGTGGTCTTCGGGCTGTGGGGCGTGCAGTTCCTGCAGGAGAACGTCATTCCCGTGGCGCAGTGGATCTCGAACATGTTCGGGTGGATCCCGCTGTTCGCGGTCACCGACGGCGGCGGCAACCGCCTGACCGAGGCGAGTGCATTCACCTCATCCGCTTTCATCGCGGGGATGGTCGTCGCGCTCATGGTGCTGCCCACGCAGACCTCCATCATGCGCGAAGCATTCTCGCAGGCGCCGATCGGCGAACGCGAGGGTGCGCTCGCCCTCGGATCCACGCGCTGGGGGATGATCCGCACCGTCGTGCTGCCGTTCGGCCGCGGCGGCATCATCGGTGGCACGATGCTGGGCCTCGGTCGGGCGCTCGGGGAGACCATCGCCGTCTACATGATCATCTCGCCGATCTTCACGATCAACTGGGAGGTGCTGAAGACCGGCACGAACTCGGTGTCGGCGCTGATCGCGCTCCGATACGGCGAGTCCAGCGAGTTCGGTCTCTCGGCGCTCATGGCGGCCGGCCTCGCGCTCTTCCTCATCACCCTCGTCATCAACTTCACGGCCTCGTCGATCGTCGCGCGGTCCCGGTCGGGAGCGGAGAGCACCTGATGACCCTCATCCATGACGCGGATCCGCACACGGACGCCCCGGCGGGGGCCCGGGAGGTCGAGGCCGGCGCGCGCACCGTGCGTCCGGCCCCGCGCGACGACGGCTCGCGACCCGAGCGTCGTCGTCCCGGCAAAGCGGCGCTGGAGGACGGCTTCGACCTGGTCGGCGCCCTGCTCGCCGGAGTGTCCGTGGCCACCCTGCTCTTCGGCTGGATCGCGCCCCTCACCGGCATCGTCGGCTGGGTCGTCGTGGCGTACCTCGTCTTCCTGCTCGCGTACGCCCTCCTCGTGTCGCTCCGGTCCGGTCGCCTCGCGGTGATGAACCGCATCGTCACCGTGCTGCTGTACAGCGCCGGCATCGCCGTGCTGTCGGTGCTCGCGTTCGTGGTGCTGTACACCGTCGGCCGGGGGATCCCCGCCCTGTCGAACATCAACTTCTTCTTCGAGACGATGCGGTTCGCGGGTCCCCTCGACCCGCTCGACGTCGGCGGCATCGCCCACGCCATCGTGGGCACGCTCATCCAGATCTCCATCGCGCTCGCCATCACGGTGCCGCTCGGGATCGCCACGGCGGTCTTCCTCAACGAGATCGGCGGACCGTTCGCGCGGTTCGTGCGGACGGTGTCCGATGCGATGACGGCGCTGCCGTCGATCGTGGCGGGGCTGTTCGTCTACGCGGCGGTGATCACGCTGGTGACGAAGGAACGCTCCGGCTTCGCCGCATCCATCGCGATCACCGTCATGATGCTGCCGATCGTCATCCGGTCGGCCGACGTAGTGCTGCGGCTGGTGCCGCACCAGCTGCGGGAGGCGTCCTACGCGCTCGGCTCGTCGCGCTGGCGGACGGTGTGGAAAGTGGTCCTCCCGACGTCGCGGTCGGGGCTGGCGACGGCTGTCATCCTCGGCACCGCGCGCGGCATCGGCGAGACCTCGCCCGTCCTGCTGACGTCGGGTGTGACCGCCGAGATGAACACCAACCCGTTCTCGGGCCCCATGATCTCGCTGCCCCTCCAGGTCTTCACCTTCGTGCAGTCGCCGGAGCCCAACATGGTCGCGCGCGGCTTCGGCACGGCAGCCGTCCTCATCCTGCTCGTCCTGAGTCTGTTCGTGATCGCTCGCCTCGTCGGCGGCCGGGGTGCCGGAGTCCTCTCCGACGGGCAGCGTCGTCGCGCTCGCCGCCGCTCGCAGGACGACCTCATGCGCATCGTGCAGAGCCGCACCGTGCCCGTCTACGCCGTCACCGCCCGTCCGCAGGAGAACCCGTGATCCCTCGTCCCCGTCGCCGCGCGCTGCGCGTCGCCCTCGTCGCCCTCGTCGCCGGAGCCCTCGCCGCCGGCGCGGCCGTTCCCGCGCAGGCGGCGACCTACGTCGCGATCGCCGGCTCCGGCTCCACGTGGTCGCAGAACGCCCTGGACCAGTGGCGCCGCAACGTCGCGAGCAACTACGGCATGACCGTCAACTTCTCCGGCACCGGCTCCTCTGCCGGGCGCACCGACTTCATCAAGGGATCGGTGGACTTCGCGGTCTCGGAGATCCCCTTCCAGGCGCGGCCGGAGGACGGCTCCGCCCCGGAGGTCTCGCAGCGCGGGTACGCCTACCTGCCGATCGTCGCCGGCGGCACGTCGCTCATGTACAACCTGCAGATCGGCGGCAAGAAGGTCACCGATCTGCAGATGTCGGGCGAGGTGGTCGCGAAGATCTTCGCGGGCCAGATCACGCGCTGGAACGACCCCGCGATCCAGGCGGAGAACACGCAGCTCGCGCTTCCCGACAAGGAGATCACGCCGGTCGTGCGGTCGGACGGATCCGGCTCCACCGCGCAGTTCACGAAGTGGATGTCGACGCAGTATCCGTCGATCTGGACCACGAACATGACCTCGCAGTTCCCGACGAAGCAGCTGCCCGTGTACAAGGCGCAGTCCGGTTCGCTCGGTGTCTCGGGATACGTGAGTCAGAACTACGGCGTCGGATCGATCACCTACGTCGAGTACTCCTACGCCATGAAGTCCGGGTTCCCCGTCGTCCGGGTGCGCAACGCCGCCGGCAACTACGTCGAACCGACGGCGACCAACGTCGAGATCGCACTGCGTGCCGCGCGGATCAACGAGGATCAGGGTTCGCCCGACTACCTCACACAGATCCTCAACGACGTCTACAACAACCCGGACCCCTCGGCCTATCCGATGTCGAGCTACTCCTACATGATCGTGCCGACGCAGGCGACCGGCATCTTCACCGATGCGAAGGGCTACACGCTCGGTGAATTCGTGAAGTACGTGGTGTGCGAGGGGCAGAAGCAGGCCGGCGCCCTCGGCTACTCGCCGTTGCCGAACAACCTCGTGAGGGCGGCGTTCGCGCAGATCTCCCGCATCCCCGGGTCCGCGGTCGGGGAGTACAACGAGAACTCGTGCAGCAACGCGGGCGCCGCGGCGAGCGATGGCTCGGATCCGAGTGCGGGTGCCGGTGCCGCGACGGACACGGCGGCCGCGGCCACCTCGTCGGATGCGGCCGCCGCGTCCACCGGCGGCGACGCGGTCTACGACGCGAACGGCGACCTCGTGTCGGGCTCGTCCCTGGGCGGGGCGGCGGCGGTTTCCTCGCCGTTCACCGTGGCCGACTCCGGATGGCGCTGGTCCCAGACCGGAATGCTCGCCGGCGTGCTGTTGCTCCTCGCCGCGATCGCGCTGCCGCCGCTGCTCATCCGCCGCAAACGCGACGTGAAGTGAGGCGGTGACGGCGTCACCCGCCGTTCACCCGCCGCTCGGCAATCAGACGACCGAGCGCTCCCGTCGTTCCTGCGGCGGACACAACCGATTCGCACGGGATTCCTAACGTGTGCAGTGGTCGCTGGGGCGGCCGGAACTGGGGTGTCAGGTGGTCCGATCCGGACGCGCACGCACGTGGGTGCGCGCATCGATGGCGGGCGCCGCGGCGTTCGCGGCGGTGTTGTCGATCTCGCTGGTCGCCGGTGGTGCGGCGCACGCGGAGGACGGCTCGAACTCGGCGGTGACGGTGTCGGCGAAGGACCAGGACATCTACCTGACGGACGCGCCGATGCCGGACCTCGAGGTCACGGTGTCGCAGACCGAGAACCTGGTCACCCAGGCCGTGACCGTCTCGTGGAAGGGCGGGACGCCGTCGACCCTCCCGAGCGGCCAGACCGGCGGCGAGAACTTCCTGCAGATCATGCAGTGCTGGGGCGATGTCATCAACGACGACGCCGAGTCGTTGCCCGCGCGCACGACCTGCCAGTTCGGCGGATTCGGCACGCCCGGTGCCTCGCGCGATGCGGGCGTGGCGACCGCCGCGATCGCGCCGGAGGACGCGCGGTACACGTACGTCGGCACGGGCGGCCTCGACGGGTCGTACACCGCGATCCCGTTCCGCTCGGTGCCCGATCCGGTGACGGGTGAATCGACCGTCGTCGCGAAGATCGACGAGAACGGGCAGAAGATCCCCGGCGTCAACGTCAACGAGAACGCCTACTTCACGAAGTACACCACGAACGAAGTGCCGTGGGCGGGATCCGCGTCGAACGGCACCGGATCCGTCACCTTCGAGCTGCAGACCGCGTTGCAGTCACCCGGGCTCGGCTGCGGTGCGGCGCAGACCGCGGCCGACGGATCGACCGAGGGCCGGCCCTGCTGGCTGGTCGTCGTTCCGCGCGGCGCGGGCACGAACACCGCGTCGCCCCTCTTCTGGGAGGAGTGGAAGCATCGGATCGCCGTGCGGATGGACTTCCAGCCCGTCGGCAACCGCTGCGCCATCGGGTCCGGCGAGCAGCAGCTCGCCGGGAGCGAGCTGATCTCCGACGCCGTGTCGTCGTGGCAGCCGAGCCTGTGCGGTGCGGAAGGAGGCGATGCCTATACGCTCATCACGACGACGGACATGGACGCCGCCGCCACATCGAACTCGCTCGCCGACGCCCCGCTCGCACTCACGTCGCAGCCGCTCGATACGTCCGGCGGCCAGGCGGATGCACTGACCTACGCACCGGTGGCGCTGACCGGGATCGCCGTCACCTTCGCCGTCGACCGCTACCCCTCCGCATCCGCCCCGTCCGAGGTGCAGGACAGGGCTCGCGAGCCGTTCACCGCGATGAGGCTGACGCCGAGGCTTCTCGCAAAACTGCTCACCTCGTCGTACACGGACGCGCTTCCGATCAACGCCGATGTCGCGCACCTCGCCGGCAACCCTCGCAGTCTGCTCTTCGACCCGGAGTTCCTCGACCTCAACCCCGACTGGCGGGACCAGGCGATCGTGAGCCCGGCCGTTGCCGACATCATGGTGCCGCAGGGACGGTCCGGGTACGCCCGAGCCGTCTGGACCTACGTGATGGCGGATGACGACGCACGTTCGTTCCTCGCCGGGGAACCGGACGAATGGGGTATGCGGGTGAACGGGTTCGCCCGCACGGATGCCGAGGGCAACGCGACCGGCTCGGCCCTGGAGGTGCCGCGCGACGACTTCCCGAAGGTCGACGACGCGGAAGCGTATCCCGGGGAGGATCGCGTCCTGAACTCCGTCACGTGGCGTCCGTACACGAACGATCTCGCCTCCGGCGCGTACTATGCGCTGCGCGGCGACGGACTGAACGTGGGGGAGTGGGATCCGATCTCCGTGCCCGCCAAGTGGCAGCGGAAGGCACGTGACCTCGTCGGCGATCGCAAGGTGCTTGCGCTGACCGACACCTCATCGTCCGCGCGGTACGAGACCGTCACCGCGGAACTACTGACGCCGGCGGGCACGTTCGTGAAGCCCGACGAGAGCAGCATGCTGGCGGCGGCGGCCATCATGACGCCCAGCGCGGTGCAGTCGCAGGTGCTGGCCTACGACCCCGCTGCGCCTGCCGCCGCCGCGGCGCGATCTGCCTACCCGCTCACGGTGCCCGTGTACGCGGCCACCAATGCGTCCCTGAACTCCGAGCCGATCGCGGCGAGCTACGCCCGATTCATCCGGTATGCGGTCGGCGACGGCCAGACCGCCGGTGTGCTGCAGGGGCAGCTGCCCGCGGGGTACGCGCCGCTTCCCGACCGCTGGCGCCAGCAGGCGCTGGGCGCGGCCGATCTGATCGACGCGCCCGTCGAACCGGCGCCCGCGCCGGCCGCGCCGCCGCCCGCCGCCGCAGCGGCACCGCAGCCGGCGCCCCCCGCGATCCCGGCC
>JAVBUN010000228.1:0-4248 GCA_031555335.1 Microbacterium sp.
CCGGCGACGATCGCGCCGACCACGAGGGCGTGCCCGGACTGACCGGCCACGCGGTTCTGGAAGAACCCCATCGACACGAGGGTCACGATGCCGGCGAAGACCGCCGCGATGAAGGCGAGACCCAGAAGCTGAACGGGCTTCATGAGGTCACGACGGGTCGGCTTGTCGGTCACGGCTGCACCTCCGCAGCGGATGCGTCGCGGCGCGGCGAGAAGCCGGCGATCGCGAGATAGACGCCGACGATCGCGGCGTAGGCCCCGAGCAGCCCCACTCCAATGGTGATGCCGGTCAGGGTGAAGGACTGGCCCGCGTCCTCGATGTAGTACCGCAGCGCGTACTGGGTCGGCACGAGCAGCAGACCGAGCGCGAGCAGCACGCCGACGGCGCCGACGGTCAGACCGTCACGGGCCTCGGATCGCGCGAGCGACCCTCGGGGCGCGCGACGCATGCGGCGCAGGCCCGCGATCCCCTCGATGAGCCCGGTGATCAGCGCCCACGCGATGACGATCACGAAGAACAGCGTCGTGCTGCGGAGGGTCGGGATCCCCGCCGCCATGCCGGCGATCGCCGACAGCACACCGAGCGTCAGCGGCACGGCGCGCTCGCCCCCCGGGAAGACGAGCCACGCGGCCAGCAGCATGACGAGCGCCGACGCGATCGCGAAGCCGCTGAAGACGGCCAGACCGACGGATGCGGAGTGGTCGGGCGAGAACGTGATCATCACCGCCGCGATCACGGCGAACACCGCACGCGCCAACTGCAGATGGCGCGGCTGGAAAGCCCGCGCGACGGTGCTGTCAGGCATGGGAGAACTCGTCTGAGGGTGCGAAGCGGGAGAACGGATGCCACCAGTCTAAGTCGTGCGTGGGGCGCGGCCGCCCGGGCCGACCGGCCCGACGCACGGTCGCGGTTAGGCTGACGCCCGTGACCGATGCCGCCGAACCTCCCGTGATCCGGGTGTCCGCCGCCGTGATCGTCGATGCCGCCGGACGACTGCTGCTGGTGCGCAAGTCCGGCACGACAGCGTTTATGCAGCCGGGCGGCAAGCCCGAGGCGGGTGAGGACGCCGCGCAGACGCTGATGCGGGAACTGGCGGAGGAGATCGGCATCCGACTGACGGATGCGGACCTCCGCTCCCTCGGCACGTTCACCGCCCCCGCCGCCAACGAGGCGGGACATCTCGTCGTCGCCGACGTGTTCGCCGCCGAGATCGGCGACGCGCTCCCCGTGATCGGGGCGGAGATCGCCGAGCTCCGCTGGGTGACGCGCGCCGAGGCCGACCACCTCGAGATCGCCCCGCTCGCGCTGACCTACTTCCTGCCCGAGTAGGTCAGCGGTTCACCACGAACCGCGCTCGTAGTCCTTGAGGAAGACGCCGAAGAGGTCCTCGCCCGCCTCGCCGCGCACGATCGGATCGTAGACGCGGGCCGCGCCGTCGACGAGGTCGAGCGGCGCGTGGAACCCCTCCTCGGCCAGTCGCACCTTGGTGAAGTGCGGACGTTCGTCGGTGATCCAGCCGGTGTCGACGGCGGTCATCAGGATGCGGTCCGTCTCGAACATCTCGCGGGCGCTCGTGCGCGTGAGCATGTTGAGCGCGGCCTTCGCCATGTTCGTGTGGGGGTGGCCCGGGCCCTTGTAGCCACGGCCGAACACGCCCTCCATCGCCGAGACGTTGACGATGTAGGTCCGCCGCGCGGGCGACGATGCCATCGAGCGGCGGAGCCCGCGGATGAGCAGGAAGGGCGCCGTCATGTTCGCCAGCTGCACCTCGAGCATCTCGAGCGGGTCGACCTGGTCGACGTGCTGCGTCCAGCTGTTGATGTGATCCTCGTCGGGCACGAGCCCCCCGGCGTCGATCGCGGTGCCGGCAGCCAGTCGCTCGAGCGACGAGGAGCCGGCGGCCATCGCCTCGGCGGTGAGCTCGTCGGCGGTGCGGGCCGCGGCGGCGAGGATGGGATGCGCCGAGACGGACTGGGCGAGGGCGAGCGGGTGGGCGTCGTTGGTGTGCCCGAAGGTGAGCAGCTCCGGGAGCGGTCCCGTCGGCAGCGGCGCGAGTTCGGCATCCACGAGGGGCTTGTACGCGCCCGCCGAGCGGCGGACGGTCTGCGCGGCGTTGTTGATGAGGATGTCGAGGGGACCCGCGGCGGCGACGTCCTCGGCGAGCGCGATGACCTGGGCGGGGTCGCGCAGGTCGATCCCCACCACCTTCAGCCGGTGCAGCCAGTCCGCGGAGTCGGGCAGCGCGGTGAAGCGCCGCACGGCATCGCGCGGGAATCGGGTCGTGATCGTGGTGTGCGCGCCGTCGCGCAGCAGGCGCAGCGCGATGTACATCCCGATCTTCGCCCGACCGCCGGTGAGCAGGGCCCGCCGCCCCGTCAGGTCGGTGCGGGCGTCGCGCTTCTCATGGCTCATGGCCGCGCAGTCCGGGCACAGCTGGTGATAGAAGGCGTCGACCCGCGTGTACGGCTTCTTGCAGATGTAGCAGGCGCGCGGCTTGATCAGCTCGCCGGCCGACGGCGCGGCGATGCGGGCCGCGAGCGGGATGCCGCGGGTCTCGTCGTCGATGCGGTCGGGTGCGCCGGTGGCGGTCGCCGCGACGACATCGCGGTCCGCCTGCGCGATCCGTTCGCGCTTCGCCCGCCGGCCCTCCTGCTTGACGGCCTTGTAGAGCTTGCCGGTGGCGTGACGGAGGGTGATGTAGTCGGGGTCGTCGCGTTCGAGATTCTCGGCGGCCGCCAACACCCGGAGCGCGATCGCCAGATCGGCGGGTGCGATCGCCGCGGGCGCGACCGCCTCAGGCGCGGAATCGTCGGGTTCGGGGGTCGTGGAGGGCACACGGCAGTGTACCCGCGAGCGGGCGGGGCGACGGAGCGAGCGGGTGTCCTCGTGCGGTGCGCGGCTCAGGGGCGGCGATCGTGCGCGTCGTGCGCGTGCTCGTCGTGCGCGTGCCGGTGCGCGTCGTGCTCGTGCTCGTCGTGCCCGTGCTCGTCGTGCCCGTGCTCGTCGTGCTCGTGCGCGTGCTCGTGCGCGTCGTCGAGCAGCATCCCCACCGAGGTCGCGCACGCGTCGCCGCGCCAGGCCTCGATGCCCTCGCGGATGGCGAAGCCGGCGATGACGAGACCGGCGAGCGCGTCGACCCACCACCACCCGAACAGGCTGTTGAGGACGAGCCCGACGAGGACGGCGGCGGAGAGGTACGTGCAGATGAGGGTCTGCTTCGAGTCCGCGACCGCGGTGGCCGACCCGAGCTCGCGCCCCGCACGCCGTTCCGCCCATGACAGGAACGGCATGACGATCACGCTGATCGCGGTGATGGTGATGCCGACGGGCGAGTGCTCCACCTCGACCCGGGCGACGAGCGCGAGCACGGATGACACGGTGACGTAGGCGGCGAGCGCGAAGAACGCGACCGCGATCACACGCAGCGTCCCCTTCTCCCAGCGTTCCGGGTCGCGGCGCGTGAACTGCCAGGCGACCGCGGCGGCCGAGAGCACCTCGATCGTCGAGTCGAGCCCGAACCCGATGAGCGCCGCCGACGACGCGATCGTCCCGGCGGCGATCGCGACGACCGCCTCGACGAGGTTGTACGCGATCGTTGCGGCGACGATCCAGCGGATGCGGCGCTGGAGGAGCTGTCGGCGCTCTGCGCTCCGAGTGCTCATGCGCCGCACCGGCAGTCGGGGCCCGCGCAGCAGTCCGGCTCGACGTAGAGCACGACGCGCAGCAGCTCGTCGAGGGCGGGGGCGAGGTGGGAGTCGGCCAGCCGATACCAGGTGCGGCGGCCGTCCGGGATGGCCTCGACGAGTCCGCATCCGCGCAGGCAGGCGAGCTGGTTCGACATCACCTGGCGCGAGACGCCGAGCGCGTCGGCGAGGTCTGCCGGGTACGCGGGCGACTCGCGGAGTGCGAGCAGCACCCCGGCGCGGGTCGGGTCGGACAGCGCATGACCGAGCCGCGCCAGCGCGGCGGTGTGCGTGACGGTAGCAGTGAGGGACACGATGCCGACAGTACATGATCTGGTGTATTCAGGGAATGATGAACTTCCGGTCGCGGTGCCCGGCCCCCTGGCCCGAACTGCGGGCCGAGGGGCGGGGTCAGGACGCGGTGCCCCCATACAGCTCGCCGACCGGCACCGCGACCGGCAGCACGTTGCCCGCCGGCGCGAGCGGACACGCCCACGCCGGGTCGTACGCGCACGACGGGTTGTAGGCGAAGTTGAAGTCGAGCACGATCCTCTGCCTCGACGGG
>JAVBUN010000203.1:0-6105 GCA_031555335.1 Microbacterium sp.
GACTTGCCCATCGCGAACACCGGAGCGCCGGCCGCGCGCTCCACCAGCTCGGCGTGCACGGCGGCCCACGTCGCCACGGCGTGCGCCGCCGGTCCTGGCATCCGTCTGCCGGCCTCGAGGTACGGGAAGTTGAAACGCACCGTCGCAACCCCCTCATGGGCGAGCGCGTCGGCGAAACCCAGGAGGAACGGATGCCGGAACCCGGCGCCTGCACCGTGCGCGACGGCCGCGAACGCCCAGGCCGAGGGCGGGATCACGATGTCGGCCGATACCTCGGCGCTGCCGTTCGGGAGCGCGACGGTGATCCGCAGGGAATCGCCGTCTGCGCTCACGCGCGCTCGCTGTCGTCGGCGCGTTGCGCGTCGGCCGGGTCCCGGTCGTCGGCGCCGTCCGGGCCGGCGGAGTGGCCGCCCGGAACCGTCGACGGCTCCTCCGCCGTCGCGTCGGCGGAGGGCTGCTCGGATGCCTCGGCTACGGGTTCGGACTCCGCCTTGGGCGCCACCCGCTCACCGTACTTCGGCGGCTCGGCGGTCCGAGCATCCGGCGTCGCGACCGGCTGCGCCGCGGGCGCGGCCGTCGTCGTCGCGACGACCGGGGCGACGGCCGACTGCGGCCCGAGCACCTGACGGGCGCGCCCGACGCTGGAGTCGGTGACGGTGACCTCGTAGTGGTCGGCGACGACCTGCATCACCGAGGCGTAGTCGCGGCGACGGCGCACGAACGAGTACAGCACGATGCTCAGGAGCATCCCGAAGGCGATGCCGACCAGCAGCACGCCCACGAAGGCCTGGATGGCGATCGTGGGACTGCCGATGACGAAGACGAAGGCGAACAGCACACCCAGCACGAGACCGTTGACGGCACCCGAGCGGGCGGCCGCCGCGTAGCCGAGGCGGCCGGTGATCCGCTCGATGGAGCGCAGCCCCTGACCGACGATCGCGATCTCCTTCGCCGGCACATCCCCCGAGATGAGCGTGGACACCGCCTTCTGCGCCTGCTCGTACTGCGAGAACGAGGCGACGGTCTCGCCCGTCTCGGCGGAACCGGCCGTGAACGGTGTTCCCATGCTCATCTCCTTATCTTGTCACGCCCCACCCCGTGCCGACCCGGCGTCCACGGCGCCGCGCGGTCTACGCTGGACCGGTGAGCACACAACGGGTCTTCGTCGCGCGCCTGGCCGGCTGCGCGGTCTTCGATCCGGCCGGCGACCGCCTCGGCAAGGTGCGCGACGTCGTCGTGATCTATCGCTCCGACGACTCGCCGCGGGTGGTGGGCCTCGTGGTCGAGATCCCCGGCCGGCGCCATGTCTTCGTCTCGATCGGACGGGTCACGAGCATCGAGACCGGCCAGGTCATCACGACCGGTCTCATCAATGTGCGCCGCTTCCAGCAACGCGGCGGCGAGGTGCGGGTCATCGCCGAGGTGATCGGGCGCAAGGTGACCTTCAACGACGGCTCCGGCCAGGCGATCATCGAGGACGTCGCGATCGAGCGCAACCGGGTGGGCCTGTGGGACGTCGGCCAGCTGTTCCTGCGCAAACCCAAGACGAGCGCCTCGCCGTTCGCGAAGGGTCCGACGACCTTCGCCCACTGGAACGACGTGCACGAACGCCAGATGCCCGGCGAGGCGCAGTCCGCCGAGCATCTCGTCGCCAGCTACTCGGAGCTGCACGCCGCCGACCTCGCGAACACGCTGCTGGATCTTCCCGAGGAACGTCTGCTCGAGGTGGCGGAGGAACTGCCCGACGACCGTCTCGCGGACGCCCTCGAAGAGATGCCCGAGGAGGACCAGGTCCACATCCTCGAGGCGCTCGGCGAGGAACGCGCCGCCGACATCCTCGATGCCATGGAGCCCGACGACGCCGCGGACGTCCTCGCCCAGCTGCCGGAGGACCAGCGCGAGGAGCTGCTGGATCTCATGGAGCCGGAGGAGGCGGACGACGTCCGCGCGCTCCTCAAGTACAGCCCCGACACCGCGGGCGGACTGATGACGCCGGAGCCGATCGTGCTCTCGGCCGACAACACGATCGCCGAGGCGCTCGCTCTCATCCGGCGGCACGAGATGCATCCCGCCCTCGCCGCGGCCGTGTTCATCACCCTTCCCCCGTTCGAGACGCCCACCGGGCGCCTGCTCGGCATCGTCCATTTCCAGCGGATGCTGCGCTATCCGCCTCACGAGCGCCTCGGCGCCATGATCGACGACTCCGTCGATCCCGTGCCGGCGACCGCGTCCGCGCAGGAGGTCGCCCGCCTCCTCGCCAGCTACAACCTCGTCTCCCTTCCCGTCGTCGACCCCGCGCACCGGCTCGTCGGCGCCGTGAGCATCGACGATGTGCTCGACTACCTGCTGCCCGACGACTGGCGCAACGGTGACGCGGATGTGGCCACGACGCCCGGAGCGCGCACGTGATGGCCCGGGGTTCGCGCACGCGGGTGCCCGCCCTCGACGCGCCGCGCGGCCGCTCCGGCATGCTGAACCGCAGCCCGCAGCCCTCCCGCGACCGCTTCGGACGCTTCACCGAATGGATCGCGCGGGCCATGGGCACGCCGTGGTTCCTGCTGGGCCTCAGCCTGTTCTGCCTGCTGTGGCTCGCGTGGAACACCCTGCTGCCGGCGGAGCTCCGCTTCGACTCCGCGGCCAACGGCTTCACCGCGCTGACGCTCGTGCTGTCGCTGCAGGCGTCGTACGCGGCTCCCCTGATCCTGCTCGCGCAGAACCGCCAGGACGACCGCGACCGCGTGCAGATCGAGCAGGACCGGCAGCGCTCCGAGCGGAACCTCGCCGACACCGAGTACCTCGCGCGGGAGATCGTGGCGCTGCGGATGGCGATGACCGACGTGTCGAGCCAGTCCGTGACCCGCGACGTGCTGCGCGACGAGCTGAAGGCCCTGCTCGAGGACCTCGACGCCCGCAATTCCGGCGAGCCCGACCATGTCACGGCCGAGCGCGAGGAGCGCCGTCGCCGCGCGGACCGGCGCGAGAAGGCGGAGCGGGACGCGCGTGAGCGCTGACGACCCGCTCGTCGAACGCGTCCGCGCGGCGGTCGGCGCCGTCGTCGATCCGGAGCTGCGACGCCCGCTCGCGGAGCTCGACATGATCGGCGGCGTGACCGTCGAGGGCGACGACGTGCGCGTCGACGTGTCGTTGACGATCGTCGGGTGCCCGGCCTCGGACCGCATCGAACGCGAGGTCCGCGCCGCCGCGACGGCGGCGGCCCCCTCCGCGCACGTCGAGGTGGCGCTCGGCGTCATGAGTCCCGAGCAGCGGGCGGCGCTCACCGAACGACTGCGCGGCGGCCGCACCCGCGGCATCCCGTTCACCGCGGAGAGCCTCACCCGGGTGGTGGCCGTCACGAGCGGCAAGGGCGGCGTCGGCAAATCGACGCTGACCGCGAACCTCGCCGTGGCGCTCGCCCGCCGCGGCCGGTCGGTGGGCCTCATCGACGCCGACGTGCACGGCTTCTCGATCCCCGCTCTCCTGGGCCTCGTCGACGGCGAGGGGCGCACCGCGAAGCCCACGACGATCGACGACCTGATCGTCCCGCCCGTCGCGCACGGCGTGAAGGTCATCTCGATCGGCATGTTCCTGCGCGAAGGCGAGGAGCGCCGCGCGGTGGCGTGGCGCGGCCCGATGCTGCACCGCACCGTGCAGCAGTTCCTGACCGACGTGTGGTTCGGCGACCTGGACGTGCTGCTGATCGACATGCCGCCCGGCACGGGGGACGTCGCGATCTCGATCGGCCAGCTGCTCCCCCACGCCGACGTTCTGGTCGTCACGACCCCGCAGCGGGCAGCGGCCGACGTGGCCGTGCGCAGCGGCACCGTGGCGCGCCAGACCGGTCAGCGCGTCGTCGGTGTCGTCGAGAACATGGCGCCCATGACCCTCCCCGACGGCACGGTGCTGGATCTGTTCGGATCCGGCGGGGGCGAGGACGTCGCCACGGCCCTCTCGGACGAGGACCACACGGTGCCCCTGCTCGCCACCGTTCCGCTCAGCAGCGCGCTCCGCTCCGGCGGTGACACCGGGCTGCCCGTCGTGCTCGCGACCCCCGACGATCCCGCGGCGCGGGCGATCGAACAGCTCGCCGCGCGGCTGACCGCATCCGGCCCCACCCTCGCGCGCCGCTCGCTGCCGTTCGGGGTGCGCTGAGGATCAGGTCGCTTCGCTGTCGTACGGCGGCACCGCGCCGGACGCGTCGAACGTCTCGCGCGTCGCGGGAGCGACCGCGCTCGAGACGCCGGCGGCGACACCGGCCGCGCGCACCGTCGTCGTCGGCGGGTCATCGAGCAGCGCCTCACGGATGATGCGGCGCGGGTCGTACTGCCGCGGGTCGAGCTTGCGCCAATCGACGTCGTCGAACTCCGGCCCCATTTCGTCCTGCATCCGCGTGCGAGCGCCCCGCAGGAAGTCGCGCGCCCGCGCGGTGAATCGCGCCAGCCCCTCCGCGTAGCGCGGCAGTCGCTCCGGACCGACCAGGAGCGCGGCGATGACGGCGATCATCACCAGCTTCTCGATCGTGAGCCCGAAGAACATGCCTTCAGATTACCGCCGCGCCTGCCGGTCCCCGGTCGCCGCCGCACATAGGCTGATCGCGGAGGAAGCATGCCCGGACACGACGCGAGCGACAGGTTCGCTCACGAGGCCATCATCGAACCCGACGCGATCGCCCGGGCGCGCACGCACGCCCTCGAACTCGGCGCCGACCCGATCAGCGCCCCCGTCGGCGCGCAGCTCGCGGTGCTGGCAGCCGCTTCCCGAGCCCTGAACATCGTCGAGATCGGCACCGGGGCCGGGGTCTCGGGGCTCTGGCTGCTGCGCGGCGCCCCCCGCGCGATCCTCACGACGATCGACAAGGAGCCCGAGCACCTCGCCTCGGCCCGACGGGCGTTCACCGACGCACGGGTCCCTCCCGCCCGGGCCCGGTTCATCACCGGCCGCGCGGCCGATGTGCTCCCCCGCATGAACGAGGCGTCCTACGACATCGTCTTCGTGGATGCGGATGCCGACGGCGTGATCGAGTACGTCGAGCACGGGCTGCGACTCGTACGCCCCGGCGGGCTCGTGCTCGTGCCGCGGGTCCTCGCCGGCGGCGCCGTTGCCGACCCGGTGCGACGCGATCCCGTGACGACCGCCTACCGCTCCTTGATCCAGGAGACGCAGAGCTCGCCGGCGGTCATCGGCGCCCTCTCGATCGTCGGCGAAGGCCTGCTGCAGCTGACCACGCTCGACGAGACGCGCCCCTGATACGAGGCCCGCACTCGCGGGACGAGAACGGCCGGCCCCTCGAGGGACCGGCCGTCTGTGGATGCGGGAGGCGTATCAGGCGTTGACCACGCCGCTGAGCACATCATGGAGCTCTTTCGCCTCGGCGTCGTTGACAGACACCACCAGGCGGCCACCCCCTTCGAGGGGAACGCGAACGATGATCAGGCGCCCCTCCTTCACAGCCTCCATCGGCCCGTCCCCGGTTCTCGGCTTCATGGCTGCCATCGTGGCTCCCTTTCGTCGAATGTCGTGATAACTGAGTTTATCGTGGGAGCGGCTCGTGCTGGACGCATCCGCCGACCCGTGGATGAGACGAGGTGCCGCGATCCGTGCGATCCGGGCTCAGGGGATCTGCCAGATCGTGTTCGCGAGCGCGTACATGTTGTAGATCCACCACCACTGGCCCACGAGGCCCGCGAGGAGCACCCCCACCCGCCACGCGGGATGCCGCGGTACCGCGAACGCGCCCCACAGCGGCGATATCGGGACGAGCAGCCGGAAGATGCTCGACTGCGGGAAGAACACGGCGAGCAGGTAGAGCAGGTAGCTGGCCGACCACAGGCGGATCTCCACGCCGAGCCGGCGCACCGGCGGCGCGAACAGGAGCGCCGCGCCGATGCCGCCGATCAGCACCGCCAGCAGCGCGTAACCGGCGCCGACCGGCCAGCCCCAGAGCGTCGACCAGAACGCCGTCGCGGTCAGGAACCCCTCGAAGGGGAAGAACTGCCCGCCCGCGTCGGGGATCCAGTTGCGCCGCCACGACAGCTCGGTCGCGAGATAGGCGCCCGGATCGCCCGTGACGAGGCCCGCGATCACCTGCCACGCGAACCCGATGACGGC
>JAVBUN010000100.1:0-12190 GCA_031555335.1 Microbacterium sp.
CGCTCAGACCAGCGACGCACGCCACGCGGCGTGCAGCTGGGCGAAGCGACCGGTGCCCGCGATGAGCGCCGACGGCGCGTCGTCCTCGATGATCCGGCCGTGCTCCATCACCAGGACCCGGTCGGCGATCGCGACGGTCGAGAGCCGGTGCGCGATGATCAGCGCCGTGCGATCGGCGAGAAGCGTCTGCAGCGCCTGCTGGATGAGCCGCTCGCTCGGGATGTCGAGGGACGCCGTCGCCTCGTCGAGGATCAGCACCGCGGGGTCCGCGAGGAACGCACGCGCGAACGAGATCAGCTGACGCTGACCCGCCGACACGCGCCCACCGCGCTTGTTGACGTCGGTGTCGTACCCGTCGGGAAGCGCCTCGATGAACTCCTCCGCACCGACCGCGCGGGCCGCGGCCCGGATCTCGTCGAACGTCGCATCGGGTTTGCCGAGCGCGATGTTGTCGGCCACGGTGCCGCTGAACAGGTACGCCTCCTGGGTCACCATCACGATCGCGCGCCGCAGATCCTTCGGATGCAGCTGCCGGAGGTCGACGCCGTCGAGGGTCACCCGACCCGCCGTCGGGTCGTAGAACCGGGAGACGAGCTTCGCGAGCGTCGTCTTGCCGGCGCCGGTCGTGCCGACGAGCGCGATCGTCTGCCCGGCCGGGACGTCGAGCGAGAAGTCCGGCAGCACGACGCGGCCCTCGCCGTATCCGAACTCCACGTCCTCGAAGCGGATGCCGCCCCGCGCCGATCGCAGATCCACGGGGCGCTGCGGGTCGGGCACGGACGGCTCCTCCTCCAGCACCCCCGACACCTTCTCGAGGGCGGCTGCAGCGGACTGGTAGGAGTTCAGGAACATCGCCACCTCCTGCAGCGGCGAGAAGAAGTTCCGCACGTAGAGCACGCCGGCCAGCAGCACGCCGACCTCGAGCGCGCCGTCGGCGACCCGCAGGCCGCCCCAGAGCAGCACGGCGCCGAGCGTGACCGCCGAGATCGCCATGAGGCCCGGCTCGAAGGTGCCGAACAGGCGGATGGAGCGCATGTTGACGGCGCGGTACTGCCGCGAGAGCTCGCCGAACTCCTCGTCGTTGCGTCGTTCCTTGCGGAAGGCCTTGACCGCGCGGATCCCGGTCATCGTCTCGACGAAATGCACGATGACCTGCGCGCTCACCACGCGCGACTCGCGATAGACCACCTGCGAACGACGGTAGAACCAGCGCATCAGCAGCATCAGCGGGATGCCCATGACGATGAGGATGACACCGCTCTGCCAGTCGAGCAGCAGCAGCGCGACGAGCGTGAACCCGCCGTAGAGCACCCCCGAGACGAGCTCGTTCAGCCCCCCGTCGAGCAGCTCCCGGATGGTGTCCAGGTCGCTCGTCTGCCGCGAGATGATGCGGCCGGACGTGTAAGACTCGTGGAACTCCAGACTCAGGCGCTGCGTGTGCCGGAAGATGCGGGTGCGCAGATCCAGCATCACCGCCTGCGTGAGACGCGCCGCCACCACCACGTACCACCCGATGAGGGCGGCGCCGAGGACCGTCGAGACGATGTAGACGGCGACGACGCCGATGGTCGGCAGCCAGTCCATGTTCTCGATCACGGCGGGCAGGGCGTTGTCGATGCCGAAGGCGATCAACGCGGGGCCGACCACGCGCAACGCGGTGGAGACGACGAGCACGAGCGCCGCGAGGATCAGCTGGCCCCGCAGCGGGCTCACGAGCGAGCCGAGCAGGCGCAGGGAACGGCGGCGGATCTGCCGGCTCTCCTCGTGCGTGTAGTCGGAGCGGTCCTCACCGCTCGTACCGGTGACGGTGGTCACGGGGACACCTCCTCACGGGCGGGACGGGGGTCGTCCGCATCCGGCACCTCGCGCGCGGCGCGGCGGCCGCCCGCATCCGGCGCCTCCTCGAGGTCCAGACTCGAGATGACATGGCGGTAGTGCTCGGACGTGCGCATGAGGTCGGAGTGCGTGCCGACGGCGGCGACCCTGCCGCGCTCGATCAGCGCCACCCGGTCGGCGAGTGCGACCGTGGACGGGCGGTGCGCGACGATGAGCGCGGTCGTCTCGGCGAGGACGCGCCGCAGGGCCTCCTCGACCCGCGCCTCGGTGTCGACATCGAGGGCCGACAGCGGGTCGTCGAGCACGAGCACGGCGGGACGCGCGGCGACCGCGCGGGCCAGGGCGAGGCGCTGGCGCTGCCCGCCGGAGAGGCTGAGGCCCTCCTCGCCGATGACGGTGTCGACGCCGTTCGGGAGGCTGTCGACGAAGTCGGCTTGGGCGACCCCGATCGCCTCGCGCAGCACCCGCTCCCCCTCGGCCGACGCCGGGTCGAGGTCGTCGCGGCCAAGCAGGATGTTCTCCCGCACGGACGAGGAGAAGAGCGTCGCATCCTCGAACGCGGTGGCGATGTGGGTGCGCAGCTCCGCGAGGGTCAGGTCGCGCACGTCGACGCCGTCGAGGGTGACGCGCCCCGCCGTCACGTCGTAGAGCCGGGTGGGGAGGGTGGTGAGCGTCGTCTTGCCGGAGCCGGTCAACCCGACCAGCGCCATGGTCTCACCGGGCTCGAGCACGAGATCGACGCCGTTCAGCAGGTCGCGCTGCGACTCCGGGGCATCCTGGTAACGGAAGTGCGTGGCCTCGAACACCAGGCGCCCGCGCGGCTCGGCGATCGTCAGCGGCGTCGCGGGATCGACGATCGTGTTCGGCTCGTCGAAGACCTCGAAGATGCGGTCGCTCGCGGTGCGGGCATCCAGGAGGAACGAGAACAGGAACCCGATCGACTCCATCGGCCAGCGCAGGACCGTGGCCATCGCGAAGAAGGCGAAGAGCTCGGCGACCGAGAGCTCGCCCCGCTGGGCGAGCACGATACCGGCGGCGAGGCACAGCGCGAACGCGATGTCGGGAAGCAGCACGAGCCAGAACCAGATCGAGCCGATCGCCCGCGCCTTGCGCAGTTCGGTCTCGCGGAGCGTCTGCGCCTGCCGCGTGAACTTCTGCAGGGCGTGACCGCCACGGCCGAACGCTTTGAGCACGCGGATGCCGTGGACGCTCTCCTCGACCGAGGTGGCGAGGTCGCCCGCCTGGTCCTGACTCTGCCGGGCGAGCGTGCCGTACTTCTTCTCGAACCGGAACCCGGCGAACCACAGGGGTGCGGAGCACGCGAGGAAGATCGCACCCAGCAGCCAATGCCACTGGAACAGGAGCACCGTGCCGATGGCGATCGTCAGGACGTTCACGACGAGCAGGATGAGACCGAACGCCAGCCAGCGCCGCAGCATGCTGATGTCCTGCATCATCCGGCTGAGGAGCTGCCCGGACTGCCAGCGGTCGTGGAAGGCGACCGGCAGCCGCTGCAGGCGGCGGTAGAAGCCGGTGCGCAGCTCGTACTCGATCTGCGTCGCGGGCGCGAGCACGAACCAGCGACGCGCCCACACGAGCGCCGCCTCGGCGAGCCCCAGCCCGAGCACCGCGGCAGCGCCCCACGCGATCTGCATCGGATCGCCCGAGGCGATCGGGCCGCCGACGACGCCCTCGAGCAGCAGCGGGATCATGAGCGCGACGATGCTCGCGGCGAGCGCGCTCACGGCGCCCAGCACGAGGCGCGCCAGCACCGGCCGCGCGAACGGCAGCAGCCGCGCGAGCGAGCGGAGCGTGGACGGGGAGGATGAATCGGTCATGAATCCTGGGGTGCACGCCGCCGGTCGAGGGCACGAGCGCGCGATCGGTACGCGAGTGGAGTCGGGGGGCGCCGCGGGCGCCGGTCGGGGAAGGACAGCCCTCCAGATTAGGTCCGGGCGTCGACTGTCTGCAAGCCGCAACCGCACAGACCGGAGCCGCATTCCCCGGCCGGGCGGTCAGTGCACCGCGTCGACGCTTCCGGACTCCCGTTCGAGCAGGCTCCGCTTGACCGCGAGCCCCCAGGCGAAACCGCCGAGCGCTCCCCCGGTGCGCAGCACCCGGTGGCACGGCACGAACAGAGCGGGCGCGTTGCGGGCGCACACCGACGCGGCGGCGCGCACGGCCCGCGGGGAGCCGAGCGCGAGCGCGAATTCGGCGTAGGTCAGTGGCTCCCCCGGCGCGATCGAGCGGAGCGCCCGCCAGCCGGCGAGCTGGCCCGGCGTGCCGCTCTGATGCACCTCGACGGCGTCGATCGCCGACAGGTCGCCGCCGTAGTACGCCCGCACGGCGGCCATGGCCTCGACCGCGCCGTCCACCGCATCCTCGGGCCGGTCGGCGGCGCGCAGCCGGCCGAGGATGACCCCACGGTCGTCCGTCCACCCCGACGCGAGCACCCGCTGCCGGTCGTCGACGAGCGCGGTGAAGGCCCCGTCGGGGGTGTCGATGGTCTCGATAAGAGCGGTCATGATGCCTCCTTCGGGGCCGGGTGGGCCCGCGGTCGTCGGATCGGCGGTGCGGACGGTGACGGATGAGGCTCATGAGACGCCGAGCGCGGCCCGGGTCCGACGACCGACGCACCATCCGCCTCCGCCCGGGCCCCGGCGCCGGCGCGCGGGGCGCCCGGCGCGCCGGCGGGCGGTGAGGCGGGCAGGGCCGCGGCGGCCCAGAGGTGGGCGGTCAGGTAGCTGCGCCAGGGCGCCGCCCGTTCGGCCCATGCGGTGAGCGCACGCGGCTCGGTCGGCAGGCCCAGCCGCCCTGCGCCGGTGCGCACCGCGACGTCGCCGGGCAGGAAGACATCCGGATCGCCGGTGACCCGCATCCGCACGTAGTCCGCGGTCCACGGGCCGATGCCGGGGCGCGCCAGGAGCTCCGCGCGCTGGGCGAGGGGGTCGGCGCCGGTGTCGAGCTCGAGCTCGCCCGCGGCGAGCGCCGCGGCGGCGCCGGTGATCGCGCGGATGCGGGCGGCCGGGCCCCGCAGCACCTCGGCGCCGTGCTCCGCGATCGCCGCCATGGTCGGGAACAGGCGGTCGGTCCCCTCATGTGCGCCCACCCGTTCGCCGAGGGCGTCGGTGAGGGACGTGAGCGCCGTGCGGGCCGCGGCGACCGTGATCTGCTGCCCCACCATCGCCCGGATGAGCATCTCGTGCGGGTCGGCGGCTCCCGGCACGCGGATGCCGCGGAGAGCGGTGACCCGCGCGGCGAGCTCCGGGTTCCCGGCGAGGGCATCGTCGATCGCGGTCGGGTCCGCGTCCAGATCGAACAGCCGCCGCACCCGCGCGACGAGCTGCGGCAGATCGGCGAGATGGGTGAGCCGTGCGCGCAGGCGCAGCGCGCCGCCGCTCGTCGCAACCTCGAACCACGCCGTCCCCGCCGCCAGGCGCAGCGTCCGCGCGAACGAGTGAGCGGTGGCCACCTCGGCGCCGGTGACGGCGCGCGCGGCAAGCCACGCGAACAGCCCGTCGACGTCGAGCGGGGCGCGGTGCGCGAGAACGAGATCGATCGCCCCGGGCGATGCGTGGCTCTCACCGCGGCGGCGCGCCCGCAGGGCGAGCGGCGGCATCCCGAACACGTCGCGGACGGTGTCGTTGAACTGACGGATGCTGGCGAAGCCGGCCGAGAAGGCGACGTCGCCGGCCGGCAGATCGGTGCCGACCAGCAGCATCCGTGCGGTGTGGGCGCGGTGGGCACGGGCGAGAGCGAGCGGACCCGCCCCGAGCTCCGCGGTGAGCACGCGGGTGAGGTGGCGCGCGGAGTAGCCGAGGCGCCGGGCGAGGCCGGGCACGCCCTCCCGTTCGACGACGCCGTCGGCGATGAGGCGCATGGCGCGACCGGCGACGTCCTGGCGGAGGTCCCATTCCGGCGACCCGGGAGCCGCCTCGGGGAGGCACCGCTTGCAGGCCCGGTAGCCCGCCTCGTGCGCCGCCGCGCTCGTCGGGAAGAAGGTCACGTTCGCGGGCAGCGGGGTACGCGCCGGGCAGCTCGGCCGGCAATAGATGCCGGTCGTGCGCACCGCGGTGACGAACTGGCCGTCGAAGCGCACGTCGCGCGCGTGGATGGCGCGGTATCGCTCGTCGAAGGTCATGACTGAGCGGGACATGCTCCCAGCCTGACACGCCCCCGCACCCCGCGCTCGCGGTTTTCGGACACGGCGGCTGCCGGCCCGGATGATGCGCCACGGGGCCGTTCGACGCAATCCCGCCCACCCGCGCGCGGGGCGCGGTAGCGTCGGCACATGAGCGAACGGACCTACGACCTGATCGTGATCGGTGCCGGACCGGTGGGCGAGAACGTCGCCGACCGCGCCGTGCAGAACGGCCTCTCGGCGGTCATCGTCGAGAGCGAGCTCGTCGGCGGCGAGTGCTCGTACTGGGCCTGCATGCCCTCCAAGGGTCTGCTGCGCGCCGGCGCGGTACTGCGGGAGGCGCGGGCCGTGGACGGTGCGAAGCAGGCGGTCACGGGAGAGATCGACGTCGCGGGCGTGCTGCGTCGCCGCAACACGCTCACCCACGAGTGGAACGATTCGTCGCAGGTGGGCTGGCTCGAGGGAGCCGGCATCGATCTGGTGCGCGGCCACGGCCGGCTCTCGGGCGAGAAGCGGGTGAGCGTGACCGGCCCCGACGGCGGGGTCGTCGAGCTCGTCGCCCGTCACGCCGTCGCGGTCTGCACGGGCAGCGCGGCGCTCCTGCCCGACACCCCCGGCCTCGCCGACATCTCGCCGTGGACGAGCCGCGAGGCGACAGCCGCCGAGCGCATCCCGACGCGCCTCGCCGTGATCGGCGGCGGCGTCGTGGCCGCCGAGATGGCCACCGCCTACAACGACCTGGGCGCGGAGGTGACGCTCCTCGTGCGCGGATCGCTCCTGGGCGCGATGGAACCGTTCGCGGGCGAGCTGGTGGGCGACGCGCTGCGTGAGCGCGGCGTGGATCTGCGTCTCGGCGCCGAGGTCGCGTCCGCACGGCGTGTGGACGGCGTCGCCGAGCTCACCCTCCGCGACGGCTCCGTGGTCGAGGCCGACGAGGTGCTCGTGGCGACCGGCCGCGTGCCCCGCACCGAGGACCTGGGGCTCGAGAGCGTCGGGCTCGAACCGGGCTCATGGCTCGAGGTCGACGACACCCTGCTCGTGCGCGGCTCGGACTGGCTGTACGCCGTCGGCGATGTCAACCACCGCGCCCTCCTCACCCACCAGGGCAAGTACCAGGCGCGCGCCGCGGGGGACGTCATCGCCGCGCGTGCGACCGGCGGCACGGTCGACGACGCGCCGTGGGGCGTGCACGTGGCGACCGCCGACCACGAGAGCGTCCCGCAGGTCACCTTCACCGATCCCGTCGTCGCCTCCGTGGGGTTCACCGAGGCGGCGGCGCAGAAGGCGGGGCGCCGCATCCGGACCCTCGACTACGACCTGTCGTGGGTCGCAGGCGCCGCGACCTTCAGCGACCACTACCGCGGAAAGGCGCGCGCGATCGTCGACGAGGACCGGGGCGTGCTCATCGGCGTCACGTTCGTCGGCCCGGATGTCGCCGAGCTGCTGCACTCCGCCACGATCGCCGTCGTCGGCGAGGTTCCCCTGGCGCGCCTGTGGCACGCGGTGCCGAGCTATCCGACGGTGAGCGAGGTCTGGCTGCGCTTCCTCGAGACGTACGGCCGCCCGAGGACCTGACCCGCCGGCGGGCTCAGTGGTAGAAGTGCCGCTCGCCCGTGAAGAACATCGTCACGCCGCGCTCGCGGGCGAGGGCGATGGTCTCGTCGTCGCGCACCGATCCGCCCGGCTGCACGATGGCCGAGATCCCGGCATCGAGCAGTACCTGCGGGCCGTCCGAGAACGGGAAGAATGCGTCGGATGCGGCGACCGATCCCCGAGCCCGGTCCCCGGCGCGCTCCACCGCGAGCCGGCACGAGTCGACGCGGTTGACCTGCCCCATGCCGATGCCGACCGTGGCGGAGGCGTGAGCGAGCACGATCGCGTTGGACTTCACCGCACGGCACGCCTTCCACGCGAACACGAGGTTCGCCATGGCCTCGGCGTCCGGGCGTTCGCCGGCGACGAGCTCCCAGTCCTTCGCGACGGAATCGATGTCGTCGGGGAAGCGATCGGCATCCTGCAGCAGCAGACCGCCCGACACCAGGCGCACATCCATCCGCTCCTGGCGCCAGTCGGCGGGCAGCTGCAGCACGCGCAGGTTCTTCTTCAGCCGGAAGAGCTCGAGGGCCTCCGGTTCGAAGCCGGGTGCGATGATCACCTCGGTGAAGATGTCGCGCAGGTTCTCCGCCATCTTGAGCGTCACCGTCCGGTTCGCGGCGATCACGCCGCCGAACGCCGAGATCGGATCGCACTCGTGGGCGCGGAGGTGGGCGCTCGCGATCGGATCCAGCGCGTTCGGCGCCGCCACCGCGATACCGCACGGGTTCGCGTGCTTGATGATCGCCACGGCCGGCTTGACCATGTCGAACGCCGCCCGGAGCGCCGCATCCGCGTCGACGTAGTTGTTGTACGACATCTCCTTGCCCTGCAGCTGCGTCGCCTGCGCGATGCCGCTGCTGCCCACGCGCGAGTAGAGGGCGGCCCGCTGGTGCGAGTTCTCGCCGTACCGGAGCGTCGTGAGCCGCTCGGCCTTGATCGTCAGGTGCGCGGGAAGCTCGTCGTCGGCGGCGAGCGTGCCCTCCGCGAACCAGCCGGCCACGGCGCGGTCGTACTCGGCGGTGTGCGCGAACGCGCGCGCGGCGAGCTCCTTGCGCTGTGCGAGGGTCGTGCCGCCCTCACCGATGGCCTCGACGATCGCCGGGTACGACTCGGGAGAGACGACGATCGCGACGTTCGCGTAGTTCTTGGCCGACGCCCGCACCATCGCGGGGCCGCCGATGTCGATCTGCTCGACGACGTCGTCGCCCTGCGCGCCCGAGGCGACCGTCTCGACGAAGGGGTACAGGTTGACCACGACGAGCTCGAACGCCGAGATGCCGAGCTCGTCGAGCTGGCTCTCGTGGCTCGCCAGGCGCAGGTCGGCGAGGAGACCCGCGTGCACACCCGGATGCAGGGTCTTCACGCGCCCGTCGAGCGACTCCGGAAAGCCGGTCACGGCGGAGACGTCCGTGACCTCGAAGCCGGCGTCGCGGATGGTCGCGGCGGTCGAACCGGTCGAGACGATCTCGACACCCGCGCCGGCGAGGCTCGCCGCGAGGGTCAGCAGGTCGGTCTTGTCGCTCACCGAGACGAGCGCCCGCCGCACGGGAACCGTGTCGCGGCGGCGGTAGAGGGACGGATCGTGACGGGGCCCGGCCATGGAATCCTCGATTCAGGGGTGGTGCGGATCAGCGGACGGATGCGGCGAGGTCGAGCTCGCCGGTGGCGATGCGACGGACGACGTCGATGAGCAGGCGTCGTTCGACGGGTTTGATGCGCTCGTGCAGGGCGTTCGCGTCGTCGCCCGGCAGGATCTCGACGCGCTCCTGGGCGAGAATCGGCCCGGTGTCGACGCCGTCGTCGACGAGGATGACGCTGGCACCGGTGCGCGACGCGCCCGCGGCCAGGGCGTCGCGCACCGCGTGCGCGCCCGGGAACTCGGGCAGGTAGGCGGGATGGGTGTTGATGAGGTGCGGTGACCACCGCGCGACGACACCGGCGGGCAGCAGCCGCATGAGGCCCGACAGCACCACCAGGTCGGGGTTCCAGACCTCGAGCTGACGGTCGAGCTCCTCGCCCCACGCGTCGCGCTCGGCAGGGCCGCGCCAGGGCACGACGAAACTCGGGATGCCGAACTCCTCCGCGTGACCGAGTCCCGAGGCCTCGCGATCGGCGCCAACGACGATCACCCGCGCGGGGAAGTCCGAGGACGCCGCCGCCTCCAGGAGGGCTCGCAGATTCGAGCCGGTGCCGGAGATGAGGACGGCGACCGTGAGCACCACGCCAGTCTAGCCGCGCGGCCCGTCGGCGTCCGAGGCCGGGGCGTCCGCGGGCTCCCACGGCGCGGCGCCGGGCGAGGAGAATCGGCCGAGGTGAGGTGAATCCGGCGCCGAATGCCCTCCGCCGGGCCGATCGTCCTCGTCACGGCGGGCGGGGTCGCGGCGGGCGACGCCGACGACGGATGCGGCGCGCCGGGGCGAGAGCAGCAGGATCGCCGCACCGAGCCCGACCTCGACGCCCACCGCGAGCGCGACCGCGCCGGCGTCGGGCCCCACGGTGGCGAGGCGTCCGGGGCCCATGGCGCCGGACGCGAGCACGGCGAGGAGCCCCGCACCGAGGGCCGAGACGAGCGCGATCGCCCCGACCAGCGAGAGCAGGATGCCGGTGGTCTCCGCATCCGCCCCGCCGCCCCGCGGCGAGAGACGGGAGCGCACCGCCCAGCCCGCCGCTGCGCCCGCGGCCACCGGGATGAGCGCGAGCGCGAGCAGCCACGGCGAGGTGGACTCGGGCAGGACTCCGAGCACCGGGATGCCGGGAAGAACGCCCAGCTGGGTGCCCGCGGGGGCGACCGCGGACCCCGCACCGAGCAGGACGCCGGGGCCGGCGATGAACGCGAGGGTCCAGACGACCAGGGTGGGCAGGTAGAGCAGCTGGCCGAACCCGACGACGACGGCGCCGCCGGCGTCGAGGTTGGCGGACTGCGACAGCGCCACGATCTGCGGGCCGCGCACGATCAGCCCGATGGCGAGCACGAGTGCGGAGGTGCCCACGAGCAGGGTGAGGGCGATGGCGGCGCCCCGGGCGGCGAGTCCGGGGGCCTCGGGCCAGGCGTCCGGAGCACGGTCGAGGCGCGTCCGTACCGCGTCGACGATGCCGTCGTCCCCGTCGGTCCAGGCGACGCGGACGGCGCCCGCCAGCAGTCCCGCGGCGTAGAGCGCGGCGGGGAAGAGGATCGCCTGCCAGGTCTCGGCACTCACGATCCCGCCGTCGCCGGTGACCGCGGCGACGGCGGCGAGCCCGGTGAACACGACAGTGCCTGCGGCGACGCCGGCGGGCCACGCACCGGCCCGGGCCGCGCGTGCGCCGGACCGAGCGGCGAACAGCACCGTGAAGGCGGCGAAGGCGAGCGGGGCCAGCGAGATCGCGAACGTCGCGAGCGCGGGATCGATCCCGGTCTGGGCGAGGTAGGCGTCCGGGAGGGCGACGAGGAGCGGCACCGCATGGCCGAGCTGCCAGATCGACGTCGAGGTCTGCCAGATCGCACCGAGATCGGGGGCTCCGACGACGGCGAACCAGAGCACCGTGAGGGGAGCGAGAGCGACGGCGATGCCGACGACCGCGGCGACGAGAGCGTCGAGCGCGGCGAGGAGGATCACGAGGAGGCGGTACATGCCTGATCGACCCTACCCACGCCCTCGGCGTCCACCCGACGGGCGCGCGGCATCCGCACGAGCGGGCCGTCGCACCGATGCGTGAGGAGCGATAACGCCCCGCACGCCGGGGCGGATGCTCAGTCGGTGAAGGGCTCGAGCTCGAACACGGCGATCGTGCGATCGGTCCGCGTCTGGTACTCCGCGTAATCGGGCCACACCGCGACCGCGCGCTGCCACCACGCGTCGCGCTCCGGCCCCTCGGGGACCTCGCGCGCGAGGTAGTCCCGCTTCACGGCGCCGTCCTGCAGCTCGACGTGCGGGGTCTTGCGGAGGTTGGCGCCCCAGGCGGGCTCGTCGGGCGACCCGCCCTTCGAGGCGACGACGAGGTAGCGCCCGTCGTGCTCGACGCGCATGAGCGCGGTCTTGCGCAGCGCCCCCGACTTCGCGCCGACGCTGGTCAACACGATGATCGGCACCCCGCGGTGCTCGTTGGCCTCGGTGCCCCCGGACGCCTCGAACCTCTCGGCCTGCGTGCGGGCCCACTCGGACGAGCTCGGCTGGTATTCCCCCTGAAGCGGCATGCATCCAGCGTAACGGGGTTCGACGGCCTTACCGGCCGGCACCCCACCCGTCGCGCCGGCCGTGAGGCGGGAACACGGAAGGGGCGGATGCCGGGCCCCGCGGCCCCGCATCCGCCCCTCCGGTCGGGTTACAGCCCCTGGATGATCTCGCGCATCAGGTCGGCCGTCTCGGACGGCGTCTTCCCGACCTTGACGCCGGCGGCCTCGAGGGCCTCCTTCTTCGCCTGCGCGGTGCCGGCGGATCCCGACACGATCGCGCCCGCGTGACCCATGGTCTTGCCCTCGGGAGCGGTGAAGCCGGCAACGTAGCCGACGACCGGCTTCGTCACGTTGGCCTTGATGTAGTCGGCCGCGCGCTCCTCGGCGTCGCCGCCGATCTCGCCGATCATCACGATCGCCTTCGTCTCGGGGTCGGCTTCGAAGGCCGCGAGCGCATCGATGTG
>JAVBUN010000191.1:0-6143 GCA_031555335.1 Microbacterium sp.
ATCGACGCGCGCGCGCCACATCTGCTCGTAGCCGGCGAGCAGGCGACGGGCGCGGGCGAGGGCGGCGGGATTGGCACGCACGAGGCGCTCCCTTCCTTCGGCGCGCTTGACCACCAGGTGCGCGGCCTCCAGCACCGCCACATGCTTCTGCACGGCGGCGAACGAGATGTCGTACATGGCGGCGAGGGTGGAGACCGACTGCTCGGCCTCGATGGTGCGCCGCACGATGTCACGGCGCGTGCGATCGGCCAGTGCCCGGAAGATCCGGTCCACGTCGCCGTCGCTGAGTTCCTGTTCTACAACCATTTGGTTGTACGTTAGCGTGACCGCGGATGCGGCACAACCCCTCTCGTGTCGAGCCTGCCGGGGTGGGGTGCGCCACGTGCCGTGCACCCCACCCAGGGCCGTCACTCGTACCGGAGCGAGTCGACCGGGTCGGCCTTGGCTGCCCTGGCGGCGGGGAGGGTGCCGGCGAGGAATGCGATGGCCATGACGAGGAGGATGATGCTCGCGACGGAGACCGGGTCGAAGGCGATGAGGGTGAGGCCCGGCAGATCGGCGAGGAGGGTCTCGGCGAGGGCGCCGCTGAGGGCGGTGCCGGCGATGATGGCGATGAGCGCGCCGATCGCGGAACCGAGGAAGCCGATGAAGGTGGCTTCGAGGCTGAACATGCCGAACACCTTGCCCGACCCCATACCCATGGCCTTCATGAGTCCGATCTCGCGGGTGCGCTCCTGCACGGACATGTAGAGCGTGTTGACGATCCCGAACGCGGCAGCCAGGAGCGCCAGGATCGCGAATGCGTTGAGCACGAGGACGATGCCGTCGATGACGGTGGTGATCATGCCGAGCTGGTCGGCGATCGTGACGCCGGTGAATCCGACGTCGGCGAGTCGATCCTTGAGCGCGTCGATCTCTTCATCGGTGGCATCCGGGTCGAACCAGACCGACACGGACGAGTAGCGGTCGGCTTCGTCGGCGGGGATGCCGGCGGACTGAGCATCGAACAGCGCATCGGTCATCGCCTGGTTGATGAGGATGCTCGATCCGTTGGGAGAAGCGAGGGCCTCTTCGGTGATGCCGACGACGGTCGCCTCGACGAGGTGCGAGGTGCGGACGGCGTCGGTGATGCCGATGGTGACGGTCTGGCCGATGGCGTCGGCGTCGCTGTCGAATCCGAGGGGTTCGACGTAGGCCTGCGGAAGGGCGACTTCGAGGGAGGTGGTGGCGTTGTCGGGTTCGGCGCCGTCGGCGAGGACAGTGGTCTGCCCGGCGACGAGGCTGCCCACGGACGCGACGAACGGGGTGCCGTCGCCGAACCGGATGAAGTCGGGCGTGATGTTGCGTTGCGGATCGACCCGCTCGACGCCCTCGACGCCCTCGACGGTGGTGACGTCGTCGGGGGTGAGGGCGGTGACGCTCATCCCGGGGATGCCGGTGGAGACGGCGTCGGGGTCGTATTCCCGCGGCTCTCCGCTGCTGACGAACGAGCCTGCGGCGTCTTCCTCGGTCTTGGTGACGGTCATCGCGTCCGAGGCTCCGACACCGGAGACCGTGTCGGCGATGTAGGCGTTGATGCCGGTGCCGAGGCCGCTGGTGATGGTGAGGGTGAACGCGCCGATGAAGATCGACAGGATCGTGAGGATGGTACGGGTCTTGGAACGGAACGTGTTGGAGATCGCGGAGCCGATCAGGTCGAGCGATTTCATGCGGCCACCTCCGTCTCGGTGTCGTCGATGAGCACACCGTCGCGGATGCGCAACTGCCGGTCGCAGCGTGCGGCGAGGTCCTCGTCGTGGGTGACGATGATGAGGGTGATGCCCTGTTCGCGGTTCAGGTCGAACAGGATGTCCTCGACGACGGCGCCGGTCTTCGAGTCGAGGTTGCCGGTGGGTTCGTCGGCGAAGATGATGCGCGGGTTGTTGACGAGGGCGCGGGCGATGACGACGCGCTGCTTCTGCCCTCCGGAGAGGTTCGTGGCCCTGTTCTTGGCTTTGTCGGCGAGCTCGAGCTGGGCGAGGGCGGCCATGCCGCGCTTCTTGCGTTCGGCGGCCGCCACGCCGGCGATCTTCAGCGGCAAGGTGACGTTGTCGAGGACGGAGGCGTTGGGGATGAGGAAGAACTGCTGGAACACGAACCCGAACGTCTTGTTGCGGGTGCGATTCAGCCGGCGACCTTTGAGACTGCGGGTGTCGACGCTGTCGAGGGTGATGCGTCCCGAGCTGGGGGCGTCGAGCAGAGCGAGGACGTGCATGAGGGTGGACTTGCCGGATCCGGACTTGCCGAGGATCGCGATGGATTCGCCGTCTGCGATGTCGAAGCTCACCCCCTTGAGCGCGTCGAAACGGTCGTGGCCGCGGCCGTACGTCTTGGCGACGTCGGCGACACGGATGATCGGATTTGTCATGTCTGCTCCTGCACACCCCGGTCCCGGGGCACTGGCGATGGGTTCCTTCTCATCGTGCGCGGGGCGGGCCGGGGCCCGCGTCCCCCAGGCGCGGACACGTGTGTACTGCGATCGCGGTATCCGGCAATGCCGCACCGGGGTGATCCGATCGCGGGGACACCGGGTCACACTGAGAAGGTGAGCCGCGCGGAGACGACGAGAACGAGCGAGGGGCCGGTGGCGCCGTCGCATCCGGTGATGCCGACATGGGTGGGCGATGCGATCGCGGCGCTGCTCATCGTGCTCGCGGCATTCGTCCCCTTCCCGGGCGAGGAGTTCCGCCCGGCCGGCTGGGCGACGTGGGTGGTTGTGCTGGCTCCCGCGGCGGTGCTGCCGTTCCGGCGACGCTGGCCGATCCCGGTCCTGGTGGTGTGCCTGGCGCTGTTCGGGGCGGCATCCGCGATGGGGACGTTGTCGCCGGGCGCCACGCTGGCGGTCTGCGTGGCGATGTTCGGGGTCGCCAATCGCTCGTCGCGCCGCACGGCATTGTGGGTGGGCATGGCTGCGGCGGTGCTGATCCTGCTGCTGGCCATCCCGGCGGCGTTGAGCAGCGTGTTCGACGCGCGGGTGTTCCAGCTCGGCCTCGCAGTTGCGCTGGCGACCGCCGCCGGCGACGGCGCCC
This sequence comes from Microbacterium sp., assembly GCA_031555335.1. Lineage (GTDB taxonomy): Bacteria > Actinomycetota > Actinomycetes > Actinomycetales > Microbacteriaceae > Microbacterium. Next base: position 3,069 of record JAVBUN010000191.1, read on the forward strand.
GGTCCCGCCGCGCATACATCCAGGCGATCACCGACCGTGCGGAGCGGGCCGAAACGACCCGCGAAGCGGAGGCACGTCGCCGGGTCACGGAGGAGCGGCTGCGGATCGCCCGCGATCTCCACGACACCGTCGCGCACCAGATCGCCGTGATCAGCCTCAATGCCGGTGTCGCCTCCTCCGCCCTGACCGACCCTCCCGTTCGCGCTGCCGCCGCGTTGGGCGCGATCCGGCAGGCATCCCGAGCGGTGCTGGCCGAGATCGGCGACCTGCTCGCCATGCTGCGCGCCGACGAACCGGACGAAGCCGCCACCGCCCCGCAGTACGGGATGGACCAGCTCGAGCAGCTGCTGGCCACGTTCGAGGTGGCGGGGCTCGATGTGCACACCCGGATCGAGGGTGATCTGGCCCGGGTGACCGGCGCTGTCGGCACCGTCGCCTATCGGGTGGTGCAGGAGGCGCTCACCAACGCGCACAAGCACGGCACCGAGCACCGGGCCCATCTCCTCCTCGAGGTGAGCGCCGACACCGCGCGCATCGTGGTCAGCAACCCCACCGATCCCGCCGTCACGCCGAATGCGACCGGCACCGGGATGGGTCTGATCGGGGTGCGGGAACGCGTCGGATCGGTGCGGGGCCGGGTGACCGCCGGTCCCGGCCCCGGCGGGTTCACGCTGACTGCGACCCTTCCCCTTCCCGAATCGGAGGATCCCCGATGACCCGCGTTCTCGTCGTCGACGACCAGCCCCTCATCCGACAGGCGGTCGCCGACATCCTCACCAGCCAGCCCGACGTCACCGTCACGGGGCAGGCCGTCGACGGAGCGGACGCGATCCGCCAGGCGCGACGGGACCGGCCCGACGTGGTGGTGATGGACATCCGCATGCCGCACATGGACGGTATCGAAGCGACCGCCCGCATCTGCTCGGACCCGACCCTCGCCGGGGCGCGGGTGCTGATCCTGACCACCTTCGAGGAGGACGAGTACGTGGTCGCCGCCCTCCGCGCCGGGGCGAGCGGATTCATCGGCAAGGGCGCCGAGCCCGACGACATCGTCACAGCCGTGCATGCCGTGCACGCCGGCGACACCCTGCTGTCCCCGGCGGCGACCCGCGCCCTGGTGGCCCGTTACATCACCGCCCCCGGCGCCGGCCAGGACCCTGCCGCGGTTCCCGAGCTCGCCGAGCTGACCGAGCGGGAGCGGGAGGTGCTGCTGCTGGTCGCCCGCGGCAGGTCGAACCAGGAGATCGCGGAGGCCCTGGTGATCTCACCGCACACCGCCAAGACGCACGTCAACCGGGTCATGGGGAAACTCGGCGCGCACGACCGCGCTCAACTGGTGATCATCGCGTACGAGACGGGCCTGCTCACCCCCGGCATGTGACGCCACGGTGACCTGGGTCCGCGATCGCGGAGCATCCGCTCGAGGCGACGCCGCGCCCCTTCCACACGCGACATCCGCGGGCCCGGATTCTGAGGAGATCCCGGACGCTGAGGACCCACGAGGCCGCATCGATCCTCAGAACCAGAGATCTCCTCGGATGCGGTGCGGCAGCGCGCGAGCCACGGAACCGCGGGGAGCACCGCGGCGCCCACCACGGCAGCGCGCGGCGATCAGCGGTTCGCGCGGAGGCGGAGTCCGGCGAGGAGGAGGTCGAGCCCGTCGATGAACTGGTCTCGGTCGTCGTGGCCGGCGAACTCGTCGATGATGAGGTGGATGTACGGGAACTCGTCGGGATCGAGCGCCCGCCACTGCGCGGTCGCCTCGGCCAGATACTCCTCGCGGCTCACGGCGCCCGAGACGACGACCTCGGGCGGCTCCTGGCCCATGTCCGCCGCCGTGCCGGTGACGTAGCCGACGACCGCGGACGTCGCGTGGAACGTCTGCCGGGGCGTCAGCCCGAGGCGCATCACCTGTTGGCCGATCCGTTCGTACAACCGCAGCGAGTGGATCTGCCGGGCGGTCTGACGCAGGACGTAGGCACCCAACCAGGGACGGTCCGCGATCGCGTCGAACATCGCCACCGAGATGGTGCGCAGATCGTCGATCGGATCGCCCGAGCCGACGTCGGCGGTCGTCTCCAGCACGCCGCCGAGCACGGAGTCCGCGGCGAGATCGAGCAGCTCCTCGCGTCCCGAGACATACCAGTACACACTCGCGTTGCCGCCGCCGAGGCGGGCGGCGAGCGCGCGGATGGTGAGCCCCTGCGCGCCGGACTCGTCGAGGATCTCCACCGCCCCAGCCAGCACGGACTCGAGCGAGTGGGACGCGCGGGAGCGCACGCGTCGACCACGCGCCGGCGAAGTCGGCGCACCCTGCCCCGTCGGCGCTGCCATGCCCCCATCCCACCACAGATGCTCGGCTCGAGAGTGTCCCCCTTGCGATTTATCGAACACTGTTCTATTTTATCGAACGACGTTCGACTAACGAACACTGTTCGATAACGACCTGATCCGAGGTACTCGTGACCACTGCCCCTCTCGCCGCCCCCTCCCGCACCTTCTCGTCGATGCGGGCCGCGTGGATCCCCCTCGCCGCGCTGTGTCTCGCGTTCTTCGTGGAGATGGTCGACAACACGCTGCTCTCGATCGCCCTCCCGACGATCGGCCGGGAACTCGGCGGCACCACCACGTCGCTGCAGTGGATCACCGGCGCCTACTCCCTCACGTTCGGCGGGCTGCTGCTGACCGCGGGCTCGATCGCCGATCGATTCGGACGCCGCCGCGTGCTGCAGATCGGCCTGGCCCTGTTCGGCCTGCTCAGCCTCGCGGTGCTGCTCGTCAGCTCGACCGGCGAGCTGATCGCACTGCGGGCGGCGCTCGGGATCGCCGCCGCTGCGATGGCGCCGATCACCAACTCGCTCGTGTTCCGGCTGTTCGACGACGAGAAGCTCCGCATGCGCGCGATCACCCTCATGATGGTCGTCGGCATGTCGGGCTTCGTCCTCGGCCCGCTCCTCGGCGGCACCATCCTGACCCACCTGCCCTGGCAGTGGCTGCTCCTCATCAACGCGCCGATCGCCCTCATCGCGAGCCTCGGTGTCCACTTCGGCGTGCCGGCCGACTCCGCCGAGGGCC
>JAVBUN010000170.1:0-4143 GCA_031555335.1 Microbacterium sp.
GCGTTGTCCGCGGACGCCCCGATCGGCGAGATCGACTGCACCGAGGTCGAGGAGTTGGGACCTGCGCGCTGGCTCGCCCGCAGCCGCGAGGTGCTCGCGGAGGGGTCGTCCGTGCTCATCGCCCGCATCGACCTGCTCGATGACCGCGTCGCGCACTCCCTCGCGTCGATCCTCGACCGCGCCGCGCCCCCCGACACCCGGGTGGCGGCGACGGTGGAGCTGGATGGCGCGGGCGGCGCCGCGGGCTCTCGCGTGCTGCTCGACCGCGTCCCGCCCGAGCTCGTCGAGATGCCGCCGTTGCGCCGTCGCCCCGACGACATCCGCCGCCGTCTCGCCGATCACCGCCTCGGGCGGGCGCGGCTCACGCGGCAAGCGGCCGACGCGCTGCGGCAGTACCCGTGGCCGGGCAACGACCGGCAGCTGGAGCAGTTCCGGCGGTGGCTCGACGATCAGGTGCGCGCGGTGGTGGATCTCGCGGACCTCCCGCCGGATTGGTCGTCGGCCGCCGCCCGGCGACGTCTCTCCACGATCCAGCTCGCCGAGTGCGACGCCATCGCGGCCGCGCTGCGCGAGCACGGCCGCAATAAGTCCGCCGCGGCGGCCGCCCTCGGGATCTCCCGATCCTCGCTGTACCGGAAGATGCGCGAGTACCACCTGGCCGCCGAGTGACGCCGGCGGCCGTGCCGCGGGCCGGAGGCTGTGTCAGAACGGGACACATCGTCCGTCCGAGCCGGTGCGAGGGTGGGAGCAGCATCGGTGTCAGCACAGTCGCTGACGACAAACACGCCGCTGACGAGACAAAGGAGTTGACGTGGCACTGAAGTTCGGCACGTTCATGGCGTCCTTCCACTGCCCTCCGGGGCAGAACCCCACGACCGCGTACGAGCGGGATCTCGCGGTCATCCAGCACATGGACCGGCTCGGATTCGACGAGGCCTGGATCGGAGAGCATCACTCGTGCGGCAACGAGCTGATCCCCGACCCGATGACGTTCGTCGCCTGGGCCGCCCCGCAGACCAAGCACATCAAGCTCGGCACCGGCGTGGTGTCGCTGCCGTATCACAACCCCCTCTGGGTCGCCGATCGGGCACTGTTCCTGGACCGGCTGCTGCGCGGGCGCTTCATGCTCGGGCTCGGACCCGGCGCGCTGCCGACCGACGCGACGATGATCGGGCTCAGCATCGAGGAGCAGCGCACGGCGTTCGAGGAGGACGTGGACGTGCTGATGGCGATCATGCGCGGCGAAGTCGTGACGGCCAAGACGAGCCGCTACAACCTCGTCGAGGCGCGGACGCAGTACGCGCCCTACAGCGACTTCGACGTCGTCATCGCGGCCATCGCCTCGCCGACCGGCCCGCGCGCCGCGGCGAAGAACGGCGCCGGCCTCATGTCGGTCGGTGCGACCGCGAAGGGCGGCTTCGATGCCCTCGCGCTGCACTGGGACGTGATGAACGAGCGCGGTGCGGAGTTCGGACGGACGCCCGACCGCAGCAAGTGGCGTCTCGCGGGTCCGATGCACCTGGCCGAGACCAAGGAGCAGGCGATCGAGGAGGTCCGTTACGGGCTGGACGCGTGGGCGGACTACACCCAGCACGTCCTCGCCGCACCCCACTTCCGCGCGGCTGGCGACACCTTCGAGGAGCGCGTCGACTGGGTCAATGAGACCGGGCTGGGCGTCATCGGCACGGTCGACGACGCGATCGCGCAGATCGAACGCCTCGAGAAGCAGTCGGGCGGATTCGGCTCTTACCTCCTCATCCACCACGAATGGGCGCGGCACGAGGCCACCCTGCGCAGCTATGAGCTGTTCGCCGACTACGTGATCCCGCGGTTCCAGGGCAGCGCCGACCGTCTGCTGCAGGCGCAGGAGTACGCGATCAGCCGATGGAGCGAACTCAACGACCGCCAGGGTGCGGCGATCCAGGCTGCGACCGATCGCCACGCCAAGGAGAAGGCCGGAGCCGGGGCCTGAGCCCCCGATCCGGAGAAGGAGACCAGACATGATCAGCATGCAGCCCCTGGTGGACAGCCGCCAGCTGCGTCGAGCGTTCGGGGCGTTCCCCTCGGGGGTCGCGGCGATCTGCGCGCGGGTCGACCGTCAACCCGTCGGGATGGCAGCGAGTTCGTTCACCTCGGTGTCGGTCGACCCGCCTCTGGTGTCCGTCTGCATCCAGAACACCTCCGAGACGTGGCCGATCCTCCGGGAACGGCCGCGCCTCGGGCTCAGCGTCCTCTCGCAATGGCAGGACATGGCCTGCCGTCGCCTCGCCAGCAAGGAGGGGGACCGGTTCGAGGGCATCGACTGGGATGCCGGGCCCCACGACGGGATCTTCATCCGCGGCGCGAGCGCGTGGATGGAGGTCTCCGTGTACAAAGAGGTCGAGGCCGGCGATCACATCATCGCCCTGCTGGAACTGCACGGCCTCGACGTGTCGCCCCATACACCGCCGCTCGTGTTCCACGCGAGCAAGTTCCGCCAGATCAGCCTGACCGAGGACGAGTTGCTCGCCGCCGGTCCCGAGCAGTGGTGACGAGCGAGAGGAAGTCCGTGTACGCAACCATCAACCCCGTCACCGGTGTCACCGTCCGAGAGTTCGTCGAGACGACGGACGAGGAGGCCCGCGCGGCGCTGGATCGCTCCGCGGCGGCGTACGCGACGTGGTCCACGCGGCCCGTCGCGGAACGCGCCGACATCCTCCGCCGCATCGCTGCACTCCACCGCGAGCGCGTCGAAGAGCTCGCCGCCCTCATGACGGAGGAGGTCGGCAAGCCGATCACGCAGTCACGGGCGGAGGTGGCGCTCGCGGCGTCGATTTTCGAGTACTACGCCGACAAGGGTCCCGACCTGCTGCGCGACGATGAGCTCGAGATCGCCGGATCCGGCAGCGCGATCGTGCGGACGGCGCCGATCGGGCCGCTGCTGGGCATCATGCCGTGGAACTTCCCGCTGTATCAGGTGGCACGCTTCGTCGCCCCGAATCTGCTGCTGGGAAACACCATCCTGCTCAAGCACGCGGCGAACTGCCCGCAACAGGCGCTGGCGATCGCGGCGATCGTCGCCGATGCGGGAGCGCCGGCGGACGTCTTCCAGAACATCTTCGCCACGCACGACCAGATCGCAGAGATGATCGCGAGCCCGGCGTTGCAGGGCGTGTCGATCACCGGATCGGAGCGGGCAGGCCGACGGATCGGCAGGCTCGCCGGCGAGAATCTGAAGAAGTGCGTCCTCGAGCTGGGCGGATCGGATCCGCTGATCGTCCTCGAGGGTGCCGACATCCCGCAGGCCGCATCCGCCGCCGCGACCGGCCGGTTCTGGAACGCCGGGCAGGCCTGCACGTCGTCGAAACGCACGATCGTGCAGGAGGCCATCTGGGACGAGTTCTTCGGCCGCTTCCTCACCGAGGCGGAGAGCTGGACCACCGGCGACCCGACGGATGACGCGACCAAGCTCGGTCCGGTCGCCACCGTGGCGGGGCGCGACGAGATCGCCGAGATCGTCGACGACGCGGTGGCCAAAGGGGCGACCGTCCATCTGGGCGGGACCGTGCCCGACGGCGCCGGCTCGTACTACCCCGCGACCGTCCTCTCCGGCGTCACGCCCGAGATGCGCGCCTACCGCGAAGAGATCTTCGGCCCCGTCGCCGTGGTCTACAAGGTGGCCACGGTAGACGAGGCGGTCGACCTCGCCAACGATTCGCCGTTCGGCCTCGGCAGCGCGGTGTTCGCGGCCGACCAGGCGGCGGCGGAGGCGGTGGGCGAGCGCCTCGACGTCGGGATGGTCGGGGTGAACATGCTGATGCGCAGCGCCCCCGAGATGCCCTTCGGCGGCGTCAAGAACTCCGGGATCGGGCGCGAGCTCGGTCGTTACGGGCTCGACGAGTTCGCCAACAAGAAGCTGGTGCGCCGCGCCTGACACGGATGCGGGCGGGTCCCGAAAGAGCACCGGACCCGCCCCCAACCCACAGCCGGCGCCCACGCGCCAACGCAGTTGGTGCGGCACGCAGGTGCGGAGGAGGCACACGGTCGAGGTCGTGGCCCTGGAGCGCCCCGGCTGGGTGGCGCCGCAACTGGGGGTGCGCGTCGCCGCCGGCGGACGGTTGCGGGGGGGCCCGGCCCGCTCGGTCAGGACCCGCCCGCATCCGT
>JAVBUN010000120.1:0-7527 GCA_031555335.1 Microbacterium sp.
GGGCGCGGCGGGCGCGGCGTGCGTGGCGGGCGCGGCGGGCGAGCGCGGCGGGCGTGGCCGCGATGAACCGCAGTCGTCGGACCGGTGGGGCGGGTGAGCACGGGTGAGGATGCTGAGGCAGGCGGCGGGTGCTGCATCCGACGACTGGCGAACCCGCCCGGGCGCCGGCGCACGGAGCCTCGGAGCGCGGAGCCACGGCGTGCGCGGCGTGCGCGGCGCGCGATCCCCGGCGCGATGAACCGCAGTCGTCGGACCGGTGGGGCAGGAGAGAACGGGTGAGGATGCTGAGGCAGGCGGCGGATGCTGCATCCGACGACTGGCGAAGCGGCCCGGGCGCCGACGTATGGAGCCGCGGCGCGCGGCGTGCACGGCGTGCGCGGCGTGCGCGGCGGGCGAGCCCGGGCGCGATGAACCGCCGTCGTCGGACCGGTGGGGAAGGTGAGAACGGGTGACGTTCATGAGGCAGGCCGTGAGCACTGCATCCGACGACCCGCGAACCCGCGCCGACCCCCAAGCCCGGCGCCCGGCGCCCTGCGCCCCGCGCCCGGCGCCCCGTAGGGTGGCGACATGGCATGGCGCATGCGCGGATCGCGGACCGTGTACGAGAACCGCTGGATCCACGTGCGCGAGGACGAGGTGACCGGCCCGCACGGCGACGGCATCTACGGGGTCGTGCGGATGCAGCATCCCGCGGTGTTCGTCGTCGCCGTGGACGACCGGGACCGCGTCTGCCTCATCACGCTCGACCGTTACACCACCGGCCGATCCGTGGAGGTGCCGGCGGGCGGCACGGACGGCGAGGACCCGCTCCTGGCCGCGCAGCGCGAGCTCCGCGAGGAGACGGGAATGGAGTCGGATCACTGGCAGCACATCGGCACGATGAACGCGCTGAACGGCATCGCCGACGCCCCCGAGCACGTGTTCCTCGCGCGGAACGCACGGTCGACGACGGATGCGGGCGCCACCCGCGCCGAGGAGGGCATCGACGACGTCCGATGGGTGCCGTTCACCGAGGCACTGGCCATGGTCGCCGACGGCGAGATCAGCGACGGCGAGACCGTCGCTGCGCTCGCCTACGCCGGGATCGCACTCGGCCGCTTCGTGTGAGCGCAGCGGAAGCGGACGGCGCGATCGGTCAGCGGCCCCGTCGGCCCAGCCGCGCCGCGATGCGATCGGGCACGAGGCGGGCGAGCCCCACCAAGATGCGGTAGCGCAGCGTCGGAATCGATACGGACGCGCCCCGAGCCGCAGCTCGGAGCGACGCCGCGACCACCTCCGGTGCGTCGAGCCACATCCAGCCGGGCACACCCTCCTGCCCGGGAGGGAGCCCGAGCCGTTCATGGAAGGTCGTGTGCGTGTATCCCGGGCAGACCGCGGTGACGGTCACGCCGTGCGGTGAGTACTCGGCGTTCGCCCACCGGCTGAACGACACGAGCCATCCCTTTGACGCGCCGTAGGTCGACCGGGGCAGGAATGCGGCGACGGACGCGACGTTCAGGATGCGGCCGCTCCCCCGCGCCAGCATCGGCCCGAGCGCCGCGTGCATGAGCCGCATCGGCACCTCGACGTGGATCGCCAGGTGTCGCGCCTCGTCCGCGATGTCGTTGCGCGCGAACGAGAGCGGCAGCCCGAACCCGGCGTTGTTGACGAGCAGGTCGACCGGCCGCCGCGGATCGGCAAGCCGGTCGACCACACGCGCACGATCTTCGGTGGCGAGCAGAGCGGCGGGGAGCACCTCGACCGTGACGCCGGATGCGGCCCGCACCTCGTCGGCGACGGCGGCGAGGGCGTCCCGGTCGCGGGCGACCAGCACGAGGTCCGCACCGCGCTCGGCCAGCTGGCGGGCGTACTCCGCACCGAGCCCCGCGCTCGCCCCGGTGATGAGTGCCGTCCGCGCCATGCCGGACAGCCTATGCACGACGGTACGGTGGCGCGATGACACGTGTGTGGTTGAGCCGGTGGGAATGGGAGTGCTGCGGGACCCCGTTCGCGGTGGGTGACGCGGTCGACTTCGGCATCGTGCGGCGGGGCGCCGACGAGTGGCTCACGGCCGCCCTCGGCGCCGAGCTCGCGGCGGGGGTGGATGCGGTCGAGTCCCACCACGAGGAGGAGTTCGACGATCGGGTGCACGGCCGCGTGGTCGCTGTGCATCGGGTGGCCCTGGAGCACATCGAGCGACGCCAGTTGCGCCGGCCGGGGCACGGCGCCCCGCCGACCGTGCCGGCTCCGGCCGACGGCGAACCGTGGCCGGAGGTCCAGGCGCGGAGCGGGGCGGTCTTCGCGGTCCGGCGGCCCGAGCGATTCGTCACCGTGTCCGAGCCGGTCCCGGGCGGCGCCGTGCTCCACCCGGCGAGCGGCGTGGATCGGTCCGATGATGCCGACGCCTCGGATGATGCCGACGCCCGAGCGGAATCGGCCGGCGATCCGCCACCGGTACGCCGGGTGTGGAGCTCGCCCGGCTGGCTCGTCGACGTCGCCGAGAGCTGAACCCGCGTCGGCGCATCGTCGCCACCCCGTGGTTCCGGACGCACCCCGTGGTCCCGGACGACGCCCGGGACCAGCGCGCCGCTACGGCGCGACGCGGCCGTTCGCGTTGAAGGCGGCGTGGGTCAGCGGCATGAGCTCCCGCCAGATCGCCTCCATCTGCTCCGCGCACATCTCGATCTCTCGCTGGGGGAAGGAGGGGAAGTGGGTCCCCTCGACCTTCGTGCGCAGCGAGAGGAAGTTCATGAGCGACCGGGCGTTGAGGGTCACATACATCGAGGAATAGATGTTCAACGGCAGCACGATGCGCGCGACCTCGCGAGCGACGCCGGCCTCCAGCATCCGCTGGTACGCGGCGAAGGCGAACTCGGATGCGTCCCGCGTCGCCGTGTCGACCAGAGCCGACTGCTCGGGGGTGCCGGGCAGGAACTCGTAGGCGCCGGGCTTGCCGACCTGCAGGAGGTTGCGCTCGGGCGCGGGCACGTAGAACACCGGGCGCAGCTCGCGGTATCGTCCCGATTCCTCGTTGTAGGACGCGATGCGGTGGCGCATGAACTCGCGGAACACGAAGATCGGGGCCTGCACGTAGAACGTCAGCGAGTTGTGCTCGAACGGGGAGCCGTGACGGTCGCGCATCAGGTAGTTGATGAGACCCCGGTCCCGGGCGGTCGCCTCCGTGCCCGCGGCGGCGGCCTCGAGCGTCTGCTCGCCCTGCGTCGAGACGCGGGCGGCGAACAGCACGTCCGCATCCGATGCGCTCGAGCGGACGAGCTCGACGGTCATCTCGCTGCGGAACTGGATCTCGGGAGTGGCTGCGGCATCCGTCACGCCCCCAGCGTAGCGGCGGCGGCGTGATCGCGCCGACGACGCCGTGTGTTACGGGCCCGCGTCATCTTGGCCCGATTCCGGCTCCATGCAGGCGCACGCAGTTACCCTGGGATGCTGTGGACCTCTTCCTCGCGCTGATCATGCTCGCCGCCCTGCTCGCGGCGACCCTCGGCATCGGCTTGTTCGTGCGGTGGGCGCAGAACCGCCCCCGCCGCGGCGACCCCGCCGAGATCGTGGACCCGCGCCGTCTCGGCGCCGAGACGCTCGGCGATTCCGCGACCCTGCTGCAGTTCAGCACCGAGTTCTGCGCGCGCTGCCCGGGTGTGCACCGCACCCTCTCGGATGTCGCGGCCCAGCGCCCGGGCGTGCTGCACCTCGACGTCGACCTCACGCATCGGCCCGACATCGCCAAGCACTTCCACGTCCTGCAGACCCCGACGACGCTGATCCTCGACCGACACGGTGTCGTGCGCACCCGATTCGGCGGCACACCCGGACGCGATGTCATCGAGCTCGAGCTGTCCCGCGTGTCCGAGGAGGTCCCCCATGTCTGAGCCGTCCCCGCAGGCCCCCCGCCGCATCGACGCGCGGGGACCCCGCTTCGTCGCGTCGATCACCGCCGTCCTCCTGCTGATCGACGTGCTCCTCGGACTCCTCGCCGTCAACACGACGCGCCCCCTCTCGGCGCGCGTCCTCGACCCCGCGTTCCTACTGCTCGCCCTCATCGCCGCACTGTTCCTGTGGGCCGTCGTGTCGCCGCGCACCGCCCCCTGGGGCGTGCTCTACCGCCGTGTCGTGCAGCCGCGCCTGCGCCCCGCGACCGAGTTCGAGGACCCGCGCCCGCCGCGGTTCGCGCAGGGCATCGGACTCGTCGTGACCGCCATCGGCCTCGTCCTGCATCTCGCCGGCGTGCCGTGGGCGCTGCCGATCGCCGCGGCCGCCGCGTTCGTCGCGGCCTTCCTCAATGCGGTGTTCGGCCTGTGCCTGGGCTGCCAGCTCTACCTCGTGCTGCAGCGCGCGGGCATCATCGGCCGCCCTCGCGCGGCCTGACCCGGCGCTATTCCCTGTCAAGCCGTCGCGGCTTCCCGCGTGCGGCGGCTAGCCTGACGAGAGCCCGCACCTCCGGCAGCCGAGCCGAGCGGCGGTCGAGCGAGAGGAGCACGCGATGAGCGTGACGAGCGAAGCGAGCACGAGCTGGAACGGAAGCCTCACGGCGGGGTCCGGGGAGGTCGCGCTCGAGTCCTCCAACCAGGGGCCGCTGCCGGTCGACTGGAAGGCGCGCAGCGAAGGATCGACGTCGGTCACGACCCCCGAAGAGCTGCTCGCGGCCGCGCATTCCGCGTGCTTCAGCATGGCGCTCTCGCACGCTCTGACAGAGAACGGCACCCCGCCGGAGAACGTCGAGACCACCGCATCCGTCACCTTCATCCCCGGCACCGGCATCACCGGCAGCCACCTCAACGTCAACGCGACGGTGCCGGGCATCTCCCCCGACGACTTCGCGCGCATCGCCGCCGAGGCCAAGACCGGCTGCCCGGTGTCCCAGGCGCTCGCCGGCATCGACATCACGCTCGAGGCCACGCTTGCCTGAGGTGCGTCGCGTCGTCGTCGCCGGCGCATCCGGACTCATCGGACGCGCTCTGGTCGCGTCGCTCCGCGCCGATGGGGTGAGCGTGCAGACCCTGGTGCGTCGTCCGCCGCGCTCGTCCGACGAGATCGAGTGGCTGACGGATGCGGCCCCGCTCGATCCCGCGACGATCGCCGGCGCCGACGCGGTCGTCGGCCTGAACGGCGCCAGCGTCGGGCGTTTCCCGTGGACGGCGTCGTACAAGACCCGGCTGCTGTGGTCCCGCCTCACGCCGACGCGCACGCTGGCAACGGCGGTCCGCGCCCTCGGCGAATCCGCGCCGGCGTTCGTCTCGGCATCCGCGGTGGGCTACTACGGGTCCGCCCCCGGCGCGACGCTGACCGAGTCGTCGCCCGCCGGGACGTCGTTCCTCGCGCGCCTCTGCGTGGCGTGGGAGGAGGCCGCCCTCGCGGCCGGCCCGCACGCGCGGGTGGCCCTGCTGCGCACGGCGCCCCTCGTGCATCCCGACGGCGTCCTGAAGCCCCTGATGCTGCTCACCCGGTTCGGGCTCGCCGGACCGATCGGCCGCGGCACCCAGTCCTGGCCCTGGCTGACGCTGGACGACGAGGTCGCCGCCATCCGGCACGTCATCGCGAACGGGATCTCCGGACCCGTGAATCTCACCGGCCCGACGCGCGCGACCGCCAACGATCTCGGATTCGCGCTCGCCAGGCGGATGAATCGGCCGTATCTCCTCCGTGCCCCGGCGTGGGCGATGAGGCTCGTGCTCGGCCGGGACGCCACCGATGCGCTCCTGACGAGCGACATGGACGTGCGACCGACGGTGCTGGAGCGCACCGGCTTCCAGTTCGGCGCGACCACCGTCGAGCAGGCCGTCGCCGCGGCCGTCCCCGCCGCCCGCTGACGACTCAGTCGGCGCGCCGCTCCAGTCGGATGGCGGTGCGCACTGCCGCGCGGGCGCGACGCCGGTCCCCCGAGCCGTCGTAGGCGAGCCCCAGCCGGTACCAGGCGCGCCAGTCGGCAGGCGCGGCCTCCACAGCCTCGCGGTATGCCGGGAACACGGCGTCGGCGTCGGCGCGCATCACCCGGCCGCTCGGCCGGGTCGCGAGCTCCTCTTCGGGCAGCGCGTGCTCCTGCTGGAGCCGCCGACCGAGCGCCGCGGCGCGCGTACCGAACCAGATCTCGCGGCCGATCGCCCAGGCGCCGATGAGCGGGAGGATGACGAGCGCGAGGCCCATCGCGATGCCGACGGGATCGCCCGTGACGACCAGCAGCCAGGCGCGCTGACCGACCAGGACGAGGTAGATCGCGAGCACCACGGTCATGACCGCGACGCCGATGCGGGCGGTCATGAGCCCGTGACGCGGGCGACCTGCCCGGGCACGCCGCCCTCTGCCACCGGCGACCCGGCATCGCGTGCCCCCGGGATGCGGATGCCGATGTCGAGGAACGTGTCGAGCCCGACGTGCACACCGCGTGCGTCGCGAGCCGCGGCGAGAGCGAGCCGGATGCCGGGGCCGTAGGCCAGCGCCGGGTCGACAGTGTCGTGCACGATCGTGAGGGACTCCCCCGGGCCCGACAGCACGACCTCCTGGCGGGCGACGACGCCCGGGCGACGGAGCGAATGCACCGGCACGCTCGCGACCTGCTGGCCGCGTGCCCGCTGGTCGACGTGGGATGCGGCGACGGGGCCGACGGCGGAGCGCGCCGCCGCGATCAACTCGGCCGTCCGCACCGCGGTGCCGCTCGGCGAGTCGATCTTGGTCTCGCGATGGGCCTCGATGATCTCGATCGAGGGGAACAGCGGCGACACCGCCGCAGAGATCGCCGTGCCGACGACCGATCCGAGCGAGAAGTTGGGGACGAAGACGACACCGGTGCCGGCCGCCTCGACGAGAGGCCGCACCAGGGCGATGCGCTCCGCGGACCAGCCGCTCGTCCCGACGAGGAGGTTGATGCCGCGTTCGATCGCGGCGCGGACGACGTTGATCGAGACGGCGGGTGTGGACGCATCCACGACCAGGTCAGCACCCTCGATCGCCGAGATGTCGTCGCGCGACGAGAGCACCGCGACCACCTCGAAGCCGTCCTCGGCCTCGGTGACGGTGCGGATGATGCCACCGAGCTTGCCGGTTCCGCCCACGATGGCCACACGCGTCGTCATGCGCTCCAGCCTAGGCGCACCCGGCTAGGCTCGGGCGCATGCTGAGCGTGCGTGCCGTCACCGCCGACACCCCCGCGGCGCGGGAGCTGTTGACCGAGTACTTCGCACTGCGCGCGGCGGGATTCCCCGGCGGCGGGTACCGCACCGTGCTCCCGGACCCGGCCGCCTTCGTCCCGCCGGACGGGGAGTTCCTCCTGCTCGAGAACGACGGCGCGCCCATCGGATGCGGCGGCATCCGCCGTATCCCGGCCGGCGCGGACGGCGAACGGTTCGAGCTGAAGCACCTGTTCGTCCGGTCCTCCGCGCGCGGGCTCGGAGGCGGCCGCATCCTGCTCGACGCGCTCGAGACGCGCGCCCGCGAGCTCGGCGCGGCGGAGCTGGTCCTCGACACGCACCACTCGCTCGACGCGGCCGCCGGCCTCTATTCGAGCAGCGGGTTCACCCCGATCCCCGCCTACAACGA
>JAVBUN010000067.1:0-3039 GCA_031555335.1 Microbacterium sp.
GCGGCCTAGCGCCGAGAGGCGTGTCTGCGGCCTGGCCCTTCTCTTTTCCGGTCCCCTTCCCCGCGAGACTGCAGTGGAACGACGAGACTGCGGCTCGTATCCGCTGTCTCGTGGATCGGATGCAGTCTCGCGGGAAAGAAGCCCGCTCAGGTGAGGGTGTCGCGGCGCCAGAGACCCGCGGATGCCGCGAGGTCGTCGGCGTAGGTCGCGAGTCTCAGCGCGCGTGTCGTCAGCGCCGACGCTCGCTCGGGCTCGGTGCGCTCGTAGTCGTCGGCGAGGTGCGTGGCTCCGGCCGCCACCACGCGGCAGAACGCCGCGGCGCGCTCGAGCGCCACCGCGAAGTCGCCCTGGAACAGGCCGCGCATGATCGTGTCGATGAGGGCGACGAGCTCTTCGGGACCCGCGGGTACCGGCGCTCCGGCGACGACCTCGTCCGCGGACGCCAGCTCCGCCCGCCCGCGCTCGTACAGCAGAGCGGCCGTCTGCGGATCGTCATGGATCATCACCTGCAGCAGGTATAGCCGCCACAGCGCGCCGGGCAGCGAGCGGGCGGGCGACCGGGACCACAGCTCGGCGATGTCGTCGATGCCGTGCTCGTCGGTGAACGACACGAGCCGGTCCACGGTGTCCGCATCCGGATCCTCGCGCACACGCTTCAGCAGGGCGGATGCGGTCGAGTGGGCCACGCGGGAGACCTCGGCCGGGTCCGCCGCGGAGAAGAGCCGATCGAACAGCTCCGCCGGGCGCCGCACGGGCTTGTGGAAGTGCCGGGAGTCGTCAGTCATCCGATCCAGGCTACTCGCCGAAGCGGCGCCCGGAGCGGGACTCACGCGGTCGCGATGGCGACGATCGGGTCCGTCGTCGGGGTGCCGTCCGGCGACCCGCCGGCCTGCTCCACCGTCACGGCGACCACGTCGCCGGCGTGCATGGTGCCGCTGAGGATCGCCGTCGCATCCCCGCCGTCGGCCGAGAACACGCCCGCCGAGATCGGCGCGCCGTCACGGACGTACCAGAGCTCGAACGCACGGTCGGCCTCGATGCTCGGCAGGCCGTCCGACACCAGTACCGCCTCGCCGAGGCTCTCGGACCAGTGCAGCGTCGCCTCGCCGCCGTCGGTGAGCTCCCCCGCCGCGGACTGCGCGTCGGGGGCGTTCTCGATGCGTTCCAGCGCGACGACGGATGCGGGCGCGCTGACCTGCTGCGAGACCACGGCGACGGCGCCGCCGATGCCGAGCACGAGCACGATGCACGCGGCGAGCGCGAACCACGCCCGGGTGCCCCAGCGGGTCCGCTCGGGTGATCCCGGTTCGGCGCCGCCCGAGGCGGACGCGCTCGATTCCACGTCGTCGTGCGGAGCGACGGCAGCGGTCGCGGCATCCGGATGCTGGGGGGTCACGGCGATCAGCGCGAGCAGCGCATCGCGCACCGCGGGCGGTGGAACGACCTCGGCCACCGTCTCGGCGAGACGAGAGGCGGCGTCGAGGTCGGCGTCGACCCGGGCCTGGAGCGTCGGATCGGCGGCGAGAGCATCGCTCAGGGCGCGCTCCTCGTCGGGGGTCAGCGCGCGCAGCGCGTGCGCCGCCGACAGCTCGTCGAAATCGCGGTCGTTCATGATGCCACCCCCATACTCGTCCTCAGGCGGGAAAGTCCGTCCCGCATCCTCGTCTTGATCGTCCCGAGCGGTGCTCCCACGAGCGCTGCGATCTCGCTCTGTGAGTATCCGCCGTAATACGCGAGGGTGATGGCCTCGCGCTGCGCGTCGGGAAGCGCGGCCAGAGCCGTCGCCACCCGTCGTCCCTCTATTCTCAATTCCACCTGCTCGGCGACGCCATCGTGCGGCACGCCCATGTCGCGGAATCCTGCGCGCACGTCACGATCCGTGCTCGACTGCGAGGACCGTACCCGGTCCACCGCTCGTCGATGCGCCATCGTGAGCACCCACGATCTTCCCTGACCCTTGTTCGGAGCAAACCTCGCGGCGGATTGCCACACCTCGAGGAACACCTCTTGCAGCACTTCTTCGCTCTGCGCGCGGTCGACCAGAACGCGAAGGATGAGGCCGAAGACGCGGGCCGAGAGCATGTCGTAGAGACGGGTGAAGGCTGCCCGATCGCCGCCGGCGACGAGCTGCAGCAGCTCGCCGACGTGGTCGGCGGATCCGCTCCCGTCGTCGGGAACATCGATGCCGTCGATCACCATCCCTCCAGCATGCCGGACGTCGGCTCTCAACGCCTGCGATCACGCCGTTCGACACGAATCTGATATTCGGCCAATCCGATTCGACAGGGGGCCCGAATGCATCGTGTACGTCGCAACGCGGCGGGGATGAGGCGCACCGCCCCATCTGTCACGGAACGACCCCGTGGGGGTCTGCACACCGGAGGAAGTCATGCTCACCAAGAAGTCGAAGATCGCAGCAGGTATCTCGCTCGCATTCGTGGGTGCTTTCGCGCTCTCCGCATGTAGCGGAACCGCATCCGAGACGACGGAGTCGTCGTCGGCACCGATGACGTCGGAGTCCGCCACCCCCGAGATGGACACCGCCATGGGCGACCTGGTCGGCCCCGGCTGCGCCGCCTACGCCGAGGCTGTGCCGGACGGCGCCGGTTCGGTCGAGGGCATGGCCATGGACCCGGTCGCGACGGCCGCATCCAACAACCCGCTGCTCACCACCCTCGTCGCGTCGGTCAGCGGCCAGCTGAACCCGGACGTCAACCTCGTCGACACGCTCAACAGCGGCGAGTTCACCGTCTTCGCCCCGGTCGACGACGCGTTCGCGAAGATCGATCAGGCGACGCTCGACACCCTCGCCACCGACTCTGACCTGCTCACCCAGATCCTCACGTACCACGTGGTGCAGGGCCAGCTCGCCCCCGATGAGATCGAGGGCACGCACACCACCGTCCAGGGCGCGGACCTCGAGGTCACCGGCAGCGGCGACGACATCGTGGTCAACGGCGAGTCCGCCGTCATCTGCGGTGGCGTCGAGACGGCCAACGCGACCGTGTACCTCATCGACACGGTGCTGATGCCCCCGGC
>JAVBUN010000284.1:0-4947 GCA_031555335.1 Microbacterium sp.
CGCAGCCAGTCCACCAACGACGTGTACCCGACGGCGATCAAGGTCGGGCTGTCGCTGACCCTGCAGAGCCTCCTCGACGAGCTCGAACTGCTGCGCACGGCCTTCCTCGCCAAGGCGGTGGAGTTCCACGACGTGCTCAAGGTCGGTCGCACGCAGCTGCAGGATGCGGTGCCGATGACGCTCGGGCAGGAGTTCCACGGATTCGCATCGACGCTCGGTGCCGATTGGCTGCGGCTGCGGGAGAACGCGTATCTGCTGCACGAGATCAACATGGGTGCGACGGCGATCGGCACGGGGATCACGACCCACAGCGGCTACGCCGCGGCGGTGCTCGCGCAGCTGCGGGAGATCAGCGGACTCGATCTCGAGACGGCGGCCGACCTGGTCGAGTCCACCAGCGACACCGGATCGTTCATGTCGTTCTCGTCGTCGCTGAAGCGCAACGCCATCAAACTGTCGAAGATCTGCAACGACCTGCGGCTGCTCTCGAGCGGACCGCAGGCGGGGCTCGGGGAGATCAACCTGCCCCCGCGCCAGGCCGGGTCCAGCATCATGCCCGGCAAGGTGAACCCGGTGATCCCGGAGGTCGTCAACCAGGTCGCCTTCGCGGTGGCGGGAGCCGACACCACGGTCACCATGGCGGTCGAGGGCGGTCAGCTTCAGCTGAACGCGTTCGAACCGGTCATCGCGCACTCGATCTTCCAGTCGCTGACCTGGATGCGGCAGGCGATGTGGACTCTGCGGGTCAACTGCATCGAGGGGATCACCGCCAATCGCGATCGGCTCGGCGCGATGGTGGACTCCTCGGTCGGGGTCATCACGGCGCTCACCCCGTTCATCGGGTACGCGGCCGCCGCCGCGCTGGCCAAGACCGCGCTGCTCACGCATCGCAGCGTCGCCGACCTCGTCGTGGAGGCCGGGCTCATGTCGCGCGACGAGGTCGTCAAGCAGTTGTCGCCGGCACGGCTCTCCGGCCTCGAGGCGGTGACCGCGGCGATCCCCATCGTCGACCCCGACGTGCCGGCGCGCTGAAACCTGGGTGTCGGCTGTACGCGCGCAATCGCAGCCGCTACGGTCGGAGCATCCGGCCGTCCCCACTCCGAGGAGGAATCATGACCGATCCGTCCGGCACACCGAACACCCCGCCGCCTGCGTACCCGGCCGCACCGCCGGCGGGAACCCCCGCCGCACCGGTGCCCGGCAAGACGCTCGGCATCGTCGCCCTCATCGTCGCCTTCTTCTTCAACGTCATCGGTCTCGTGCTCGGGATCGTGGCCCTCGTGCAGAGCCGCAAGGCCGGCGTCCGCAACCTGCCCGCGGTGTGGGCGATCATCGTCGGGGCCGTCCTCACGGTCATCGGGATCATCGTCGCCATCGTCATCGCGATCGGAATCGGCGCGGCCGCCGACCTCTACCAGCAGTGCCTGGATCTGGGTGGCGGCACGCAGCAGATCGACGGCGTGACGGTCACCTGCAGCTGACCGCGCGAGGCGGGCGGAACGAGTTTCCGTCCGCCTCCCCGCGGCGGGCGAAGGCTCAGTCCTGGACCCGGCAGTGGGTCGTGAGCTCGCCGATGCCGTCGATGCCGACCGTGACCGTCGAGCGGTCCCGCAGGAAGATCTGCGGGTCGCGCGAATAGCCGGCGCCGCCGGGGCTCCCGGTCGAGATCAGCGTCCCGGGAAGCAAGGTCGCCGACTGCGAGAGGCTCGCGATGAGGGTCGCCACACCGCGGATCATCTGGCCGGTCGATGCGTCCTGCACGGTGTGACCGTCGACGACGGTCCAGATGTGCAGGTCCTGCGGGTCGGGGATCTCGTCCGCGGTCACCACGAAGGGGCCGACCGGCGTGAAGCCGTCGAACGACTTGCACCGTGACCACTGCGCTTCGGAGAACTGGATGTTCCGCGCCGTGACGTCGTTCACGACCGTGTAACCCCAGACATGGTCGAGGGCGTCCTCGGCGCTCACATCCTTCGCGGGCCGCCCGATGATGACGCCGAGCTCCGCCTCGTAGTCGATGGACTCGCTGAGCGAACGCGGCCATGACGTCGTCTGCTCGTGTCCGGCGAGCGAGTTCGGCCAGAGCACGAACACGGTCGGGGTGTCGTCGGTCTTCAGACCGAGCTCGCCCGAGTGCGCCGCGTAGTTGAGCCCGACGGCGAGGATCACCGGCGGGGCGAGCACGCCCGGTGCGAACGCCGCGCCGTCGAGGGGGAACGCGGCGCCGGTGTGCGCGGTCTGCCGTACCCGGGCCAGCAGTTCGTCACCGCCCGCGATCAGCTCGTCGAGGGTGGCGGGGGCGCCGGGGAACAGGTCGTCGACGAACGTGGCCGTCGCGTCGTCGACGACGACGAGGCGAGCGGCGGGGATCCCATCCGTCATCACATGGGCGAAACGCATCCTTCCACGCTACCGGGCGGCCCGGCTCTAGGCTGACGACATGACGCTCCCGGACCCCGCCCGGCCCCGTCCGTCGCTCGCGCCACCGGCATTCGCCTCGCCCCTCGCGCAGCCGGAGCGGCAGGAGGCGCCTCCGATCGCCGCGCCCTCGGCCGGTCTCGCACCGCTGCCGGCCGCGCCGCGCCGCTCCTGGGGGCTGTACCTGTGGCTCGGCGGCATCCTCGTGCTCGTCGCCGTCGTGCTCGTCGGCTACTTCCTCGAGGCGATCGGCCCCGGTGCATCGTTGCTCGGCATGATCCTCGCGCTCCTGCCGCTGACGGCGGTGCTGCTCGCCCTGCGGATCGTCGACCGGTGGGAACCGGAGCCGCGGGGACTCGTCATCCTCGCGCTCGGCTGGGGCGCGATCGTCTCGGTCGCGATCGCT
The DNA here is from genome assembly GCA_031555335.1 of Microbacterium sp. Taxonomy (GTDB): domain Bacteria; phylum Actinomycetota; class Actinomycetes; order Actinomycetales; family Microbacteriaceae; genus Microbacterium. Next base: position 2,825 of record JAVBUN010000284.1, read on the forward strand.
CTCGGGGTCGACCTCGCGATCGTGCTCTCGGTCGGACGCGTCGCGGGGCCCGCCGGCGAGGTGATGCAGACCGTGGTGCAGGCGCCGATCGTCGAGGAGCTCGCCAAGGGGCTCGGCGTGCTGCTCATCTTCGCCGCCGCCCGGCGCTGGTTCGACGGTCCCGTCGACGGCATCGTCTACGGCGGCCTCATCGGCGCCGGCTTCGCTTTCACCGAGAACATCCAGTACTTCGCGCAGGCGTGGCTCGAGGGCGGGCTCGAGCTCACGAGCGCCACCTTCTTCGTGCGCGGCATCCTCTCGCCGTTCGCGCACGTGATGTTCACGGCCGTCACCGGATTCGCGGTGGGCCTCGCCGCCCGTCGAGGGGCGACGGTACGCGCCGCGCTCGGGCCGTGGCTGCTCGGGCTGATCGGTGCGATCGGCCTGCACGCGCTCTGGAACGGATCCGCGCTCCTCGGCGACTTCCTCGCGCTGTACACGGCGCTCCAGGTGCCGCTGTTCGTGGTCTTCATCGTCGGCGTGCTGATGCTGCGGCGGGAGGAGTCGCGCCTGACCCGCGCGCGGCTGGGGGAGTACGCGGCATCCGGATGGTTCACCCCGCAGGAGGTCGACATGCTGGCGACCGGGGCCGGTCGCCGCGCCGCCCTCGCCTGGGCGCGGACGCTCCGCGGCGACCGCGTCCCGACGATGCGACAGTTCATCGCCGATGCGACGGCGCTCGCGGCCGCGCGGCAGCGGGTGCTCACCGGCCGGGACCGGTCCGCCGCCGCGGACGAGCGGACGCTCCTCGCGCGGACCACCGCTGCCCGCGCCGCGCTCTTCGCCCCCTGAGCCGCCGACCAGGGGCTCGACACCTGACCGAAACACGGCCCGCATACGCTGCAAGGCGTCATCCGATTCTTCACTGGGAGATGCTTTGCCTGCATACCGCGACCTGACCGCCCTTCCGAAGGGGCACCTGCACCTTCACCTCGAGGCCGCGATGCGTCCTGACACGCTCACCGATCTCGCCGACCGCATGGGGGTCGAGATCCCCCCGGTCACCGGGTTCTCCGGCTTCGCCGCGTTCGCCGGCATGTACGAGGGCCTGCTCGCCGTCCTCGCCGAACCCGAGAACCTCGAGCGCCTGATCGATGAGGCGGTCGAGGATGCGGCGGCCGACGGCGTCGTCTACGTCGAGTTCGGCGTCAGCCCCCAGTTCTACGCCGAGGCGTTCGGCTCCATCGAGGCCGCCCTCGACGCTCATATCGCGACGGCCCGCACGGCGGGGGAGCGGCACGGCGTCGAAGTGGGTCTGATGGTGACGGTGGATCGCACCCGCGACACCGCGACCGCGGTCGAACTCGCCCGGATCGCGGCATCCCGTGCCGGCCGCGGCGTGGTCTCGCTCGGTCTCGCCAACGAGGAGCGCGGGTACCCGGCCGCCGACTTCGCGGAGGCGTTCGCGATCGCGCGCGAGGCGGGCCTGCAGTCCACCCCCCACGCCGGCGAGCTCGTCGGGCCGGAGTCGGTCTGGCAGGCGATCGACGACCTCGGCGCCGACCGTGTCCTCCACGGCGTGCGGGCGATCGATGACCCCGCCCTCCTCGCGACGCTCGCCGAGCGCGGGATCTGCCTGGACGTGTGCCCCACCTCGAACCTGCTGCTCGATGTGGTCGACGATCTGGCCGACCACCCGCTGCCGCAGCTGCTCGCAGCGGGCGTCCGCTGTTCGATCAACGCGGACGACCCGATCCTGTTCGGCCCCGGAATCGGCGAGGAGTACGTCGTCGCCCGAGAGCGCATCGGGCTCACCGACGAGCAGCTCGCCGCGTGCGCGTGGAGCTCGATCGAGACGACGCTCGCCTCCGACGCGCTCAAGGCGCGCGCCCGTGCGGCGATCGACGCGTGGCTGGCCGAGGAGATCGCGGCGTGAGGAACCTGCACTTCGGCGTGTTCGAGGTGTACGCGCCGCAGGTCGGCGGCACGTACAGCTGGTCCCACCCCGAGAACGACGCCGTGGGCTACCTGGATCCCGAGCGCTGGGTGCGCATGGCCCAGGTCATGGACCGCACCGGGTTCGACTTCCTGTTCTTCGCGGACGGCTTCGGCTACCCGATGATCCACGGGGACATCAGCCCGGC
>JAVBUN010000001.1:0-12736 GCA_031555335.1 Microbacterium sp.
CGCACGTCGGGGTCGTCGGCGGCGTCGAGCAGGCGCACGAGCTGCGCGGGCACGAGGGAGGTGTACGTGGGGATGCGGCGACCGCCGACGCTCGATGCCATGAGCCGCGCGGCCGAGACGAACCCCTGTGCGGTGAAGCGGCCCTCGAGCACGGCCGGCTCCTGGCCGGACATCAGCGACCGCACGAGCACCTGCAGTCCCGCGACGTAGACGGGCGCCACGGCCAGGAGCCACGCCCCCTCGCCGATCCGTGCGCTCGTCGCGAAGGCGCTCGCCATGAGCGCCGTGCGGCTGAGCACGACGCTCTTGGGATACCCGGTGGACCCCGACGTCGTGACGATCGCGGCCGTCCCGGCCGGGACCTCGACCGGCTCGTCCGCCCCGAGGAGTACGGCCGGCCCCGGGCCCTCGATCGCACGACGCACCGCGCGCAGCACGTCGCGTGCGCCCGGCCCCTCGGGTGGAACAGCCGTCAGTAGTGCCACGGGTACGGCGACCAGTCCGGATCGCGCTTCTCGAGGAACGAATCCCGCCCCTCCACCGCCTCATCGGTGCCGTAGGCGAGGCGCGTCGCCTCGCCGGCGAACACCTGCTGTCCGACGAGGCCGTCATCGACCGCATTGAACGCGAACTTCAGCATCCGGATCGCCGTCGGCGACTTGCCGAGGATGGTGCGCGCCATCGCGATGGCCTCGCGTTCGAGGTCGGCGTGCGGCACGACGCGGTTGACGGCGCCGATCTCGTATGCGCGCTGCGCGGAGTACTCCTCCGCGAGGAAGAACACCTCGCGCGCGACCTTCTGCCCGACCTGTCGCGCCATGTACGCCGAGCCGTAGCCGGCGTCGAACGAGCCGACATCCGCATCCGTCTGCTTGAAGCGCCCGTGCTCGGCCGAGGCGATCGAGAGGTCCGCGACGATGTGGAGCGAGTGACCACCACCCGCCGCCCAGCCGGGGATCACGGCGATGACGACCTTGGGCATGAAGCGGATGAGGCGCTGCACCTCGAGGATGTGGAGGCGCCCGGCGCGGGCCGGGTCCTGCACGGCGGTCTCCTCGTCGGAGTACTTGTAGCCGTCGCGTCCGCGGATGCGCTGGTCGCCGCCCGAGCAGAACGCCCAGCCGCCGTCCTTCGGGCTCGGCCCGTTGCCGGTGAGCAGCACCACGCCGATCCGCGGGTTCTGACGCGCGTCGTCGAGCGCGCGATAGAGCTCGTCGACGGTGTGCGGGCGGAAGGCGTTGCGCACCTCGGGCCGATCGAACGCGATCCGCGCGATACGGCCGTCGGTGGAGACGTGCGACGTGATGTCGGTGAAGTGCTCGGCGCCGGGCGCGAGCTGCCATACGCTCTCGTCGAACAGCTCGGAGACGCTCACGCCACGCCGTTCTTCTCGTCGCGCCACCGGAGCCACGTGCGGACGATCTCGGGGTCGTAGTCCGGACCGTTGAGCCCCAGGGTGAACATGCGGGTGCCGGCGTCGAAGAGGGCGTCGGCGGTCGCCGCATCCCGGTCCTTCAGCTCGTTCGAGACGACCAGGCCCGACACGTCGCGCCCCTCGGTCTCCCCCCACCGCTCGATGACGCCGAGCTTGTGCACGACCTCCTCGGGCGAGACGAAGCTGTGCCAGATGTCCGCGTGGCGGGCGACGAGCCGCAGCGTCTTCTGCTCGCCCTTGCCGCCGATGAGGATCGGGATGTGCCGGGTCGGGGCGGGGTTCAGCTTGTCCCAGCGGGCCGTGACACGGGCGAGGCCGTCGCCGAGGTCGTTCAGGCGGGAGCCGGCGGTGCCGAAGTCGTAGCCGTACTCGTCGTAATCGCGCTCGAACCAGCCCGACCCCGTGCCGAAGATGAAGCGTCCCTCGCCGCCCTTGGCGCTGATTTGGTCGATCGTGCGGGCCATGTCGGCCTGCAGGTCGGGGTTGCGGTAGCTGTTGCAGTTCACCAGCGCGCCGAACTCGACCCGCTCCGTCTGCTCGGCCCACGCCGCGAGCATGGTCCACGACTCGAAGTGAGCGCCGTCCGGGTCTCCGTAAAGGGGATAGAAGTGGTCCCAGTTGAAGAGCACGTCGACGCCCATGTCCTCGAAGCGGAGGACGGCGTCGCGGATGTCGGTGTAGGTCGCGTGCTGGGGCTGCAGCTGCAGGCCGAGGCGCACCGGAGTGTCGAGAAGAGGCATGCCGCCAGCCTAGAACCGCGAGACTGCAGCGGCGCCACGAGACAGCACGGGACGCAGTCCGTTTCGTGGCGCCGCTGCTGTTTCGTGGCCTCGGCGGCTCTCACGGAGGAGGATGAGGGGATGCTGCCATCCCTCGCCGAGCTGCGCGCGAGCGCCCACGTCGTCGCCCTGCCGCTGCGCACCCGATTTCGCGGGATCGACGTGCGCGAAGCACTGCTGTTCGAGGGCCCGCAGGGCTGGGCGGAGTTCTCGCCGTTCGTCGAGTACCCCGACGCCGAGGCCGCGACGTGGCTGGCGGCGGCGATCGACTTCGCGTGGCGGCAGCAGCCGCATCCGGTGCGCACCCGCATCCCGGTGAACGCGACGGTGCCCGCGGTCGCCGCGCGCGACGTGCCGGGCGTCCTCGCCCGTTTCGACGGATGCCGCACCGCCAAGGTCAAAGTCGGCGAGCCCGGGCAGACGCTCGCCGATGACGTCGCCCGCGTCCGCGCCGTCCGCCAGGCGATGGGTGTCGAGGGACGCGTGCGCATCGACGCCAACGGCGCCTGGAACGTCGACGAGGCGGAGCACGCCCTGCACGCCCTCGCCCCGTTCGACCTCGAGTACGCGGAGCAGCCCTGCGCGCAGGTCGAAGAGCTGCGCGAGCTGCGGCAGCGCGTCGCGTACATGGGCATCCCGATCGCCGCCGATGAAAGCGTGCGCCGGGCCGAGGACCCCCTGCGCGTCGCCCGCGAGGGCGCGGCGGATCTGCTCGTCGTGAAGGCCGCGCCGCTCGGCGGCGTGCGCCGCGCCCTTGACATCGTGGCGGCAGCGGGGCTCCCGGCGATCGTCTCGAGCGCCCTCGACACCTCCGTCGGCCTCGGGATGGGGCTCGCGCTGGCCGGAGCCCTGCCCGATCTCGAGTTCGACTGCGGGCTGGGCACCGCATCCCTCCTCGCCGCCGACGTCACGACCGCGCCGCTGCGTGCGGCGGGCGGGGCGATCGATGTGCGCCGCGCGGTGCCCGACGCGCCGCTGCTGCGGACGCACGCCGCACCGCCCGAGCGCCGCGGCTGGTGGCTCGCGCGACTCGAACGCTGTTACGCGCTGCTTCCGGACTGACCCGGATCGGCCCCGCGCGCGGCGGCGGGGTCCGCGAGCGCGGCGGCGAGCAGCGCCGTGCGCTCGGTGGCCAGCCGCAGGGTGGCCTCCGCGTCGAGGCGGGCGATCGCGGCATGCACCGCCGCGGACTCCCAGTTCTGGATCAGCAGCCGCGCCGCCTCCGCCGCGGGGATGCGCAGCCGAAGGGCATGGCCCGCCGACAGCTCGTCGACGATCCGCGTGACACGCTCGATCATCGCGTCCTCCCAGGCGACGTAGGCCTCGGCGAGACGCCCGTCGCGCATCGCGTTCGTGCGGATCTCGCTCATGAGCACCACGCCCAGGCGGTCCTCGTTGTCGCTGTCGAGCACCCGCACCACGAGCTCCGCCGGCGACAGCCGCGGCTCGCCCTCGTCCTCGAGCTCGCGCACCCGTGTCGAGACCCGTTCGAGCTTCGCCTCGGACACCTGCTGGACGAGCCCGAAGAACAGCTCGTCCTTGGAGGCGAAGTTCGAGTAGAAGGCCCCTCGGGTGAATCCCGCCCGCTCGCAGATCGCCTCGACCGATGCCCCGTCGAAGCCCGATTCCGCGAAGACCTCGGATGCGGCGCCGAGCAGCCGGGCACGGGTGTTCTCGCGACTGCGCGTCGCCGCCGACTCCGACATGCCTCGCTCCGTTCCCCACCGCACCGTGGTCGCTCCCCGGTGAGCCCAGGCACCCGGGGCCCACTCAGGATACACACATGTATCGGATACGATGCTGTATCGAAACGCGCCGAACGACGTCTCCGGAGGCACCGTGTCCACGATCCTGTACACCCTCGGGCGCTGGTCGTTCCGTCACCCGTGGCGTGTGCTCGTCAGCTGGCTGCTGCTGCTCGCGCTCGCCGGCGGCGGCGCGGCGCTGTTCATGAAGGGGACCGACAACGCCTTCTCGATCCCCGGGACCGAATCGCAGGCGGGCCTGCAGCAGCTCGAACGCACCTTCCCCCAGGTCAGCGGCACGAATGCGCAGTTCATCGTGGTCGCCGCGCCGGGGGATGCGGTCACAGAGGACGTGTACCGGGCATCGATCGAGAGCACGATCGCGAGCATCGAGGACCTCGACGGGGTGCTGGCGGTCACCGATCCGTACGACGACACGATCAGCGGCAGCATCTCCGACGACGAGAGCGCCGCCATCGTCCGGATGCAGTTCGACGGGCAGGCGACGGACGTGCCCGCCGAGACGAAGACCGCGCTCGAGGACGTCGTCGGCGACCTGGAACCGCAGCTGCCCGACGGCTCCCAGGTCGAGCTCGGCGGCGACCTGTTCGCGGTGTCGCTGCCCGGCGTGACGGTCACCGAGCTGATCGGCCTCATCATCGCCCTGCTCGTGCTGATCGTGACCTTCCGCTCGTTCGTCGTCGCAGGCTTGCCCCTGCTGACGGCGATCCTCGGGGTCGGCCTGTCGATGGCCCTCATCTTCCTCGCGACCGCGTTCGCCACGGTCTCCTCGACCACTCCGCTGCTGGCGCTGATGCTGGGACTCGCGGTGGGAATCGACTACTCGCTGTTCATCATCTCCAGACATCAGGACCAGACCCGCGCGGGCGTCGATCCCGAGGAGTCCGCGGCACGGGCGACCGGCACCGCGGGATCCGCCGTCGTGTTCGCCGGGCTCACGGTGCTCATCGCGCTCATCGGGCTGGGCTTCGCCGGCATCCCCTTCCTCACGACCATGGGCATCGCCGCATCCGTCGCGGTCGCGATCGCCGTCCTCGTCGCCGTCACCCTCACGCCCGCGCTGCTGGGCTTCGTGCGGGGTCGCGTCGTCGGGTGGCGCCGTCGGCCCCGCACGGCGAACGCGGCCACGACGCAGCGCCGCGGCTTCGCCCTCCGCTGGGTCGCCCTCGTCACCCGGCATCCGGTCGTCACGACCGTCGCCGTGGTGCTGACGCTCGGCATCGCCGCCATTCCGGCGGCGAGCCTCGCGCTCGCGCTGCCGAACGCCGGGCAGCTTCCCGAGGACGACCAGGCCCGCATCGCCTACGACCTGACGAGCGAGCACTTCGGCCCGGGCGCGAACGGCCCCCTCATCATGACCGGCACGATCGTCACCTCCACCGACCCGGTGGGGCTCATGGCGGATCTCGGCGACGACATCGCCACGATCCCGGGGGTGAAGGAGGTCGCGCTCGCGACCCCCAACGAGACCGCCGACACCGGGATCGTCCAGATCGTCCCCGAGACGGCGCCCGACGACCCCGCCACCGCCGACCTCGTCCGCGAGCTCCGCGCGCAGCACGACCGGCTCCTCGACGAATACGGCGTCGACCTGAAGGTGACCGGCTTCACCGCGGTCGCGATCGACATCTCGGACCGCCTCGGCGCCGCGCTCGTGCCCTTCGGGATCTTCGTGGTGGGGCTGTCGCTCGTGCTCCTCATGATCGTCTTCCGCTCGATCTGGGTACCCGTCAAGGCCGCCCTCGGCTTCCTGCTCTCGGTCGCCGCATCCTTCGGCGTCGTCGCCGCGGTGTTCGAGTGGGGGTGGTTCGCCGACGCGCTGCACGTCGCCCGCACCGGCCCCGTGATCAGCTTCATGCCGATCGTCGTGATGGGGGTGCTGTTCGGGCTCGCGATGGACTACGAGGTCTTCCTCGTCTCGCGGATGCGGGAGGACTACGTCCACGCGCGCCGCAACGGCGGTGACGCCTCCGCCCGGCAGGTCGCGATCGGTGCGATCCGCAGCGGCTTCACCGCATCGGCCCGCGTCGTGACCGCCGCGGCCGTGATCATGTTCGCCGTGTTCGCCGCATTCGTGCCCGAGGGCGACACGAATCTGAAACCCATCGCGCTCGGCCTCGCCGTCGGAGTCCTCGTCGATGCGTTCCTCGTGCGGATGACGCTCGTTCCGGCCGTCATGGCGCTGCTCGGCGCGCACGCGTGGTGGTTCCCGCGCTGGCTCGACCGACTCCTCCCCCACTTCGACATCGAGGGCGAGGCGGTCGAGCGCGAGCTCGCACTCGAGGACTGGCCGGGGCCCGACTCGACGGCCGTGATCGTGTCGGAGGGGCTCGCGCTCCGCGGCGACCACGGCATCGTGTTCGGTCCGGCCGATCTGCGGGTCGAGCCCGGCGCGGCGCTCGTCGTCACGGCCGACGATCCGCACGCCGTGCGCGCGCTCGCCCTCACCGTCGCCGGTCGCCTCACCTCGACCGACGGCCGCCTGCGGGTCGCCGGCCACCTGCTGCCCGAGCGGTCCGCGTGGGTGCGGGCACGCACCGGCATCGCGCTGCTGGAGGGCACGGACGATCCCGTCGACGAACTGCGGCGGGCCGTCGAGGGGACACCCGCCGTCATCGTCCTGGACGGTCTCGACGCGCTCGGCCGCGTTCCGCGCGCCGCGCGGGAGCGCGCCGTCGGGATGCTGCGGGACGCCGCATCCGGTCGCGCCACCGCCGTGCTCGCGACGGTCTCCGGGTCGGCGGCCGATGTCGCCGCCGCCCGCACCCTGCTCACCGATGCGGGATTCCGCACGACCGAACCGCTCACCCTGCCCGTCGCCCCGACAGCGGAGGTTTTCGCATGACCCTTCCCGTGGAGCGTTCCCGCACGCGCCGTCCCGTCACCTGGATCACCCTCGTCGGGGTGCTGCTGCTGCCCGTCATCATCGGCGGGCTGCTCGTCGCCGCGCTGTACAACCCGGCCGAACGCCTCGACAACATGTCGGCGGCGATCGTGAACGACGACGAACCCGTCGAGATCGACGGACAGGTCGCGCCGCTCGGTCGTCAGCTGACCGCCGGACTGGTCACCGGATCCGACGACGTCAGCAGCAACATCGACTGGACGATCTCGAACGACGAGGACGCGGCGGCAGGCCTGTCCGACGGCACCTACAGCGCCGTCATCACGATCCCGGAGAACTTCTCCGCCGCGGCGACCTCCACCGCACCGGGCTCCGTGCCCGAGCAGGCGACGATCGAGGTGCAGACCGCACCCGACGGCCGCATCGTCGACGACGCGATCACCGCGCAGATCACCCAGACCGCCGCATCCGTGTTCGGCGAGGAGGTCTCGAAGAGCTACCTCACCAATGTGCTGCTCGGCTTCACCACCCTGCACGACCAGCTCGGGGAGGCCGCAGCCGGCGCCGGCGATCTCGCGGACGGCGCCGACCAGGCGGCGGACGGCGCGGGGCAGCTCGCCGACGGAGCGGATCAGCTCGCGGGCGGTGTGGGGCAGCTCGCCGGCGGTGCGACGGGGATCGCCGACGGCGCCGGTCAGCTCGCCGGCGGCGCGTCGCAGGCGGCGACCGGACTCGACCAGCTCTCGGGTGCGGCCGGCACGCTCGCGGGCGGCACCGATCAGATCGCGACCGCCCTCGGCTCGATCGCGGCGCAGATCCCGAGCGATCTTCCGCAGGTGCCCGCGGACGTGATCCAGGCCGCACGGGACGTGGCCGCCAACAGCGACGAGATCAACCAGCAGCTGACGGATGCGGCGAACGAGCTCGCCGCGCTCGCCGCGCAGTGCGATCCCGCCCTCACGCCCGAGCTGTGCGCCGGCATCGGTGCGGCCGCGGCCCGCGCGGACGAGACCCTCGGAACGGCGACCGTGATCGTGGATCAGGCGGGCACCATCGCCGACGGTCTGGAAGGTGTCAACGCCCTCCCGCAGTTGGGGGCGGGGCTCGCCGCGCTGTCCGCCGAGACGCGCACGATCGCGCAGGGGATGCAGGGCGTCGCCGGCGGCATCACCCAGGCCGCCGGGGGCGTCCGTCAGCTCGGCTCAGGTGCGACCGCGCTCGGCGACGGCGCGTCGCAGCTCGCCGCCGGCGCGACCGCCGCCGCATCCGGCGCCGAGGAGGTGTCGACGGGGGCCGGCACCCTCGCCACGGGTGTGGAGCAGCTCGCGACCGGCACGCACGCGCTCGCGGACGGCCTCGACACCGCCGTCGCCGAGATCCCGGACTACACCGACGACGAGGCGCAGGAGCTCGCCGCGGTCGTCGCGGATCCCGTGGCGGCGGATGGCGTCGGGTCGAACCTGTTCGGAGCTTCCGCCATCCCGCTGCTCGCGATGCTCGTGCTGTGGTTCGGCGGGCTCGGGTCGTTCGTCGTGCTGCGTGCCGTGTCGGCCCGGGCGCTCTCGAGCCGCCGGTCGTCGGCGATGCTCACGCTGCGCGCGTTCGCGCCGGCCGCGATCATCGGTGCGCTGCAGGGGATCCTGGTGGCCGTGGTCGTGCAGATCAGCGCCTCGTACTCGTGGTCGGACTGGTCGCTGTTCGCGGCGCTCTGCGTCGTGGCGGGCGTCGCCTTCGCCGCGGTGAACCAGGCGCTCGTGGCCGTGTTCGGCGGCGCGGGGCGCTGGATCGCCGCCGTCATCGGTGCACTGACCCTCGCGACCGGGATCGTGTCGACGGTGCCCGCGATGCTGCTCTCGGTCGCCGCACTGCTACCCACGGCCCCCGCGTACAGTGCGATGCTCGCCGCCCTCACCCCCGCCGGCGGCGTCACCGCGGGCGTGGTCGGGATGCTGGTGTGGGCGGTGCTGGCACTGGTGGCGACCACGATTGTCGTCTCGCAACGCCGAAAGGCGTCGCTGCGCGCGACGCTCGCCGCATCCGCCCTCTGACCGCACCCGGATCTGGCCGCATCCGCCCTCACCTGACGGCGGCGGCCATCGCCTGACACGCACGACCCCGCCTATCTCCCGGGTCGCGTCGTGCCCGCGGGTTCAGGAGAACACGGCGAATCAGGACGATCCCGCCGCATCCGTCCTGAATAGGCGCGATCTCCTGAATCGGCGCCATGCCCGCGCAGCGTCTCCCACACCCAGGCCGCACGCCCGGATGCAGCACCCGCCGCCGGCCCCTGCGCGCGGCACCCGCTCACCGCCCCCGCGGACTCAGGAGAACACGGCGCATCAGGACGATCCGGCCGCATCCGTCCTGAACAGGCGCGATCTCCTGAACAGGCGCCGCGACCCAGGCGCGCTCTCCTGAACAGGCGTCGCGACCCAGGCGCGCTGTCCTGAACAGGCGTCGCGACCTCGGGGCGATCTGCTGAACAGGCGTCGCGACAACGCGCGGAGCGGGTCTCAGCTCAGGCCGGAGTAGACGTGCAGACCCTTGAAGAACATGTTCACGATGGTGAAGTTGAACATCACCGCGGCGAAGCCGATGATCGACAGCCACGCCGACCGCGTGCCGCGCCATCCGCGGGTCGCGCGGGCGTGGATGTACCCGGCGTAGAGCACCCAGATGACGAAGGTCCAGACCTCCTTGGTGTCGAAGCCCCAATAGCGGCCCCACGCGTCGTTGGCCCAGATGGAACCCGCGATCAGGGTGAAGGTCCAGAAGATGAAACCGATGATCGCGAAGCGGTAGGCGAGCGACTCGAGGTTGTCGGCACCGGGCAGGATGCGGAGGAACCCGGGTCCGGTCTTCGCCCCCGCCTCGGCGGCCGCGGCCTTGCGCTCGCGGCGCGCCTGCAGCAGCTGCAGCACCGACAGCGCGAAGGCGAGCGCGAACAGCGCCGTCGCGAGCGACGCAACGAAGACGTGGATGACGAGCCAGACGCTCTTCAGCGGGTCCGACAGCGGCGTCACCTCGACCCAGAAGAGGGTCGAGCCGCCCAGCAGCAGCACGACCAGCCCGGTCATGAACGAGCCGAGGAAGCGAAGGTCGTACCGGAACAGCACCCCGAGGTACACGGCGACGATCAGCATCGTGCCGGTCATCGAGAACTCGTACATGTTCGACCACGGCACGCGCTCGGCCTCGATGCCGCGGGTCACCGTCGCCGCCACGTGGAACAGGAACGCCAGCCACGTGAGCGAGGTGCCGATGCGCGCCCAGACCGGACGGGTGCGGTCACGACCGCGGGCGGCGACGGATGCGGCGGCCGCGTCCTCGCTCGCCCGCACCTGCGCGATCGTCTCGCCGCCGGCGGCGACGAGCTCGCGCTCGCGCACGGCGACGTCCTGCGCCTGCACGGCCTGCGCCGAGCGGCGGGAGAGGTCGATCGTGTAGGCGATGAAGGCGAGCGCGTAGATCGCGATCGCCGTCCACAGCAGCAGCACCGAGACGTCGTCGAGCGAGAGCTGGTCGGTCATGGGGTCAGTCTACTTTCGGCGTGTCGTCGGAGATCGGGGAGTCCTCGCCCCAGGCCTTCGCCGTCGCGGCGCGGTGCCGTTCGGCCAGCTGCTCGACCGCGGCGGCGAGCTGCGGGTCCTCGCCGCGCGCGAGCGCGGCGTACTCGATGTGCAGACTGTCGCCCCGCGGCGTCACCCGCACCCACATGCGCCGGCGCGGCACGAAGAGGGCGAGCAGGAGACCGGCGAGCGCGAGCACCGCGAACAGCAGCACCCAGGGGGCGCCGACGTCGTGATGGATCGACAGCGACACGAACCGCTTGACCGACTCGGAGTAGTCCGCGCCGGGCGAGAGCGAGTCGAGCGTGCCGTCGGTGAGCTCGTTCGCGCTCGGGTCGGCGGCGTTCTCGAACGTGACGGTCCCGAGCCCGTTCGGCAGTTCGGCGGTCTGCCCCGGCAGGAGCTCGATCGAGGGCACGTCGGTGGTGCGGCCGGTGAGCTTGGTCATGCCCGTCGGATCGAGCGTGTAGACCGAGCGCGGCGTACCGTCGTCGATGCCGAGATCGCCCGAGTACGCGTCGAGGGTCAGCACCGGGAACACGAGGTCCGGGTACACCGAGGTGAACGCGCCCGAGCCCAACGGCTGCATCGTCGGGTAGAAGAAACCGACGAGCCCGAGCTGCTCGGGGAGCCCGTCGGCGACCTTGACGACGCCGAGCGAGGTCATGCTGTTGTCCTGCGGCAGGAAGGGCACGTTGTCGTGGAAGATCTCCTGACCCTCGGCGTCGCGCACCGTGATGGTCGGGGCGTAGCCGTTGCCCATGAGGTACACCCGGTCGCCGGCGATGTCGAGCGGGTGGTTCACCCGCACCTCACCGGTCTGCGGCTCCTCGCCCGGTCGCTGCGTCGTCACGTGCGCGGCGAAATCGCCCGCCTGCCCGGCCCCGGGTGACCCCGCCGGCTGATAGCTGATGTCGAAGTCGTCGAGCCTGATCGTGTACGGCGCCAGGTTGTCGGCGTTCACGAACCGGCCCGGGTTGAACGACGAGTAGTCGGTGAGCGCGTTGACGAAGCCCTGCCCCTGCACGATCGCCCGCTGGCCGGTGTAGGTCAGGGCACCGCCGATGCCCACCGCGATCAGCACGCCGACGAGGGCGATGTGGAAGACGAGGTTGCCCGTCTCCCGCAGATACCCGCGCTCCGCCGACACCGAGAGCGAGCCGCGTGCGTCGTACCGGTGCACGCGGTAGCGCGCCCCGCGCAGCTGTGCGTGCGCGAGGGCGACGGCCTCCTCGGCGGCCGCATCCGCATCCGTGCCCGCCGGCAGCGGCACCACGGTCTCGCGGTGGTCGTCGAGTCGGGAGAGCCGGGCCGGGGTGCGCGGTGGCAGCGCGCGCAGGGCCTTCCAGTGGTGCTGGGTGCGCGGGATGACGCAGCCGATCAGGGAGATGAACAGCAGCAGGTAGATCGCGCTGAACCAGGCCGACGAGTACACGTCGAAGAGCTGGATGCCGTCGAGGAACGGGAAGAGGTCGGGGTTGTCCGCGCGGAACTGGGTGACGCCGTTCGGGTCCGCGGACCGCTGCGGGAAGATCGAGCCGGGCACGGCGGCGATCGCAAGGAGCAGCAGCAGCACGAGCGCCGTCCGCATGCTGGTGAGCTGCCGCCATCCCCAGCGCACCCACTCGAACCCGGCGAGGCGCGGCGCGTTGATCCGATCGGATGCGGCGGGCGCGTGGCCCTCGACGTGGTCCGACGGGCGGAGCGGATCGTTCGCATCGTCGGTCGCGGATGCCGGTGGCACGGCGTCGTCGGCGACGGGGACGTCGTCAGAGCGGGAGCGGGACATTCAGGAACACCCCCTGCAGGTACGACATCATGGCGCCCCAGACGCCGGAGACCATCAGAAGCCCCAGCAGCACGAGCAGCACGCCGCCGATGATGTTGACGATGCGGATGTGGCGGCGGAGGAACGCGACCGACTTCGACGCCCAGCCGAATCCGGCGGCCAGCAGCAGGAACGGGATGCCGAGACCGAGCGAGTAGGCGAGACCGAGCACGCCCGCTCGCGCGGGGTCCCCGAGGTTCCAGGACACGGCGATGATCGCGCCGAGGGTGGGGCCGATGCAGGGCGCCCAGCCGATGCCGAGCGCAAGGCCCAGCAGCGGGGCCCCGACGAGGCCGACATTGCTGCGGACGATGGGCTTCAGGGTGCGCTGGGCGAAGCCGAAGAGCCCGACGAAAACGAGGCCGAGCAGGATCACCACGACGCCGAGCAGGCGCGTGATGATGTCGGCGTACTCGAGGAAGAAGCGGCCGAGCGTACCGCCGAGGATGGTGACGGCGAGGAACACGACCGTGAACCCGGCGATGAACAGCAGCACGCCGAGCAGCAGCCGGCC
>JAVBUN010000240.1:0-7249 GCA_031555335.1 Microbacterium sp.
CTCGGCCAGGGACTGCTCATCGCGGGCATCGCCCGTCACCCCGCCGCGCGACGAAAGGTCACACCGTGACGGATGCTGTGTCCCCCGTCCGCGTCGACTCGTGGCTCTGGGCGGTGCGGGTGTACAAGACGCGCTCCGCCGCGACCACCGCATGCCGCGCCGGGCATGTGCGCATCGCCGGCGAACGCGCGAAGGCCGCCCAGCAGGTGCGCCCCGGCGACGAGGTGCGCGTGCGGATCGCGGGGTTCGACCGCATCCTCGTCGTACGTCAGACCATCGTGAAGCGGGTCAGCGCCCCGCTGGCCGCCGCCGCGGCCGAGGACCGCACGCCGCCGCCCCCGCCCCGGGAGTCCGTGCCGTTCGTTCCGGTCCGCGACCGGGGCGCGGGCCGCCCCACCAAGCGCGAGCGTCGCGACATCGACAAGCTGCGCGGCTACTCCCCCGAGTAGCGGCCGCTCAGGCGGACAGCTGGTCGAGCAGCCACGACGCACCGTGCACCGCGGCACCCGCGGAGGTGCAGCGGGTGGTGAGCTCACGGTCGCTCGTGACGACCGTCACCTGCGCGCCGGATGCGGCCGCCGCCGCCGCCTGCGCGACGATCTCGTCGTCGCCCGAACCGGGCGCTCCCACCGCGCGTACGTGACCACCCTCGGCTGCCACGACGCCGCGCGCCTCACCCTCGACGACCACGACGAATTCCGGATACCAGGCGTGCTCGGGCAGCCCCAGCGCAGCCGCGGCGACGCCCTGGTCGGCACGCCGGTCGAGTCGCGCGAGCAGCCGCTCCGCCGCCCCCGCCCGGTCGCGCCACCACCCGTCCGGCACGGCGCCGACCACGTTCGCCGCATCCACGACCACGACCGGCCTCACCGTCAGCAGCGGCCGCAGGATCGCCCACGAATCCGCGAACGCCGGATGCAGCGGGTACGTCTCGACCTCATCGACCGTCACCCACGACAGCTCCACACTCTCGGGGTCGCTGATGACGGGCTCGAACGGCGCGACGACATCGGCCACGAGCGTCGCGTACGACCAGTAGCCGAGGTCGAGCACGCTCATCAGCCGGGGCCGCAGCGCACCCTCGGGCACGCCGGCCTCCTCGGTCGCCTCGCGGATCGCGCCGTCCGTCGCCGATTCGCCCTCGTGCCGCGCTCCGCCCGGCAGCGCCCATGTGCCGCCGAAGTGGCTCCACGAGACGCGATGCTGAAGGAGCACGCCACGGTCGGCATCCAGGGCGAGCAGACCCGCCGCCCCGAAGCGCCCCCAGTACCGCTCGCCCGTCGGCGCGACGACCCACGCATCACCGGGGTCGCGCGGACCCGAGGGGCGCCGCGGTTCGCCGGGGCGAGGCGGCTCGATCGTCATGCTCCCACCCTCGCACATCGGCGCGGGGCTCCCGTCACGCACACGCGTGTCTGCCGACCGACCGGTCGGCGACGGCCGCGCACCGAGCGAGGCCCGCCGACGCGCAGCCGCGCCGAGCGAGCCGCATCCGGGGCGTCAGCGCTGCTTGCGCTCGCGCACCCGCATGTTGATGACGATCGGCGTGCCCTCGAAGCCGTAGAGCTCGCGCAGGCGGCGCTGGATGTACCGGCGGTAGCCCGGGTCGAGGAACCCCGTCGTGAACAGCACGAAGGTCGGCGGACGGGTACCCGCCTGCGTGCCGAACAGGATGCGGGGCTGCTTGCCGCCGCGCACCGGGTGCGGGTGCTCGGCGACCAGCTCGGAGAGGAACGCGTTGAACTTTCCGGTCGAGATGCGCTGGTCCCACGACTCGAGCGCGGTCTCGAGCGCGGGCACGAGGCGATCGAGGTGACGGCCGGTGCGGGCCGAGATGTTCACGCGCGGTGCCCACGCGACGTGCGCGAGGTCCTGCTCGATCTCGCGCTCGAGGTAGCGGCGGCGGTCGATGCCCGCCATGTCGTCGTCGTTCAGGCGATCCCACTTGTTGAACGCCAGCACGAGCGCACGGCCGGACTCCAGCACCATGTCGATGATGCGCACGTCCTGCTCGCTGAGCGGCTGCGAGACGTCGAGCACGACGACGGCGACCTCCGCCTTCTCGAGCGCGGCGGAGGTACGCAGCGAGGCGTAGAAGTCGGCGCCCTGCGAAAGATGCACGCGGCGGCGGATGCCGGCGGTGTCGACCAGGCGCCACAGCTTGCCGCCGAGCTCCACGATCTCGTCGACCGGGTCGCGGGTCGTGCCGGCGAGCTCGTTGACGACGACGCGCTCTTCACCGGCGGCCTTGTTGAGCAGCGACGACTTGCCGACGTTCGGGCGCCCCAGGATCGCGACCCGGCGCGGACCGCCGATCTCGTGCTTGGCGACCGCCGAGACCTCGGGCAGTACCTTCATGACCTCGTCGAGCAGGTCTGCGACCCCGCGGCCGTGGATGGCGGAGACCGGATGCGGCTCGCCGAGGCCCAGGTTCCAGAGCGCGGCGGCCTCGGGCTCCTGGCGCGCGTCGTCGATCTTATTCGCGACCAGCAGCACGGGCTTGCCGCTGCGACGCAGCAGCTTCACGACGTGCTCGTCCGTCGAGGTGGCGCCGACCATGGCGTCGACGACGAACAGCACGATGTCGGCGAGGTCGATGGCGACCTCCGCCTGCGCGGCGACCGACTTGTCGATGCCCCGCGCGTCGGGCTCCCACCCGCCGGTGTCGACCAGCGAGAAGCGACGGTCGAGCCATTCGCCCTTGTAGGTCACCCGGTCGCGCGTGACGCCCGGGGTGTCCTCGACGACCGCCTCGCGACGCCCGAGGATGCGGTTGACCAGCGCCGACTTGCCGACGTTGGGCCGCCCGACGATCGCCACGACCGGCAGCGCCGGCAGGTACTCGATGCCGTCGCCGGAGCCCACGAGCCCCTCGAGCACGGCGGCATCGTCGTCCTCGAGATCGTAATCCTGGAGCGACGCCCGCAGCGCTGCCGCCCGCTGCTCGGCGAGCGTTTCGTCGAGATCCGCCAGCTTCTCCTCCAGCTGATCGGGCCCTGCCTCGTACTCGTCCTCAGCGTGCATCCTGCACCTCCTGCGTCTGCTCGATGACGGCGAGCACCGCCGCCACCGATCCTTCGAAATCAAGCTCTGTCGTGTCGATCGCGGTGACCCCGGGCGCGGCGGACATGAAGTCGACCACCGCGGAGTCCGACGCGTCGCGGCGGTGCAGCGCGTCGGCGACCGCCGCCGCATCCTGCCCGTTCGTCTCCGCCGAGCGACGCGCCGCGCGCACCTCGGGGGCCGCGGTGAGCAGCACCCGCACGGGAGCGTCGGGGGCGACGATGGTGGTGATGTCGCGCCCCTCGACCACGACGCCGGGGCGACCCGA
Organism: Microbacterium sp.; assembly: GCA_031555335.1. Taxonomy (GTDB): domain Bacteria; phylum Actinomycetota; class Actinomycetes; order Actinomycetales; family Microbacteriaceae; genus Microbacterium. Next base: position 3,332 of record JAVBUN010000240.1, read on the forward strand.
CTCCGCGATGAGCGCGCGGAAGCGGGCATTGACGGCGTGACGGACGACGGGGATGCGGGCGACGCCGCTCACGGCGTCGGCGACGCGCGGTTCGCGGATCGCGGCGGTGACGTCGGTCTCGCCCACCCGCACCCAGTAGTCGTCGGGATCGAGCGAGATGCCGGCGTCGAAGTCGCCCATGACCTCGACCACCGCCGTCGCGTCCGAGGTGTCGATGCCGTGATCGAGCGCGTGCCAGGCCAGCGAACGGTACACCGCACCGGTATCGAGGTAGCCGAACCCGAGACGGCGGGCGACCTCCTTCGACACCGAGGACTTGCCGCTGCCGGCGGGACCGTCCACCGCCACCACGAAGACGTCATCAATCATTGGCGATGCTCGCAATCTTCCATCCGCGTTCCTCCAGGCCGGCGACGGCGGGGCCGGCGGCCGTCGGAACGACGCTGATCTCCGCCAGTCCGAACTGCGCGCCGGGCGAATGTTCGAGGCGCAGGTCCTCGACGTTCACGCCGAGCTCGCCGAGCTCGCCGAAGAGCCGGCCGAGCTGTCCGGGGGTGTCGTCGACCATGACGACGATCGATTCGAAGCGGCGGTTCTGGCCGTGCTTGCCGGGCAGCCGTTCGACGCCCTGATTGCCGCGGCGGATGGTGTCCGCGATGGCGCGGCGGGCGCCGGGGGCCTCGGGGGCGCGCAGGGCGTCGGCCACGGCGGCGAGATCGCGTGCGAGGTCGTCGAGCACGTCAACGACCGGCGCGGCGTTCGCGCCGAGGATCTGCACCCAGAGCTCGGGGGCGGATGCGGCGATACGGGTGGTGTCGCGGACGCCCTGCCCCGCCAGGCGGAGCGAGCCCTCGGGGGCGGCGACGAAGCGGCTCGCGAGCAGGCTCGCGACGAGCTGCGGAACATGCGACACGAGCGCGACGGAGCGATCGTGCTCCTCGGGCGACATCTCGAGCGGCATCGCGCCGAGGTCGAGGGCGAGTCCTTCGACGAGCGCGAGGTCCGCCGCCGTGGTCTCCTCGTCGCGGCAGACGACCCAGGGCCGCCCGACGAACAGGTCCGCGCGCGCCGAGATCGCGCCGCCGCGCTCCCGGCCGGCGAGAGGGTGCGAGCCGATGTACCGGCGCAGGTCGACGCCGCGCTCGCGCAGCTCCCGGAGCGGTGCGAGCTTCACGCTCGCGACATCGGTCACCACGGCGTGCGGGTGGGCCTGCAGTTCGCGTGCGATGACGTCGGCGGTGACATCCGGCGGAACGGCGACGACGACGAGCACCGGGAGATCGTTGGCGGATGCGGCGCGGCCGGCGCCGTAATCGATGGCGAGCCGCAGTTGCGCCGGCGAGCTGTCGTCGAGGGCGACGTCGACGCCCAGGGCGGTCAGGGCGTGCCCGATGCTCGCGCCGAGCAGTCCCGCGCCGACCACGCGCACGAGACCCGCCGTGCGCGCGGCGACGCGCGCCGGTACGCCGGCTGCGATGGTCTCGCTCACTCGATCTCCTGCTCTTCGGGCGGCGTCTCGTCGGCACCGCGGCGCGCGAGCGTGAGAAGCGCACCCCGCTCCACTGTAGTCAACTCGCGGGTACGCCCGGCTGCGAGAGGTCCCAGGTGGAGCGGGCCGAACTGCCGCCGCACGAGTTCGACGACCGGATGACCGACGGCCGCCAGCATCCGCCGGACGATCCGGTTGCGACCGGAGTGCAGGGTCAGTTCGACCAGACTCGTCTCCCGCGACGTGTCGAGCAGTCGCGCCTTGTCGGCCACGATGGGTCCGTCCTCGAGCTCGACGCCCCGGGTCAGCGTCGCGATCGTCTGCGGCGTCACGCGCCCCTCGACCTTCGCGATGTACACCTTGGTCACACCGAACGAGGGATGCGCCAGCACGTGAGCGAGCTCGCCGTCGTTGGTGAGGATGAGCAGACCGCTGGTGTCGGCGTCGAGGCGTCCGACGTTGTACAGCCGCTCCTCCCAGTCCCCCGTGTAACGGCGCAGATCCGGGCGCCCCCGGTCGTCGCGCATCGAGCTGACGACGCCCGTCGGCTTGTTGAGCATGACGTAGCGCTTGGACTGGTCGAGCTGGATGGCGGTGCCGTCGACGTCGACGAGATCGTGCTCGGGGTCGATCCGGCTGCCGAGTTCGGTGACGGTCTCGCCGTTGACCCGCACCCGCCCCGCGACGATGAGGTTCTCCGCCACGCGGCGCGAGGCGACGCCGGCATTCGCGAGCACCTTCTGCAGGCGCACGCCTTCCGCATCCGTCGATCGTTCGTCGTTCATCGTCTTTCCTCCTCCGGTCGTGCCGCAGCGCTCACCGGATCACCTCGTCGAACCCCGCCGACCCGTCATCCAGGAGCGGCGAGATGTGGGGCAGCTCGTCCAACGCATTGATCCCGAGGTGTTCGAGCAGCGCGCCCGTCGTGCCGTAGAGGATGGCGCCGGTCTCGCCGTCGTGGCCCACCTCGGTGATGAGTCCGCGTCCCACCAGCGTACGCACCACCGAGTCGACGTTCACCGCACGGATCGACGCGACCTGCCCGCGGGTGACCGGCTGCTTGTACGCGATCACGGCGAGCGTCTCGAGCGCGGCCTGAGACAGCCGCGACGGCTGCTGGGTACCGAGGAATTCGGCGATCAGCCGGTCGTAGTCCTCGCGCACGTAGAGGCGCCAGCCGCCCCCCACCTCCCGCAGCTCGAACCCGCGCTGCGGGCCCTCGGCGAGTCCGTCGTAGTCCGCGACCAGCGCGGCGATGGCCTTGCGGACGGCGGGCACGGGAGCGCTCACCGCGGCGGCGAGGCTCACCACGCTGTGCGGCTCGTCGACGAGCAGCAGCACGGCCTCGAGGCGGCGCGCGACCGACCCGATGTCCTGCGGCCAGCCGGCATCCGGGCTCTCGTCAGACGCGTCGGGCGTCACGTCGTCATCGGTCATAGTCGGCTCCCAGGGTGGCGAGGTTCTCCTCGGACCAGCGTTCCGCGCTCCACCGCAGCGTCAGCTCGCCGAGCGGCTCGAGCTGCTCGAACGAGATCGCGGAGTGCCGGTACAGCTCGAGGACGGACAGGAATCGGGCGACGACGACCCCGGGCATCGTGACGCCGGAGATCAGCTCGCGGAACGTCAGCGTGCCGCGCCCGCGCAGCAGGGTCACGACGATTGCGGCCTGCTCCCGGATGCTGACGAGCGGCGCGTGCAGATGATCGAGCCCCACGGTCGGCAGCTCCCGGGGCGCCATCGCCAGCATCGCGACCGCCGCGAAGTCGTCGGCGCTCAACGTCCAGGCGAGCTCGGGAGCCGCCTGTCGGTACTTCTCGTCGATGCGGACGCTGCGGGAATGGCGGCGGTCCTCGCGCTCGAGGCATCGCGCGAACCACGCGGACACCTCCTTGAACGCGCGGTACTGCAGCAGGCGGGCGAAGAGCAGGTCGCGCGCCTCGAGCAGGGCGACCGCCTCGGAATCGACGAGCTCTCCCTGCGGCAGGAGCCCCGCGACCTTCATGTCGAGCAGGGTGGCCGCGACGACGAGGAACTCGGATGCCTCGTCGAGCTCCGCATCCGGCCCCAGCCCGCGCAGATACGCGATGAACTCGTCCGTCACGGCGCTGAGGGCGACCTCGGTGATGTCGAGCTCGCGCTGCGAGATCAGCGAGAGGAGCAGGTCGAACGGCCCGTCGAACACGCCCAGCGAGACGCGGAAGCGGCCGGTGTCCGCGGGCGTCTCGGGCGCGGCGGCACCGGGGACCAGCTCGAGAGGGCTCTCGTCAGGCGACGGCGCCACGGGCGACCAGCTCCCGCGCGAGCCGCAGGTAGGCCTGCGCCGCCGCGTGCTCGGGGGCGAACTCGGTGATGGGCATGCCCGACACCGAGGCATCCGGGAACTTCACGGTGCGGCCGATCACGGTCTCGAGCACGTCGTCGCCGAACGC
>JAVBUN010000224.1:0-3186 GCA_031555335.1 Microbacterium sp.
CGGCGCACCGGGTGCCGCGTCGTCCGCGTCTGCGTCGCCCCGCCGCGCGGCGCGTCTCTCCCGTGCGCCGAGGACCAGGTTGTACAACGTCGGCAGCACGAGCAGCGTCAGGACGGTCGAGGACACCAGTCCGCCGATGACGACGATCGCGAGCGGCTGCGAGATGAAGCCGCCGTGCCCGGTGATCCCGAGCGCCATGGGGGTGAGCGCGAAGATCGTGGCGAGCGCCGTCATGAGGATCGGGCGCAGTCGGCGCGAGCCGCCCGCGACCGTCGCGTCGCGCACGGTCAGACCCTTCTCGCGGTACTGATTCACGAGGTCCACCAGCACGATCGCGTTCGTCACCACGATGCCGATCAGCATGATCACGCCGATGAGCGAGGCGATGCCCAGCGGCACGCCGCTGACGACCTGCAGGGCGATCGCGCCGGTGGCCGCGAACGGCACCGAGACCAGCAGCAGCAGCGGCTGCAGGAGCGACCGGAAGGTCGCGACCATGATGATGTAGACGATCAGGATCGCGGCGAGCATGGCGAGCCCGAGCTGGGCGAATCCCTCCTGCTGCTGCGTCAGCACGCCGCCGACCGCCGCATCCGCCCCCTGCGGCAGGTCGGTGTCCGCGAGCGCCGCGGTGACCGCCGCGGAGGCGGCGGTCAGGTCGTCGGACTCGGGCGAGACCGTGATGGTCGCCGTGCGCTCACCCCGCTCGGTCGTGATCGAGGTGGGGCCGTCCGCCTGCTCGACGGTCGCGATCTCGTCGAGGCGCAGCGGCCCCGTGGCCGAGGGGATGGTGAGCGCCCGCAGCTCGTCGATCGTGGCGGGCGTCTGGGATGCGGCGAGATAGACCGTGAGGGCCGACTCGTCGACCTCGATCGTGCCGATCTGCTGCGGCTGCATCGTGCCCGCCACGAGGCCGCCGACGGCGACCTCCGAGAGCCCGCGCGCGGCAGCAGCATCCCGGTCGACGGTCACGGCGATGTAGGGCAGGGATGCCGCGAGGTTGCTGGAGACCTGGCCGATGCCGTCCTGCTGCTCGAGGGATGCGACGACCGCGTCGGTCGCCTCCTGCAGCGTCCCGCCGTCGGGGGCGGTCACGTCGACCTCGATGTCGCTCGACCCGAAACCGCCGCCGCCGGCCGCGGCCACCGTCACGGTGCCGACGTCCTCGAGGTCGGCGACCGCATCCTGGACGTCCGCACGCACCTGCGTCTGGTCGGCGTCGGGGTCCGTCGTGATCGAGTACGTCACGCCGGCACCGCCGCCGCTGAAGGCGTCGCGGAGGGCGGAGCCGGAGGAGCCGATCGACACCTGCACGGTCTCGATCCCCTCGAGATCGATGAGCGCGGTCTCGACGCGCTGGGCGGCGGCGTCCTCCGCTTCGAGGCTGGCCGCGGGGCCGAGGTCCTGGGTGACGGTCAGCGTGTTCTGCCCACTGTCGCCGAGAAAGTTGACCTTCATGAGCGGGACCGCGGCGATCGTGCCGGCGAGCACCACGACTGCGAGGAGGATCGTGACGACGCCGTGCTTCAGCGTCCACGCGAGCACGGGGAGGTACGCCCGCTGCAGCCGGCTGGGCGGCGCGGTCGGGTCCTCGGGGTCGACGGCCCGGCCCTCGGCATCCCGCACCGGCTTGCCCGGGCGCAGGAACCAGTAGGCCAGCACCGGCACGATCGTGAGCGCGACGAGCAGCGACGAGACCATGGCGATCGTGACGGTCAGTGCGAACGGGCGGAAGAGCTCACCGGTCAGATCGCCGACGAACGCGATCGGCAGGAACACCGCGACGGTGGTGAGGGTGGATGCCGTGATGGCCGCCGCCACCTCCCGCACCGCCAGGATGATCGACCGCAGCTTGTCGGCGCCCTCGACGTAGTGCCGCTTGATGTTCTCGATCACGACGATCGAGTCGTCCACCACGCGGCCGATGGCGATGGTGAGGGCACCGAGCGTGAGGATGTTGAGCGAGTACCCGAACGCCTGGATGCCCACGAAGGTGATGAGCACGCTGGTGGGGATGGAGATGGCCGTGACGAGGGTCGACCGCACCGACAGCAGGAAGATCAGGATCACGATCACGGCGAAGACGAGTCCGAGCAGACCCTCCTGCGCGAGCGCCTCGATCGACTGCTGGATGAACGGCGCCTGATCGAACACCACGGTGAAGGTCGCGCCGGGGATGGCGTCCTCCAGATCGGGCAGCGCGGCGAGGATCCCCCGCGAGACGTCGACGGTGTTCGCCGCCGGGAGTTTGGTCACCGCGATCGTGAGGGCGGGCTGCCCGTCGACGCGGGAGATCGAGGTCACCGGGTCCTGCTCCTCGACGACGGTCGCCACGTCGCCGATCGTCACGGTGTCCGCGCCCGCCTGCGCTGCCTCCGTCGGGACGAGCGGGAGCGCCGCGAGCTCGTCGATCGAGGTGATCTTCGCCCCCGTCTGCACGGTGAGGGTCTGATCGCCCTCCGTGATCTCACCGCCCGGGAAGAGGATGCCATTGGCGTCGAGCGCGTCGCCGATGGCCTGCTGCGTGAAGCCCGCGGCGGCGAGCGCCGCCTGGTCGGGGGTGATCGTGACGCGCTGGCCGAGACCGCCGACCACCTGGGCGGCGTTGACGCCGTCGATGTCCTCGAGGTCCGGCACCACCGACGACTCGAGCGTCGCCTGCGCGGTCCGGGCGTCGTCGTAGCCGGTGACGGCCAGCTGGACCACCGGGAAGTCGTCGATGCTCGCCGAGATGACGTTGGGCTCGACGTCGGTGGGCAGCTGCGACTCGATCCGGTTGATCGCCTGCAGGATCTTCTGCTCGGCCGTCGCGAGGTCGGTGCCGTACGTGAAGGACGCCTGGACGATGGACGCGTTGGTCGTGCTCGTGGCGGTCGTCGACTCGAGTCCCGGCACCCCCTGGATCGCCGTCTCGATCGGCGTGGACACGTCGTTGCTCACCACGTCGGGCGAGGCGCCGGGGTAGGTCGTGACGACCGACAGCACCGGCAGCTCGATCGAGGGGATGAGCTCCTGCTTGAGGTTCGCGAGCGCGAGGCCGCCGAACACGGCGGCCACGATCGTGATCAGCGCGATGAGCGCGCGGTTTCGAAGGCTCAGGACGGCGAGTGAGGACACGGCGCGCTTTCGTGACGGCCCGGCGCGAACCGGAGGGGATACGGTACGGCGGCACCGCCGGATACACGG
>JAVBUN010000030.1:0-13527 GCA_031555335.1 Microbacterium sp.
CGAGCTGTTCCGCGGTTCCGACCTGCTGTGCATCGACGAGTTCGAGCTCGACGACCCGGGCGACACGATGGTCATGACGCGGCTGCTCGGTGAGCTCGTGGCGTCGGGCACGCGACTGGCTGCGACGTCGAACACTCCGCCCAACGCGCTGGGGGAGGGACGCTTCGCCGCCCAGGACTTCCTGCGAGAGATCCACGCGATGGCCTCGAGCTTCGAGACGGTGCGGATCGACGGCACCGACTACCGCCACCGTGCCGTGGACGGACACGCCGCCGTGCTCACCGACGCGCAGTACGCCGCGGCCATCGCCGATGCCGCGACCACGGGTCAGGCATCGGACGACGGCTTCGACGCTCTCGTCGCGCACCTCGCGCACGTCCACCCCTCGCGCTACATCCGGCTCATCGACGGACTCGCGACGGTGGGCCTTCGCGACGTCGAGCCGTTCAACGACCAGTCCGCCGCGCTGCGCTTCGTCGCGTTCGTCGACCGCGTGTACGACGCACAACTGTCGATCCGGGCCACCGGGACCTCGCTCGATCTCGTCTTCCCCGAAGAGATGCTCGCCGGCGGGTACCGCAAGAAATACCTGCGCGCGATCTCGCGACTGATCGCCCTCACGCACGCCTGAGTCGTTCGCATGGCGTCGTTGCGAGGTCTTCTCACCTGGATGCGGGGTGCGTTCGCGGCGCGCAGGGCCGGCGCGGCGACGGTCGAGGTGTCGCCGCGATCGGTGCGCGACCTCACGATCTCGTACGCGCCGCGTCGGGACGATCGTGCGGATGCGGGCGAGATCGTCTGGACGTGGGTGCCGTACGCGGAGCGCGACGGCCGCGGCAAGGACCGTCCCGTGCTCGTCATCGCCCGGCAGTCCCGCGAGCGGGTCTGGGCGCTCAAGCTCACGAGCCGTTCGCACGACCGCGATCGTGAGTACCTGCCGATCGGCTCGGGGGACTGGGACCCGCAACGACGCCCATCCTGGGTGGATCTCGACCAGCTCTACAGCGTGCCCGTGCAGGGCCTGCGGCGCGAGGGGGCTGCTCTCGACGCGAAGCGCTTCGCGTCCGTCGCGACGGCCCTCCACGCGCGCTACGGCTGGCGCCGCTGACGGACCGGTCTCAGTGCGGAATGTGCGCGTCGAGCCAGCGACGCGTGACGAGTGCGGACTCGAACGGATCCATCGACGCCCGGTCGACCTCGATGATCATCCACCCGGGGAAGTCGGCGGGGATGGCATCGAGCACCGCGTCGAGATCCACGTCACCGAGCCCGGGTTCGAGGAACAGCCGGCGGTCCGCCCAGTAACGGTACGGCCCCGGTTCGCGTCGACTGCGCGCGGCCACCTGCAGATCGAGGTCCTTCACATGGAGATCGAGCAGGCGGGAGGAGTACCGACGCAGCATGGGTGCCGCCTCGATACCCGCCCACTCCAGGTGGCCGACATCGAACGACGCCCCGAGCAGCGACGGCTCGATCTGGTCCAGGACGTAGTCGATCTCCGCTTCGGTCTCGATCCAGGAGCCGATGTGGTTGTGCAGCCCCGCACGCACGCCCTCGGCCTTCAGCACGGTCGCCGCCTCACCGATGATGTCCGTGATGCGGGCGAGCCGGGCCGGATCGAAGTCCGCGCCGACCGCCACCTGCGACACCGTGCGGGAGGGCGGGCTCCACAGCATGGGCGCCGAGAGGAAAACGGTGGAGAGTCCGAAGTAGTTGGACTCCTCGGCACGGCGGCGCACCAGGTCGAACCAGTGCGCCCACGCGGCGGTACCCGGGACGATATCGTGCCCCTCGTCCTCGGGCAGGCCGATCTGCACGTACCCGGGTGCGAGGCGCAGTCCCGCGTCGTCGATCATGCGCGCGAAGCTCTGCAGCGTCTGCGTGGCGAGAACCTCCATCATGACCGCGTCGAAGCCGGCGCGGGCGATCTCAGCGAGTACGCGGGGGTAGTCGGCGACGAAGCTCGGCTCGCCGTACAGCCACACGTCGTCGCTGTCGGGGTCGGCGGGGTCGGCCTTGACGTTCGTCCACTGGATGGCGTTCAGTGCCACGCGGTCGGGTCTGAGGGGCATGGGGGTGTCCTTTCGTGCGGGGATCAGCGCATGCCGGTGGCGGCGATCCCCTGGATGAAGTAGCGCTGGAGCAGGAGGAAGAGGATGAGCACGGGCAGCAGCACGACGACGGCGCCGGCGAGCAGCATCCCGTAGTCCGTGGTGTTCGAGCCCGCGGAGGCCAGTGCCAGCCCGACCGGCAGCGTGTAGGTCGAGGGGGACTGCGCCACGAGGAGCGGCCAGAGGAAGAAGTTCCAGGAGTTCAGGAACGTGAGGATCGCCACCGTCGCCATCGCGGGCCCGAGCAGCGGCAGGAAGATCCGGAAGAAGATGCCTGCCTCGCTGGCGCCGTCGAGGCGGGCGGCCTCCAGCAGCTCGTCGGGGACTCCGGAGGCGAACTGCCGCATGATGAACACGTTCAACGGCATCACGAGGAACGGCGCCGCGATACCGACGAGCGTGTTGATCAGGCCCAACCGCGAGGCCACCAGGAACTGGGGCACGAAGACGGCGACGTAGGGAACCATCATCGCGGCCATGACGCAGCCGAACACGATCCCGCGACCGCGGAATCGCAGCTTCGCGAGCGCGTAACCGGCCATGGCGCTGAAGATGATGTTCGTCGCCAGCGCGATCGCGGCCACGATGAGGCTGTTCACCATGTACTGGCCGAAGTTCTGGTCGACGAACAGCGCCACGTAGTTGCCGACGTTGCCGAACGACTCGGGCAGCCAGCCGCCCGGATTCGAGACGAACTCGGCCTGCGACTTGAACCCGCCGAAGAAGACGAGCACGAACGGCATCAGCATGAACACGACGAGCACCGACAGCAGCGCGTAGAGCACGCCCGCGCGCGCCGATCGGACCATCCGGTGGGGGGCGGTGGGGAGGAGGGCGCTCAATGCTTCGGCCTCAGCAATCTCAACTGGGCGACGCTGATCAGCAGCACGAGGATCAGCAGCACGACGGATGCGGCCATGGCATCGGCGACGCCACCGTTGCCGAACGCGGTGTAGACCCACTGCGCGATCGACTGGGTGGAGCCGAGCGGGCCGCCGCCGGTGACCAGGTACGGCTCGTCGAACGTGTTCAGGAACGAGATGGTCATGAGGACCGAGACGAGGAGGGTCGTCGGGCGGAGCATGGGCAGGATGATCGATCGCACCCGGCGCCAGTATCCCGCGCCGTCGAGCGACGAGGCCTCCGTGACGTCGTCCGGGATCGCTTGCAGCCCCGCGAGGAAGAGCACCATCGCCGTGCCGATGTTGCGCCAGATGCCGAGGAGCACGACCACGAAGAACGCGGTCCCGGGCTCACCGAGCCACGTCGGGCCGTCGATTCCGACGAGCGCGAGAGCGGCGTTGACAGGTCCGTTCGGGGTGTAGGCGTACTGCCAGATGACGCCGGCGGCGACGATGTTGGTGATCACCGGGATGTAGAGCGCAGCACGGAAGAACGTGCGCAGCCGCCGGATGCCGGTGTCGAGGACGAGCGCGAGCAGGAACCCGACGACCATGATCGTCGGCACCGCGATGACGACGTAGAGGAAGGTGTTGAGGATCGAACGGACGAAGCCGGGCGTCTGGAAGACCCGCACGAACGTGTCGATTCCGACAAAGTCGACGCCGAACGGGTTGCGCAGGTCGGCGGCACGGATATCGGTGAAGGCGAACGAGAGCGCCGCGACGGCGGGCACGGCCGTGAAGACGAGGAAGACGAGGAGGAACGGGGCGCTGAACAGCCACCCGCCCATGGCGTCCGAACTGCGGACGCCGTGGCGACGGAGGCTGCGGCGCCCCACGCCCGGAAGGCCGCCCGTGAGGGGCGTCTTCCGGGCGGGGGCAGCGGACGAGGTCATGATCGGACCGTTACTCGACGCCGGTCCCGATGGCGTCGGCCTGTGCCTGCATGGTGGCGAGTGCCTCCACGGGCGTGGCCTGGCCCCGCGCGACGGTCTCGAGCTGCTGCCCGATCATGTCGCCGACCTGCGTGAACGTCGGCACCGGGGGCACCGTCGACGAGTCGGGGAGGGCCTCCTTGACGGCGGCGAGGAGCGGGTCGCTGGCGATCGGCTCCTCGTCCCAGCCGGCCGACACGGCCGGCAGGTTGCCGAACGTGGTGTACCAGTCGACCTGCACCTCGGGCTCGCTGAGGTACCGCAGCAGCTTCCACCCGGAGTCCGCGTTGTCGGCGTCGCGCAGCACGCCGAAGCTTCCGCCGCCGAAGGACGTTGCGACACCCGAGGGGCCGGCCGGGGGCACGATGGCCCCGATGTGCTCGGCGGCCCAGCCGTCGCCGCCGACCTGGTCGAGGAAACCGGGGAACCACGGGCCGTTGATCGACATCGCGTTCGTGCCGGCGACCATGTTGGGAGCGCGGTCGAGGAACACCGGGCCATCGGCCGAGGCCAGGTCGTCCGTGAACAGCGACGCGTAGAACTCCAGGGTCTCGAGGTTCTCCGGAGTGTCGATCGTCCACTCGGTCAGATCGTCGGAGATGAGTGAGCCGCCGCCCTGACCGGCGAAGTCGTTGAACGCCTGAGCCGTGTAGTTGTTCCAGTCGACGTCGGTCGCGATCGGGTACTCGACCCCGGCGTCCTTGAGCTGCGCTGACGCCGACACGAACGCGTCCCAGGTGGTGGGCGGCTCGATGCCGTTCTGCTCGAACAGGTCGGCGCGGTAGTAGAGCACGTTCGCGTAGCTGTACCACGGCACGGCGTACGAGACGCCGTCGACGACCCCGAGATCCCACGCCGTCTCGAAGAAGGCGTCGGGGTCGACGAGGCCGTCGGGCACCGCGGCGAACGCGTCGGTGGCGATCATGGACGGCTCGGTCTGCGAATACATCATCGCCACGTCGGGAACATTGCCCGACGCGATGGCGGCGGTGAGGGTGGTGTCGTACTCGTCGGAGGGGATGCTGCGGATGTTGAGGGTGACGTCGGGGTTCTCCTCGACGAAGGGCTGTAGGAAGTCCTCCAGCGCGTCTCCGTCGGGTGCGCCCACCCAGATGTCGACCGTTCCGGTGGCGGGTGCGTCGTCGACGGTCGCCGAGGCGGCGGCGTCGGACGCCTCGCTCGTGCGGCCGCAGCCGGTGAGGATGAGGGCCCCGGCGAGCAGGGGCACCGCGCCGAGCAGCGCGCGGCGCGCAGGACGGCTGGTGGGGAGGGTGAGGACCACGGCGGTCGTTCCTTTCACGGAAGAGGGGAGGTGTCGGGTGGAGCGTCGAGTGGTGCGGATGCGTCGGCCGGGGGTCGGGGCGACGGTATCGGTGCGGCGGATCACGCCGTCCCGAGATCTGTGAGGATCGCTCTGGCGGCACGGACGGCGGTCACCGTCGCGGTCAGCGTGGAGTTGCCGACGACGGCCGTCGGCACCACGGCGCCACCGGCCAGCCAGAGGTTCTCGAACCCCCACACTTTTCCGGCCGGGTCGGTCACGGTCGTGCCGTCGTCGGCGCGCCCGGAGCGAGCGGTTCCGGTGAAATGGAGCGACGAGCCCGCGGCGAGCAACGTCGCGTCGCGTCCAGGCTCGAAATCGCCGAGGCGCTCACCGATGCGGTGCTGCTGGCGGCGCCCCTCGTCGAGCATGGCCTCGTCGTCGTCCGTGAGGCCGAATCGGATGGTGATGAGCGGGAGGCCGGCCGCATCCGTGCGGGTGTCCGAGAACTCCAGGCGGTTCTCCCGCACGATCTGCGTCGGTGCGTAGAGCGAGAACCCGACGGCGTACGCCAGGCGCTCGCCCTTCTCCGAGACGTAGACGTGGTCGGAGAGCTGGCCGTGGAACGGCTGCGCGGGGCCGGACTGCGGCAACCAGAACGAACCGGTCATCCATTCACCCTCGAGCGCGAGCGGGATCTCCTCCAGATCGAGGCCGAGCCGTGCGGTGTCGACGAGCGCGCGGGCCGAGAGCATCGCGTGCTCGTTGAGGTGCGTGCCGAGCGCCTCGGGGCGGATGCCGGATGCGAACAGCAGCTGAGGAGTGCGCAGCGTGTCGGCAGCGACGAGGACGCGCGCGGCGCGGATCTCGCCCTCCTCGCCGGTCTCCGTGTGGCGCAGCCGGACTCCGGCGACACGCGTGCCGTCGTGGATGAGGGACGTGACGACGCTCGCGTCGACCAGCTCGAAGTCTTCGCCGTCGGACTCGAGCAGGCGCGGGTAGATGCGGTTCGGCCCGATGCGCGGCATCGGGCCGTCGGGCTGCGGGACGACGGCCATCGGCATCGGCTGCACGTGACGGCCGGGCGCGCTCACGCGGCCGTAGAGGTCCTCGAAGACCTCGAGCACCCGCGCCCCGCCGATGTGGGGTGGGAAGGGGGCGGGGTGGACCCGCAGCATCCGCCGCGCCGTGTCGAGCTCGTCCTCCCAGGCGGCGTCTCCGGTGAGCCGGAACTCCTCGTCGCCCCACGGCCACGGCGTGGCGGCGGTCCAGTGCACGCCCATGCCTCCGAGGTTCCACGCCATGGCGCTCGCGGGCATCTGTGCGGCGTCGGCCCCGAAGGCGGACATGTTGTACATGCCCGGGCGGATGCCGGCGACGCCGTCTCCGATCGAGGGCGTGACATCGGCGCCGAGATAGGCCGACTGGATGCCGTATCGGGCGCGCCCCAGATACTCGTCCCGCACCTCGGGCTCGGCGGAGTCGTGCAGGTGCTGGCCCCGGATGCTGCCGATGTTCCGGCCGGCGTCGACCATGACGATACGGGCGTCGGGGCGCGCATCGTGGACCATTCGCGCGACGACGGAACCCATGATGCCGCTGCCGATGATCAGCAGGTCGACGGGGGCGGAGGAACGGAGCACGGCGGAGCCTTTCGGATATTGCTATGTCCCCGCAGAATAGGAAGCGATTGTTCCGAGGAGGTTTCCGGCGCGAAACCAGCTCGCGACCGGACGCCGTCAGTCGCGCAGGTCGAACGCGCCGCGCAGCTCGCCGCCGACGCGGGTGCGGGCCGCCAGGACCGCACCCAGGAGGGCCGCGTCGTCGCCGAGCGACGTGCGACGCAGCTCCGGCCGAGCGAAGGGCGACCGGGCGAGTTCCCGCTCGAGGCGGGGGAGCAGGACGTCGGATGCCGCGCCGAGCCCGCCGCCCAGGACGAACAGCGGCGGAGCGATCGTCCAGCACAGGATGGCGATGACGCCGCCGAGGAGCTCGGCGAAGTCGTCGAGCTGAGCGAGCACGACCGCGTCACCCGTACGCGCGGCGGTCAGAAGCTCGGTCGCGCGGGCGACGTCCTCCGGGAAGGGTGAGGCCAGCACGCCGAGTGGGTGCGTCGACAGGCTCGATGCGCCGAGCTGGGGGGCGTGGACGATCTCGCCCGCCGCGCCGTCGAACCCGTGGTGCACCGCGTCGTTGATGAGGATGCCGGCGCCGGCGCGTTTGCCGGCCACGAGCCACATGAACGTGGGGGCATCCTGTGCGGCGCCGAGATGCCGCTCCGCGACGGCGGCGAGGTTCGCGTCGTTGTCGGCGACGACCGGCACCTCGAAGCGGGCACCGAGCACCTCGGCCGGGCGCTGGTGCGACCACTGCGGGGAACCGATGAGGCTGAGCAGCTCGCCGTCGGCGGTGAACGACCCGCCGGAAGTGAACCCGATCGCCGCGATCGGGCCGATCGGCCGCGCGTCGGCCTCGACAGCCTGCAGCATCTCGACCACCTCGGCGTACGTGCGCGCCGGGTCGTCGACGTCGGAAAGTACGCGCCGGCGCCGCACGAGCACGCGGGCGTGCAGATCGCACACGACGGCGTTCGCCGCATACGAGTCGACCTGCACAGCAGCGACGAGCGCATGTTCGGGGCGGAACGCGTAGGAGCGCGGCGGTCGCCCGACACCGCGTGGGACGTCGGGGGTGATCTCCTCCGCCCACCCCTCGGTGACGAGCTCGATGAGGATCAGCTCGAGGGTGCGGCGAGAAAGTCCCGTTCGTTCGACGAGCTCGCTCATGGTGAGAGCCGCGTCCGCGGCGAACAGACGAGAGAGCGTGAGCCGCATGTTCGACCGCCGCATCGCAGCGGGATCTACGGCGGGCATCTGGTCCTGTTCGAGTGGCCGGTACGGAAAAACCCCGGACGGATCCGGGGTTTTCTGGTGGGCGATGCCGGACTCGAACCGACGACCTCTTCCGTGTGAAGGAAGCGCGCTACCAACTGCGCCAATCGCCCATGGCCGCGAGGGCCGGTTACCGAGCATACCGGATGCGGAGGCGCCGCCCGTGCACATCGGTCGGACACGCGCGAGCCGTCCCCGGTTTTGCGTCGGCGTCGAGTTCGGCTAAAGTCATACGAGTGCCCGGGTGACCGGAAAGCACGCGGATGTAGCGCAGTTGGTAGCGCACAACCTTGCCAAGGTTGGGGTCGCGAGTTCGAGTCTCGTCATCCGCTCGAGTGCGAGGATCTTCCTCAGGGGAGATCACGACACGTGGGTCGAACCACATGGTGGCGTGGCCGAGCGGCTAGGCACCGGCCTGCAAAGCCGTTTACACGGGTTCGAATCCCGTCGCCACCTCGCTGACAACTGAACAGCCTGTATAGGCGCGATTGGCGCAGCGGTAGCGCGCTTCCCTGACACGGAAGAGGTCACTGGTTCGATCCCAGTATCGCGCACCACCTAAAACCCCCGGTTTACCGGGGGTTTTTCTTTTTTTCTCCATAGGCTGGCGACCTGGCCGTAGGAGATGTACGGGACATCCCAATCAGGCGTAACTCGTGGTCCCGCGTGAATCGGGTGTGGCGCTATCAAGCCCACCGAGTTGTTCTCGCTACTTTGAGGCCATGGCTCGCGTTCACGGCTTCCGCGTATACGTCGTTCAGGCGTTCCCCAACCAGCGCAAGGGCAAGGAAGCTCTGAACGCTTCGAGCACCTCGATCGTCCGAGATGAAGTCCTCGCGCTGCTGGAAGCGTTGCACGCGCAGGAGACCCAGACGTTCCCGCCACCAGCACCCAAAGATGGCGAACCGGAGAGGCCCACCGTAAGCGTGACGGTCCATGAACCGGTTGTAGTGAATCAGGGTCTTATCCACGCCACTGTCTCGATGGGTGAAAGCGGAAGTCATAGACAGGCCACGCGGGCGCGGAAGAAGCCCAAAAATCTAGAGAAGTGGTCCCCTGAACAGGACCACACGGTGACATTTCTCTTCCCGCGAGGAGTCGAGTCGCGGTTCATCATGGTGGTTCAGTCCATACGTCGTCGGGACCCGCACCGCCGACTGCTTGCCCTGATGTCTCGTGAGAGCTACCGACGCCGCAAGGCCGCGGAAGAACAGGACCGAGTCGAACGCCAGGCGATCAGAGAGAGCGGCGGATCACTCCCGCCGAAGCGTACTCATTTCAAGCTGTTGTTCGAGGCGAATCAGGCAGCGGACAACGAGTACCTCGACTCCATCCTGAGCAGCGCCGACTCCGCAACGGCCACATTCACGAGCACCCGCGCCTCGAATCGCGGGTCGATGCGTGCACAGGTTGGCCGGGTCCTGCGCGTCTCGCTCTACGACGCCGACGTGCAAGACGTGGGCCGCGCGATCGGGCGATCTTGGACGGGCCGCCGACGCCGCGGTGAGAACACGACTCAGGCTGAGGGAGTGTCGGAGCTTGCTGGTTTGCTGTACGACAGAGACCTACTGGAAGAGGACGAGCGTGATCGCTATGACACTGCTGCGATCAGCGTTCGTAGTGCCGCGCGAGACACAACCACTATCGCCGTTGACTCGCTGCGAGATGTCTTCACGTACCCGGTGTCGGATGGCGCGCCCGCGACGTGGTTCTACTACGAGAGTGTTTCTTCGCGAGTGGCAACGATCGCTTTACAAGAACGGTTGCCGGTTGACGGCATCGATGCACGCGAGGTGGACGAGTGTCTGAGAGGATCGACCCCAGGCCCCTGATAGGCGGTCTGCTCAGCGGTCTCCGCAAGCGCCGCCTGTCCAACCAAGAGCCTCCTGACTATGCCGCGAGGGTGTTGCTGTTCGGAGCACCTCTCGTAGTTGGAAGTCTTGTCGGCGGCTTTCAGGTGGTATTCACTCACGCCGATCAGCTATTAGCAGCGTGTGCGCTGCTGTCGGGTGCGTTGCTGACCGGATTCGCTCAAGTCGCAAGTTGGCGAGAGAGGATTCTCTCTCGGCACCGCAGGGTTGACGACATCGACGTGCGCGCGCTCAACGAGGCCGCGGCTCACATACTGGTGAGCTTGATCGTGTCGGTGATTGCGGCCGTCGCTGTGTTCGTCCTCGCTAACCTCGACCCTCTGTGTCCGCCGCTCATCGTCCACACCATCGCCTGCACGCTGAGTGGGGTCAGTGCCGCAGGGCTTTCGTATGTGGCCATCTCGCTCATGTTCGTGGTGAACCTGTTGTGGGACGCGCTCCAATTCGAGCAACGAGAGTCTGAGAGAGAAGCGGCGCCGGACCCGGGGGAGCGCCTCTAAACGGGCACGCCGGGCTTCTTGGCGTAGACCTTCTCGCCCGTTCCGAGATGCACAAAGGCGCGCAGCTCGGAAGCCTTGAGGTCCGGCGCGTGCGTGGCTATCGCGAGCCTCACTTCGTCCTGCGGCCAGAACAGGTTGATGCTCGTTCCCGGCTGGAGCAAGTGGGGGAGAGCCTGACTGAACGGTGAGAACTTCGTCTGAACGAGCGAGCCCCGCTTGTTCGGCATCTCCAGCCCCCACCCGGTGATCGAGACGGGGGCAGCGCCGATGTTGGCTGGGGAGACGCAAGCCTGCCAATCGGGGACCTCACCGTAGGCCGGGACCGGCAGCGAGGACGAGACGGACACGCGCACGTTGTGCGCCCCTCGGCGTCGGGTCACGATCTGCCACCACAGACTCGCGACGCCCGTCAGCGCACCGATCACGGCGATGACGAGCCCCACGAGGGCGACGATGAACGCGGGCAACGCGAAGGGGTCCGACATAGCTCGGATCGTATCGAGTGCACGCCCCCCTCGCGCGCACATGCGCGGGCGTGTGCGCGGGCGCGCGCTAGCCCCCGGCACACCGAGGGTTTCTTGCTGTCTGGGGAGCGCGGAAAGGGCCGCGTGCCCGCGGCGTGCACTAGTGCTGCTGTAGGCACGGCCCGGCGTGTCGTGTCCCGAGCGCCCCGGTCTACCTGGCGGATCGTCGCCGCGCGCTCGGGATCGTGCGCCGCCCGAACGCCGAGCTAGACGAATGGCGGGCGCGCGCCAAAGGGCGGTAATGAGCGAGCGCCCCGGCCGGTGATCGGCTCGGGGCGCTCTGAGCGTGCACTGCGGTCGTGGTCAGGCGAGGGCGTCCAGCACTGCGTCGCGCTCGGCGACGGCAACCGCTACCGAGACGGATGCGACGCACCGCGGCATCCGCGGTGTACAGCTCGTCGCCGCGGAGTCGCATGAACACCGAATAGATTTCGTGCGAGCACGGCAGGATCAAGACGCACCTGAAGTCGCCGAGCCGTGGTTTACTGCACCCGTGACTGAGACCGCCACCCGCACCGACCGGCCGGTGACGGATCCACGGTCCCGCTCGCAGAACGCCCTTCGCGTGGTCGGCGTCATCGCGGGGACCGCGCTCGCGATGTTCGCCGCGGACTACCTCGCCTCGTACGCGATCGTGCTCGCGATGTTCGGCAGCGTCGTGATGCTCGTCGTCATCCCGATTGCAGCCGTCGGGCTCACCGCCGTCATCGTCGGCCTGTCCAAGGCGCTCACCGGCCGACTGCACATCCCGGGGGCCACAGCCGTCACTGTCCTCCTTGGCGGTGTGGGCGCGTACGGGTTCCTGAATGGCATACTCGACCCGCTGCCCCTCCAGACCGATGTCCCCCTGCACCTTGGCATCTGCGCCCTCGCCGCGGTCGCCTTCGGACTCTTCCTCGGGCCGACGCCGCTCCGCATCATCGGCGCGCTCGCGGCCGTCGCCGTCATCGCGCTCATCTCCTCGCAGCCCACCGCCAGAGACGTCGCCCAGGAACAGTACGAGCAGACGCAGTCGGACTACCGCAAGGAGAACCTCGAGTACTTCCGCGCCTTCGGCGTCATCCCGCTGGTCACGGACCTCGACGGGTGGAGCAACGCCCTCGTCCGGGCCACCGGCGGAGACGCCCTAACGTGGATGAAAAGCGACACGGGCGCTGTCGCTGACGTTCTCGTGAGCGGCAACGTCGATCAGGCGACGATGGACGCGCTGTTCGGGTGCACGTGGATCCATCGCGAAGGTGACTCCAACACCCAACTGCCCGACGGGACGTATGAATGGTGCGTGCACACGGGCACCCAGTGGGCGCGCCCTGATGGCACCGGCGTCGCATTCATCCGGGACGGAACGCTCGTCACACTGAACGCCGGCGACGACTTCGACATCCGCGACACGGACGGGCAGCGGCCCGCCACACCGGAAGAGGTGGCGGCCTTGTTCGGCAGCCTGCGGCCGATGACCACCGCGGAGGTTGAGAAGAACATCCTCCCGGTCTACGACGGAGCGGACACGCCTGTCATCGAGACGCCCGGGCTGTAGTCGTGACAGAACAGCCAGCCGGTTCAAGGAGTCACTTGCTGCACGACACGCTGGTCAGCCGTCCATTGCCATCGGCCTCCATTATCAGCGCTCCGTTGTGGAGGTAGGCAGTGTAGAGAAACGCGAGGTGCGTTCTCCGACTCGAGCGTGAGCTTGCCCCTCGACAACCCGCGCTAAACCGTCTCGTACTTCGCTTCATGGATCGCTCCAGCGCTCGCCAGGCGGTCGCTGATATGTTCGACGGCGCCGAGGCCCACAACGAGGTCCTCGCGCGCACTTCGCTTAAGGAATGGAAGCCACTTCTTCATGGAGGGATACCAGCCGGTCACCTAATCGTTCGAGTTCGGACCGCATCTCAGTCGGATGCACCGCGGCACGACTCTGCGCGACTACTCCCATTTGACGGCGAAGTGTGGGCGCTTCCTCGCAAGGATCCGCGACGTCGATCTCCCGGGTCGCACCATGCGGCGGCTATCGCGCGACGTGGCGCGACAGCCGTCGCAGATTGGGCCGGGCAATAACCCGTCGCGCATAAACGGGCGGCAAGGCGAGGAATTTGTCTGTCTCGCGACCATTCGCCAGCGTCGTGATGTACTTCGCGCCGTTGATGCTGAATATTGCGCACAGACATAACCCCGGTTCCCGGGTCCCCGCGGCCATGCGTCGTCAGACGCCGGCGGCCAGCCAGTCCGTGACCCGCGCCCGCAGCTCGGCCTTGCGTTCGTCGGGCGCGAACGATCCGTCGATCGAGTTCACCGCGAGAATCGCCGCCCGCTCGTCCGTGAGGCCGAGTTCCTCCCGCAGCGCGACGAAGTTGTCGCCCACATAACCGCCGAAGTACGCCGGGTCGTCCGAGTTCACCGTTACCGCGAGACCCTCGTCCAGCATCGAGAGGATCGGATGCTGCGACAGCTCCGTCACGACGCGCAGCCGCACGTTCGAGAACGGGCAGACCGTGAGCGGCAGGCGCTCCTCGACCAGCCGTGCGACGAGTG
>JAVBUN010000073.1:0-13022 GCA_031555335.1 Microbacterium sp.
CGCCGTGCACGAGCGCGGCGGTGTGGTCGCGGTCGTCTCCGGCGGCTTCCACGAGATCCTCGACACCGTCGCCCCCGCGCTCGGGGTGGACGTGTGGCGCGCCAACCGGCTCGTGGTCGCTCACGACGTACTGACCGGCGAAGTCGACGGCCCGATCGTGGATGCCGCCGCCAAGGCCGCATCCCTCGCGGAGTGGACCGCCGAGTTCGGGGTCGACCCCCGACGGACCATCGCGATCGGCGACGGGGCCAACGACCTGCTCATGCTGCGTGCCGCCGCGCTGGGTCTCGCCTTCAACGCCAAGCCGGCCGTGCGCGCGGAGGCGGATCTGGTCGTCGGGCCGGTCGACCTCCGTGCCGTGATCCCCCTGCTCCCCTGACACGCTGCGGCACGTCCGCCCCGTCGCGGGTGTCGGAACGGGCGCCTAGCCTGACGGGCATGGACATCATCCTCGTTCCCGGACTCTGGCTGGACGCATCGTCGTGGGATGCGGTCATCCCCGACCTCGAGCGGGCCGGGCACCGTGCCGTGCCGCTCACGATGCCGGGCACCGGTGCGCCCGCGCCCGCATCGGCGGAGGTGGGCATCGGCGATTGGGTCGTGGCGGTCGTCGCCGAGATCGACGCGCGGCGGGAGCCCGTGGTGCTGGTGGGCCACAGCGGCGGCGGCAACGTCGTCTGGGGCGCGGCGGACGCACGACCGGACCGTGTCGCCCGGGTGGTGCTGATCGACACCGTGCTTCCGCCCGAGGGCGGCAGCATCTCCGCGTTCCCGGTGGTCGACGGCGTCATCGCGTTTCCCGGGTGGGAGTTCTTCGACGAGCCCGACACCGCCGATCTCGACGCGGCGACCCGCGAGCGGGTCGCGGCGCGCACCGCATCCGTGCCGGCGCGGGTGCCAACCGACCCCCTCCGGCTCACGGATGCGCGACGGTTCGAGGTGCCCGTCACCGTGCTGTCCGGCGGCGCCGACCACGACGCACTGAGCGCCATGCTCGAGGCGTGGCCGGCCTACGCCGAGGAGTTCCGCCGTGTCAGCGACACGACAGTGGTGCCGCTCGGCTCCGGGCACTGGCCGCAGTTCTCGATGCCGGCCGCGCTCGCGGCCGCACTGGTCGCGGCGGTCGGGCGCACGCCACAGGGGTGAGAGACGGCCTCAGTGCCCCATCCCGAGTCCGCCGTCGACGGGGATGACCGCCCCGGAGATGTACGCGGCGTCGTCGGAGGCGAGCCATGCGACGACGCCGGCCACCTCGTCCGCCGTCGCGAACCGGCCGGCGGGGATGTTGCGCTTGTACTCCGCCTGCGTGTCCTCGGGCAGCGCAGCCGTCATGTCGGTCTCGATGAAGCCCGGCGCGACGACGTTCGCCGTGATGCCGCGGGAACCGAGCTCACGCGTCAGGGAGCGGGCGAACCCGACCAGACCGCTCTTCGAGCTGGCGTAGTTGATCTGCCCGGCCGATCCGTAGAGGCCGACGACACTGGAGATGAGGATGACGCGACCCCAGCGGGCGCGCAGGAGCCCCTTCGCCGCCCGCTTCACGACCCGGAACGTGCCGCCGAGGTTCGTGCCGATCACGTCGTCGAAGTCGTCCTCCGTCATGCGCAGCAGCAGGGTGTCGCGGGTGATGCCCGCGTTCGCAACGACGATGGCCACGGGGCCGAGCTGCTGCTCGATCTCGGTGTACGCGGCATCGAGCGAGGCCGCATCCGTCACGTCGGCGCGCACGGTGAGGGTGCCCTCCGGGCCCTCCCCCGAGCGGGCGGTCACCGCGACCCGGTACCCCTCCGCGACGAAGCGCTCCGCGATGGCGCGGCCGATGCCGCGGTTTCCTCCCGTGACGAGCACGACGCGTTCGGTGGACATGGTGGATCTCCTCGGGTGGGTGCAGCCTGTCGATCTCTCAGCCTATCGGCGCGGCACCGCGGGGGTGTTTGACACCGGCACGGCCGCGCTGAAACGCTGGGGGCAGCCCACGAAAGGTCTCCCGATGAGCGATCCCACGCCCGACAGCCCGCAGCCTCCCACGACTCCGCCGACGACACCGCCGACCCAGCCCCCCGCGCCGCCCGCGGCACCGGCGACGCCCCCGCCCGCCGCGTACCCGCCCGCGCAGCCGCCGTACGGTGCCGCGCCCGCGTACGGCGCGCAGCCGCCCTACGGCGCCGCGCAGCCCTACGGCGCCCCGGCCTACACGCCCTACCCGGCGCCCACCAAGACGAATGCGCTCGCCATCGTCTCGCTCATCTCCTCGATCGTGGGGCTCGTCCTCATCCCGTTCCTCGGGTCGCTCGCCGGTGTGATCACCGGACACATCTCCCTCAAGCAGCTGAAGACGAGCGGTGAGAATGGCCGCGGAATGGCTCTCGCCGGCACGATCGTCGGCTGGGTCGGGCTCGCCTTCGCGATCATCGGCGGCGTCCTGCTCGTGATCTGGTTCGTGTGGATCTTCAGCATGGCCGGGACCTACGGGTACGACGAGTACAGCTACTCGTCCTGAGCGCTCTCTTCACGGTGCTCGCGGCGTAGGCTGGGAGCACCGTGAAGAAGACGCCCCCGCCGCAGTCGGCCACCTCGCTGCCGCGCGCACCGCGCGACGACGCCGGCTCGCGGTCTGCCCGGTACCTCATCACCATGGGCATCCGTATCGCCTGCTTCCTGGCGATGGTGTTCGTCACCCCCTACGGCTGGTACACGTGGGTGTTCGCCGCCGGCGCGGTCTTCCTGCCCTACTTCGCGGTGGTGATCGCGAACGTGGGCGAGGACACCCGGGGCGAAGCCGCCGTCTCCCCCGAACGGACCCTCGATGCGCAGAGCTCCTCGGCGTCCGCTCCGGCCGCGCCGACGGCGTCCGAGCCGGCCGCGCCCCCGGTGATCCGCATCTCCGAGACGCCGCCGCGGGAGCCCGAGTCATGAGCGACGCCATCTGCTCGCGGGCCGGGTGCCGCGACGACGCCACCTGGCGCATCGCCTGGCGCAATCCCCGCATCCACGCCGCCGACCGGCGCAAGATCTGGACCGCGTGCGACGCGCACGTCGAGTACCTTCGAGGATTCCTCGCCTCACGCGCGTTCCCTGTCGAGGTCGCGCCCCTCTCCCCCGCGACGGATGCGGTATGAGTCTGAAGACCGCCTCACCCGCCGTGCGCTGGACGGTGTACGTGCTCATCGCCGCCGCGTTCGCCGTCGCCTGCGTGTTCCTGTCGAACTGGCAATTCTCCCGTAACGACGCGCGTGCCGCGCAGCTCGACCTGGTGGCGCGCAACTACGACGCCGCCCCGATCGCTCTGGCCGACGCGGTGACGGGGACCGACGATTTCGCGGCGGCGCGCGAATGGCATCCGGTCCGGGTCTCCGGCACGTACCTCGTCGAGGATCAGCTCGTCGTGCGCAATCGCCCGCACGGCGGCACATCGGCATTCGAAGTCCTGGTGCCGTTCCGTACCGACGACGGCCGGGTGCTGATCGTCGACCGCGGCTGGGTGCCCCCCGCCGACGCCGGTGACGGACCCGCGACGATCCCCGCCGCCCCGGCGGGCGACGTGTCGATCGTCGTTCGGATGCGGCCGGGCGAGGCGCTGCCGACCTCGGGCCGGAGCGCGCCGGAGGGACAGGTGCCCACCGTGAACCTGCCCCTGGTGGCCGAGACGACGGGACCGGAGACGATCGTGGCCGCGTACGGCATCATCGCCTCGGAGGACCCGGCGGTCGCCGACATGCCGCAGGCGCTGGAACCGCCGTCCGACGACCCGGGACCGCACCTCTCCTACGCGATCCAGTGGATCCTCTTCGCGATCATGGGCTTCGTCTTCATCGGGTACATCATCCGCACCGAGCGCCGCCACCGGCGCGAAGAGGCGGAGGAACGAGCGGCCGCCCCCGTCGAGGCGGGGACGGAGCCGCAGGACGACGACGATGCGCCGCGGCCGCGTCGCCCGCTGTTCGTGCGACGCCCCGACCGGGATGCCGCCGACGAGGACGCGCTCCTCGATCACGCCGAACGCTGACGCGGAAAGACCGCGCCGCGCGGAGCGTCAGGCGAGGGTGATGAGGTCGATGTAGTCGCGACCCCAGATGTCCTCGACCCCGTCCGGCAGGATCAGCACCCGCTCGGGGTTGAGGGCCTGCACGGCACCCTCGTCGTGCGAGACCAGGACGACGGCGCCCTCGTAGTGGGCGAGTGCACCGAGGATCTCCTCGCGC
Source organism: Microbacterium sp. (assembly GCA_031555335.1). GTDB lineage: Bacteria > Actinomycetota > Actinomycetes > Actinomycetales > Microbacteriaceae > Microbacterium. Next base: position 4,203 of record JAVBUN010000073.1, read on the forward strand.
GAGGCCGGGTCGAGGTTGTTCGTCGGCTCGTCGAGCAGCAGCATGTTCGCGCTCGATACGACGAGCGTGGCGAGCGAAAGCCGCGTCTTCTCTCCGCCGGAGAGGACTCCCGCGGGCTTCAGGACGTCGTCGCCGGTGAACAGGAACGACCCGAGCACCTTGCGCGCCTCGGTCGCATTGATGTCGGGCGCGGCGGACATCATGTTCTCCAGCACCGATCGCTTCACATCGAGATTCTCGTGCTCCTGCGCGTAGTACCCGATCTTGAGGCCGTGCCCGGGCTCGATCACACCGGTATCGGCCTTGTCGACGCCGGCGAGCATCCGCAGGAGCGTCGTCGTCCCGGCACCGTTCAGCCCCAGCACGACCACCTTCGAGCCGCGGTCGATCGCGAGATCGACGTCCGTGAAGATCTCGAGCGAGCCGTAGGACTTCGACAGCCCCTTCGCCATGAGCGGCGTCTTGCCGCACGGCGCGGGCTTCGGGAACCGCAGCTTCGCGACGCGCTCGTCCTGGCGCACGTCGTCCAGCCCCGAGAGCATCTTCTCGGCGCGCGCGACCATCTGGTGCGCCGCCGCGGCCTTGGACGCCTTCGCCCCGAAACGGGCGGCCTGCAGCTGCAGCGCGGTCGCCTTCTTCTCGACGTTCGCGCGCTCCTTCTTGCGGCGTTCCTCGTCGGCCACCCGCTGGCGCTGGTAGTTCTTCCAGTTCATGTTGTAGATGTCGATGACCTGGCGGTTCGCGTCCAGGTAGAAGACGCGGTTCACCGTCTCACCGACGAGCTCGACGTCGTGGCTGATCACGATCAGCCCGCCCTTGTAGCTCTTCAAGAAGTCCCGCAGCCACACGACGCTGTCCGCGTCCAGGTGGTTGGTCGGCTCATCGAGGATCATGGTGTCCGCGTCCGAGAACAGGATGCGGGCGAGTTCGATGCGCCGGCGTTGTCCGCCCGAGAGGGTCTTGAGCGGCTGGTCGAGGATGCGGTCGGGGAGCGAGAGGTTGTGGGCGATCGAGGCCGCCTCCGCCTCCGCCGCGTAGCCGCCGAGCCCCTCGAAGCGCTCCATGAGCGTGCCGTACCGACGCATGGCCTTATCGGCGACATCCGGATCGGCGTCGCCCATCGCGAGGCTCGCCTCCTGCATGCCGAGCGCCAGGCTGCCGAGTCCGCGCGCGTCGAGGATGCGGGTGCGGGCGAGCATCTCGGGATCCCCCGAGCGCGGATCCTGCGGCAGGTATCCGAGCTCTCCGGAGCGGTCGACGCCCCCGTCCGCCGGCAGCAGGTCGCCCGCGAGCACCTTGGTCAGCGTCGTCTTGCCGGCGCCGTTGCGGCCGACGAGACCGATCTTGTCGCCGCGACTGACGCGGAAATCGACACCGGACATGAGCACGCGGGCGCCCACGCGGATCTCGAGGTCGTGCACGGCGAGCACAGGTGATGTCCGATCTTCGGGGGTGGAGGCGGCCGAGAGGCCTCGTCAATTCTACGGGCGGGCGGATGCCGCGGCGTCGCGCACCGCGCGGCATGCCCGCGGCGCCCCTTCCCGGCCGGGACCGCCCGTCGCCCTAGGATGAATCCGACGCCCCCGCTCGAGGCGGTGGCCCGACGCCAAGGAGACCCATGTCCGTCGCCGTTCCCGCATCCGACCGCCGCGTGCTGGCCGACATCGTCGCGCGCCCCTCGACCCGTGCGCGCGCGTTCGCCGTCGACGCCGCACTGGTCCTCGCCGGCGTCGCCCTCGTCGCCCTGTTCGCGAAGATCTCGTTCTTCATCGGCCCCGTGCCGATCACCGGACAGACGGCGGGCGTGATCATCGTCGGCGCCGCACTCGGCGCGCGCCGGGGCGCGGCCAGCCTCACCACCTACATGCTGGTCGGTCTGGCCGGGCTGCCGATCTTCGCCGGGCCGGTCGCGGGGCCCGCCTACGTGCTGTCACCGTCGTTCGGCTTCATCCTCGGGTTCATCCCGGCCGCATTCCTCGCCGGCTGGTTCGCCGAGCGCTCCTGGGACCGTCGTCCCGTCCGCGCGTTCGTCGGATTCGTCGCCGCCAGCATCGTCCCCTTCCTCATCGGCGTCCCCTACATGGCGATGATCCTCGGCGCCGTCCTGCAGCAGGACATCACGCTCTCCGGCGTCCTCGCGGCCGGCGTCGTCCCGTTCATCGTGCCGGGTCTCATCAAGGCGGCGTTCGTCGCACTGCTCCTGCCGGCGGCGTGGGCCGGGGTCCGGGCGGTCGATCGCCACCGCCGCTGAGGCCGCGCGACCGGGTGCATGACTGGCATCCGACCCGGTGTTGTATGTAAGGTTAGGCGTCCCTTACATACCCATGGAGGTCTCGTGTCGCGCACACGTTCCGCTCTCGTCGCCCTCGCGGCGGCCGCCCTGCTGCTGACCGGCTGCAGCACCGGAGCCGAGAGCAACAGCCCCGCCGAATCCGACGCGTCCGACGCCGGCTTCCCCGTCACGATCGAGAACGTGTTCGGTGAGACGACGATCGAGGCCAAGCCCGAACGTGTGGTGACGGTGGACTGGGGCAACCAGGACGCCGCCCTTGCGCTCGGCATCGTGCCCGTCGCCATGCCGAAGATCACCTACGGCGACGAGGACGGCGACGGCCTCCTCCCCTGGACGAAGGCGAAGCTCGAAGAGCTCGGCGCCGAGACGCCCGTGCTCATGGACGAGACCGACGGCTACGACTACGAGGCGATCGCCGATGCGCAGCCCGACGTGATCCTCGCCGCGTACTCCGGCATGACGCAGGAGCAGTACGACACCCTGACCAAGATCGCTCCCGTCGTCACCTACCAGGACGTCGCGTGGGGCACCTCCTGGCAGGACATGACCGTGCTCGACGGGACGGCCCTCGGGCTCCAGAAGGAGGCCGAAGACCTCGTCGCGTCGCTCGAGGAGCACGTGAGCACCACGGCGGCGGAGTACCCGGCACTCGCGGGCAAGAACTTCTACCTGACGTACTACGACCCGACCGACCTCAGCAACGTCAACTACTACAGCACCCTCGACCCGCGTGTGGGGTACCTCGAGCAGCTCGGCCTGACCTCGGCGCCGTACGTGCAGGAGCAGTCCGACGCATCCGAGACGTTCTGGTTCCAGACCAGCTCGGAGCAGATCGAGGACTTCGCGGACGTGCAGCTGATCGTCGCCTACGGCTCCGACGACATGGTCGCCACCATGCAGGCGGATCCGCTGCTCTCCCGCATCCCCGCCGTGGCGAACGGCGCGATCGCCATCATCGACAGCGCGACGACGCTGTCGACCGTGATCACCCCCACGCCCCTCACGATCGGCTCCGCCGAGGGCGACGAGTACATCGCGGTCGTCGGCGAGGCGGCCGAGAAGGCGTCCTGATGATCCTGCGCCGACGCGCAGCGCGGTCGTGAGCGCCACGACCGCAACCGCCCCCGCCGCCCCCCGCACGCCGCTCCGGCGTCGCTGGGGGCGGCGACGGGCGATCTGGCTGGTCATCCTCGTGATCTGCCTCGTCGTGGTCGCGCTCCTGTCGGTGACCTTCGGCGCCCGAGCGGTCACCTGGACCGACATCTGGGCGGGCATCACCGGATCGACCGAGAGCACGGCGGCCGCCGCCGTGAGCAAGCGCATCCCCCGCACGGTGCTCGCCATCCTCGTGGGTGCGGCTCTCGCCGTCGCCGGCGCCGTCCTGCAGGGCGCGACCCGCAATCCGCTGGCCGACCCCCAGATCCTCGGCATCAACGGCGGCGCGGCGCTCGTCGTCGTCATCGGGATCGCCTATCTCGGGCTCTCGGCGCCGTCCGACTACATCTGGTTCGGCATGGCAGGCGCCGCGCTCGCGGCGGTGTTCGTCTACTCGATCGGCTCCCTCGGCCGAGGCGGGGCCACGCCGCTCAAACTCGCTCTCGCCGGCGCCGTCACCGCCGTCGCGTTCACCTCGCTCGTGAGCGCCATCCTCCTCCCCCGCATCGACGTCATGAGCCAGTTCCGCTTCTGGCAGGTGGGAGGCGTCGGGGGCGCGACCGTGCCCACGATCCTGCAGGTCCTCCCGTTCCTCGCGGTGGGACTCGCCATCTGCCTGCTGTGCGCGCCCGCCCTGAACACCCTCGCGCTCGGTGACGAGCTCGCGGCCGGCCTCGGGGCGCGCGTGCGCACCGCACGGCTCATGTCCACGCTCGGGGCGATCATCCTCTGCGGCGCCGCGACGGCGGTCGCCGGCCCCATCGGCTTCGTCGGTCTCGTCGTGCCCCATATGTGCCGGCTCCTCATCGGCGTGGATCACCGGTGGCTGCTGCCCTTCAGCGCGATCGGCGGCGCCGTCCTGCTCACGGGGGCGGACATCATCGGCCGCGTCATCGCGCGTCCGCAGGAGATCGAGGTGGGCATCGTCACCGCCCTCATCGGCGCCCCGTTCTTCATCGCGATCGTCCGCCGCCAGAAGGTGCGTGCGCTGTGACCTCGACGACCGCTGCCTCGCCCGTCTCGACCCTCGCCCTCGTCCAGGCGGGGCGGCGACGGCGGGCCCGGCGATGGATCATCGTGACCGCCACGCTCGCCGCGGTGGCCTTCGTCGCCTATGCGGTGTCGCTCATGGTGGGGCAGACCTTCTACACGCCGGCCGAGGTATGGGGTGTGATCCTCGGGCAGCAGGTGCCCGGAGCATCGTTCACCGTCGGCGAGCTGCGCCTGCCGCGGGCCACCACCGCACTGCTCACCGGGATCTGCTTCGGAATGGGCGGCGTCGTCTTCCAGACGATGCTGCGCAATCCGCTGGCGAGTCCCGACGTCATCGGCATCAGTTCGGGGGCGAGCGCGGCCGCCGTCATCGGCATCGTCGTGCTCTCGCTCGATGAGACCCCCGTCTCGGTCCTCGCGACCGGCGCCGCCCTCGTCGCCGCGATGCTCATCTACCTGCTCGCCTACAAGAAGGGCGGGTCGGGCGCCCGGCTCATCCTGATCGGCATCGGGGTCGCCGCGATCTTCAACGCGATCGTGTCCTATGTGATCTCGCGCGCGGCGGAATGGGATCTGCAGACGGCGATGCGCTGGATCACGGGCAACCTCAACGACGCGACCTGGAACCGGACGATCCCCCTCGCGGTCGTCATGGTGATCGTGGTGCCGCTGCTGCTCGCACGGTCCCGCGATCTCGAGACGCTCCGGCTCGGCGACGAGACGGCCGCGGCCCTCGGGCTCCCCGTGGAACGGCGCCGCATCGTGCTGATCGTGCTGGCGGTGATCCTGCTCGCCTTCGCGACCGCCGCCGCCGGCCCCATCTCGTTCGTCGCGTTCCTCGCGGGCCCGATCGCGGTCCGCATCCTGGGGCCCGTCGGGTCCCCCGTGCTCCCGGCCGGGCTCGTCGGCGGTGTGCTGGTGCTCGTCGCCGACCTCGCCGCCCAATACGCGTTCGGCACCCGACTGCCCGTCGGCGTCGTCACCGGCGTCCTCGGTGCCCCCTACCTCGTCTACCTGCTCATCCGCGGCAGTCGTTCCGGAGGATCCACGATATGACCGTCCATCGTTCCCTCGTCGCCGACGGCGTCACGCTCGGCTACGGCGACCGCGTCATCGTCGACGGCCTCGAGCTGCACGTTCCGGCCGGCCGCATCACGACCATCGTCGGCGCGAACGCCTGCGGCAAGTCCACTCTGCTCAAGTCGATGGCGCGGCTGCTCACCCCCGCGGCGGGCAGCGTGCTGCTGGACGGCAAGTCCATCCATCGTCTGCCGACCCGGCAGGTGGCGCGGATCCTCGGACTCCTCCCCCAATCCCCGATCGCACCCGACGGCATCGCCGTCTCCGACCTCGTCAGCCGCGGTCGACACCCCCATCAGGGCGCTCTCGCGCGCTGGACCCGCGAGGACGACGAGGCCGTCTCCCGCGCGCTCGACGCCACCGGCACCGCACACCTCGCCGATCGCGCCGTCGACGAGCTGAGCGGCGGACAGCGACAGCGGGTGTGGATCGCGATGGCGCTCGCCCAGGAGACCGATGTCCTGCTGCTGGACGAACCGACGACGTTCCTCGACATCAGCCATCAGATCGACGTGCTGGACCTCCTGACCGACCTGAACCGCGAACGCGGCACGACGGTGGTGATGGTGCTGCACGATCTGAACCTCGCTGCGCGCTACGCGGATCACCTCGTGGCGATGGCGGGCGGCAGGATCGTCGCCGCGGGCCGCTCGGAGGACGTCCTCACGGAGCAGACCGTACGCGACGTCTTCGGACTCGACAGCCGCATCATCGCCGACCCGCTCACCGGCCGCCCGATGATCGTGCCGATGGGGCGCCACCACACCATCGTGGAGTCCGACGACCTCGCCCACCGCGAGGGCTGAGCGGTCGGGCGCTATTCGGTGCGCTCGGACTGCCCGGCGCGCCAGTAGCCCATGAAGGCCACGCGCTTCCGATCGACGCCATGCGTGCTCACGAGCAGCCGGCGCAGCGTCTTCACGGTGGCGGATTCACCCGCCATCCACGCGTAGAACTCCCCCTCGGCATCGACGGGGCTGTCCCAGAGCATGTCGACGTCGACGTCGATGTCCTCGAGCACCTGCGGCACGGGTGCCGAGGCCCGCGCGAGGACCCCGGCGGAGCGGTCCGCCCAGGCCGATACCGCCTCGATCAGCGCCTCGCCGTGGGGACGCGCGCCGCGCGTCAGCCAGCTGATGCGGGCGTGCGTTCGCACCGGCAGGGCGTCGGCGGCATCCGGGACCTCGATGAAGGCATCGACGTCGTGCTCGGGACCGAGCGACTCGAGGATGCTGCAGATCGCCGGGGCGGCGGTCTCGTCGCCTGCGAGCAGCATCCGCCGCGCGGTGCCGGGGTGCCAGTCGAGGCCGATGCGGGGGTCGGGACCCAGCGCGTCCGGACCGACGATGACGAGCTCGTCGCCCGGCGCCGCCGCTGCCGCCCACGCGCCCGCCGGACCGGGTTCGTGGTGCAGCACGAAGTCCACGTCGAGTTCGAGGTCCTCCGGCGCCGCACGGCGCACGGTGTACGTGCGGAACGGGGTGCGCTCGGCGAGCGGCAGCTCCCGCCACAGCGCGTACCACGCACCGGCCGCGATGGCCTCCGGATCGGTCTGCCCCACCTCGCAGACGCGACCGTCCGGGCCGGGGAAGAGCACCTTCAGGCGCTGATCGAGCCCGGCGGTGCCGAGGTCCACGAACCCGGGGCTCGTGAACGTGATGCGCACGAAGCTCGGAGACAGACGCGCCACCCGCTTCACAGCGGCGAGGTAGGGGCGGTAGGTGGGGCGGGTCGTCTGCGCGGTCGTCACCTTATGAGGGTAGCCTTACCTCGCTCGGGGATCAATCCGGCGAGGTCTGCCGCATCCGCGCGATCCGTTCGATCGCCTCGGTCAACACCTCCGGCGCGCACCCGAGGTTGATCCGCACGTATCCCGCCCCCTCGTCGCCGAAGGCAGGACCGTCGAGCACCGCGACCTTCGCCTCCGTCCGGATGCGGGCGGCAGGGCTCGCGCCCCACCCCGACGCCGACAGGTCCACCCAGGCGAGGTAGCCGGCGGGCGGGATGCGGTAGCGCGCCGTCGGGATGAGAGCCGTGAGCAGCGTCGAGAGCAACCGACGGTTCTCATCGATCGCCGCCAGCAGGCTGTCGAGCCACTCGTCACTCTCGGGGGCGAACGCGCCGACGGCCGCGAGCGCCCCGAACTGACCCGTGCGCCACTCGACCTCGTCGGGCATTCCGCGCAGGACCGCGGTCGTCGCGTCGTGGGCGCTGACCATGACGGCGCACTTGAGTCCCGCGAGGTTGAACGCCTTGCTGGCCGACACCACCGCGAAACCCGTTCGCTCGGCCGCGGGCGACACGGTGAGAAAGGGCGTGAACCCGGCTCCCGGCTGCGCGAGCGGGGCGTGGATCTCGTCGCTCACCACGACCGCGCCGTGCGCGTCGGCGAGTTCGGCGAGGCGGGCGAGGGATGCGGCGGAGTGCGCGGTGCCGGTCGGGTTGTGCGGGTTGCAGAGCAGCACCGCCCGCGCTCCCCCCGCGAGAGCCGCCTCGATCCCGTCGAGATCGAGTTCCCAGCCGTCCTCCCGCTGCAGGAGCGGGACCCGCTCGACGACCGCCCCGGCCTCGGGGACGCACTCGTAGAACGGCGGGTACACCGGCGGCGTCACGATCACACGGTCACCCGGAACCGTGACACGCCGCAGGATCTCGACCACCCCCGAGATCACGTCGAGGGTCGACCGCATCCGCGCCGGGTCCGGTCGCCACGCGAAGCGACGGGCGGCGAAGGCCGCGTACGCCTCGCGCACCCCCGAGCGCACCGGGGTGTACCCGGTGTCGCCGAGGGCGACCGCCCGTTCGAGGGCCCGCGTGATGGCGGGGGCGAGCGGATAGTCCGTCTCGGCGACGAACAGGGGCAGGACATCCGCCGGGTAGGTGCGCCATTTCGCGCTCGTCCGCTCCCGCAGCTGCGCGAGCGGGACGGCGCGGAGCGGCTCGATGCTCACGCGGGCGGGCGCGTCAGATCGCGAAGCCAAGGGCGCGCATCATGTCGCGCCCGTCATCCGTGATGCGCTCGGGCCCCCACGGCGGCATCCACACCCAGTTGATGCGGAACCGGTCGACGACCGAGTCGAGCGCCTGCGCGGTCTGCTCCTCGAGCACGTCCGTCAGCGGGCAGCCCGCGGAGGTGAGGGTCATGTGGATGACGAGGGCGTCGTTCTCGTCGTCCCAGGCGAGGTCGTAGATCAGCCCGAGGTCGACGACGTTGATCCCGAGCTCCGGGTCCATGACGTCCTTGAGCGCCTCGGTGACCTCGTCGTACTTCTCGTTCGTGAGCGTCGCGGTCATGACGG